>NZ_JAJMLX010000289.1 GCF_020991325.1 Bordetella petrii | reverse complement strand
CGCCAACTTCACCGAAGACGAAGTGCGCGGCTTTCTGGAACAGCAGGGCTATACGCGCGTGCACCGCGAAGAAACCGGCAAGGCGCCGGCGGCCGGCGGCAAGGGCGCGCGCAAGGGCAAGGCCAAGGCCGCCGCCAACGAAGGCGAGCGCCGCATCCTGCACGTGGTGCAAGACCGTTTCCGCCATTCCAGCGCCGAGCGCGAGCGCGTCATGGAAGCCCTGGACACCGCGCTGCGCATGGGCGGCGGCCACATGGCGGTGCACGTGCTAGATGCAGACGGCGGCGACGCCCAAGTCTGGAAATACAGCGACCGCCTGCACTGCGCCGACTGCGACATCGAATACACCGACCCCCTGCCCAGCAGCTTCTCGTTCAATTCGCCGCTGGGCGCGTGCGAGGCCTGCCGGGGCTTCGGCCGCGTCATCGGCATCGACTACGGCCTGGTCATTCCGGACGAGAACAAGACGCTGCGCGAAGGCGCCATCAAGCCCTGGCAGACACCTTCGTTCAAGGAATGCCAGGACGACATGGCCAAGTACGCGCCGCGCGCCGGCATTCCCATGTCGGTGCCCTGGAAAGCCATGACCGACGCGCAGCGCCACTGGGTGCTGCATGGCGACCCGGACTGGAAAGGCGGCAACAACGCCTGGAAAACCCAGTGGTACGGCGTGCACCGCTTCTTTGCCTGGCTGGAAAGCCGTGCCTACAAAATGCACGTGCGGGTGCTGCTGTCGAAGTACCGCAGCTACACGCCGTGCCCCACCTGCAACGGGGCGCGCCTGAAACCCGACGCCCTGCTATGGCGTTTAGGCAGTAAGGAAGAAGCCGACCGCGTGCTGCCGCCCGGCGATGACCGCTACACGCGCTTCATGCCGGCGGGCGCCAACTGGACCCGCCCGCAGCTCGACGCACTGGACGGCCTGTCCATCCACGATGTAATGCTGCTGCCCATCGAACGGGTGCGCACTTTCTTCGACACGCTGACGTTCGGCGGCGCGCTGGACGCCGCCGCCGACCTGCTGCTGACCGAAGCGCGCGCACGCCTCAGATTCCTGTGCGACGTGGGCCTGGGCTACCTGACCCTGGACCGCCAAAGCCGCACGCTGTCAGGCGGCGAAGTGCAGCGCATCAACCTGACCACGGCGCTGGGCACCTCGCTGGTGAATACGCTGTTCGTGCTGGACGAGCCCTCCATCGGCCTGCACCCGCGCGACATGCACCGCGTCGTGGAAGTCATGCACCGGCTGCGCCATGCCGGCAACACGCTGGTGGTGGTGGAGCACGATCCGCAGGTCATGGTGGCCGCCGACCGCATCATCGATATCGGCCCCGGGCCCGGCGAGCGCGGCGGACGCATTGTGTTCGACGGCACGCCGGCGCAGCTGCGCGCCACCCCCACCCTTACCGGAGACTACCTGGGCGGCCGCCAGCGCGTGGAAGCCCCCCGCCCCATGCCGGTGGCCGCCAATACCCCACGCCTGCTGCTGGAAGGCGCCACCGCGCACAACTTGCGCAACGTATCGGTAGAGCTGCCGCTGGGCCGCCTGGTGTGCGTCACCGGCGTATCGGGCTCGGGCAAATCCACCCTGGTGCAGGACGTGCTGTACCCGGCCCTGCTCAAGCACATGGGCAAGCCATCCGAGGCGCCCGGCACCTTCGACCGCCTGCTGGGCGCCGAGCAGATCGCCGACGTGGTCATGGTGGACCAGACCCCCATCGGCAAGACGGCGCGCTCCAATCCCGCCAGCTATGTGGGCGCTTTCGATGCCATCCGCAAGCTGTTCGCGCAGGCCCCCGTGGCCAAGGAACGCGGCTACACCGCCGGCACCTTCAGTTTCAACAGCGGCGACGGACGCTGCCCCACTTGCGGCGGCACGGGTTTCGAGCACGTGGAAATGCAGTTCCTGTCCGACGTCTACCTGCGCTGCCCCGATTGCGACGGGCGGCGCTTCCGCCCCGAGGTACTGGAAGTACGCGTGGAGCATCTGGGCAACAGCGCCTCGATCGACCAGGTGCTGGAAATGACGGTCAGCGAGGCGCTGGACTTCTTCAAGGGCTTGCGCGACGTGCAAACCGGCCTGGCGCCGCTGGCCGATGTGGGCCTGGAATACGTGCGGCTGGGCCAGCCCGTGCCGACCCTGTCGGGCGGCGAGGCGCAGCGCCTGAAACTGGCTGGCCACCTGGCCGAAGCGGCGCGCAGCGGCATCTCCACGGCCAAGGTAGCCAAAAAGGGCAGCCTGTTCCTGTTCGACGAACCCACCACCGGCCTGCACTTCGACGACGTGGCCCGCCTGATGCGCGCCTTCCGGAAATTGCTGGCCGCCGGCCACACGCTGCTGGTCATCGAGCACAACCTGGACGTGATCCGCGCCGCCGACTGGCTGATCGACCTGGGCCCCGAGGGCGGCGACGCCGGTGGCGAGGTCGTGGGCGTCGGCACGCCGCAAGACCTGATAGACAACCCGCGCTCGCACACCGGCGCGGCGCTGCGCGACTACGCCGTCAGCGTGCTGCCCGGCGACGTCGCGGTCAGCAATGACGCCGACGCGCAGATCGCCGAGCAGGCCGGCCTGACGCCGGTGCTGGCCGAACCGGTGGCAGCCTATGGGGCCGATACCGGCACGCCGCTGCAATCGCTGATGCGCCGCCGCCGCGAGGCGCGCGCCATCGAGATCCGCAACGCGCGCGAGCACAACCTGAAGAACGTCAACGTCGAGATCCCGCACGACAAGTTCACGGTGATTACCGGCGTGTCGGGCTCGGGCAAATCGACGCTGGCGTTCGACATCCTGTTCAACGAGGGACAGCGGCGCTACCTGGAATCGCTCAACGCCTATGCGCGCGCCATTGTGCAGCCAGCCGGCAAGCCCGACGTGGACGCCATTTTCGGCATTCCGCCCACGGTGGCCATCGAGCAGCGCACCAGCCGAGGCGGGCGCAAGTCCACCGTGGCCACCATGACGGAAATCCACCATTTCCTGCGCCTGCTGTATGTGAAGCTGGGCACGCAGTACTGCCCCGATTGCCAGGTGGCGGTGGAGCCGCAGAACGCCGACCAGATCGTGGCGCGGCTGCTGCGCGAGTACAAAGGCCAGCACATCGGCCTGCTGGCGCCCCTGGTGACGGCGCGCAAGGGCTACTACACCGACCTGGCCAAATGGGCCGGCGCCAAGGGCCATACGCACCTGCGGGTGGATGGCGCCTTCATCCCGGTCAGCCCCTGGCCGCGGCTGGACCGCTACAAGGAACACACCATCGAACTGCCGGTGGCCGACCTGGTGGTCGACCCCGCCAACGAGACCGAACTGCGCCAGGCCGTGAAAAGCGCGCTGGAACACGGCCAGGGCGTGATGAGCCTGGTGTGGCCGGTGGACAAGCTGCACCAGGCAATGGACACCGAACTGCAGCAGGCGCATTTTTCGGTGAAGCGCGCCTGCCCCTCGTGCGGCACCAGTTTTCCCGAACCCGATCCGCGGCTGTTCTCGTACAACTCCAAGCACGGCTGGTGCACGGGCTGCTTCGGCACCGGCCTGCAGCTGCAGAACTTCGATGCGGAACAGACCGGCGAAGAAACCGCCTGGAATGCCGGCTATGAAGGCGAGGCCGGCGTATGCACGGTGTGCGACGGCCAGCGCCTGAACCGCGTGGCGCGCGCCGTGCGCTGGCGCGACCGCTCCATCGCCGATCTGGCCGCCATGCCGGTGTCCGAGGCGCATACCTTCTTCACCGGGCTGGTGGCGCGCGGCCGCGAAGGCGAAATCGCGCGCGACATCCTGGCCGAGATCCGCGGCCGCCTGAATTTCATGAAAGAAGTCGGGCTGGACTACCTGGCGCTGGACCGCGCCGCGCCCACGCTGTCGGGCGGCGAAGCACAGCGCATCCGGCTGGCCGCGCAACTGGGCTCCAACCTGCAGGGCGTCTGCTATGTACTGGACGAACCCACCATCGGCCTGCACCCGCGCGACAACCGCATCCTGCTGGATGCCCTGGCGCGCCTGGAAGGCAACGGCAACACCCTGGTGGTGGTGGAACACGACGACGACACCATCCGCCGCGCCTCGCACATCATCGACATCGGGCCGGGCGCGGGCGTGCGCGGCGGCCGCGTGGTGGCGCAAGGCAGCGCGCAAGACTTGATCGACAGCCCGGAATCCATCACCGGCCGCTACCTGGCCAAGCCGCTGGCGCACCCGCTGCAAGGCCGCCGCCCGGTAGAAGGCGACACCCCCATGATCGAGATCCGCGGCGCCCAACTGCACAACCTGCGCCATGTGGACGCGCGCATCCCGGTGGGCCGGCTGAGCGTGGTCACGGGCGTGTCGGGGTCGGGCAAATCCACCCTGGCGCGCGAAGTGCTGCTGGACAACCTGCTGCAGGCCGTGTCCCAAGGCAAGGCTCCGCGCTGGAATGGCTGCGAACGGATCACCGGCTGGGAAGCCATCGACCGCGTGCTGGAAGTAGACCAGACCCCCATCGGCAAGACGCCGCGTTCCTGCCCGGCCACCTATATCGGCTTCTGGGACGACGTGCGCCGCCAATTCGCCGACACGCGCGAGGCCCGCATGCGCGGCTGGGGCGCGGCGCGCTTTTCGTTCAACACCGGCGACGGCCGCTGCCCCATCTGCGAAGGCCAGGGCATGCGCACCATCGAAATGAGCTTCCTGCCCGATGTGAAAGTGCCGTGCGACGCCTGCAATGGCGCGCGCTTCAACAGCGATACGCTGTCGGTGCAGATGCGCGGCAAGAACGCGGGCGAACTGCTGAACATGGAAGTGGACGATGCGCTGGAGTACTTCACCGCGCATCCCAAGATCCATCGTCCGCTGCAGCTGATGCAGGATGTGGGCCTGGGCTACCTGACCCTGGGCCAGCCCTCGCCCACCCTGTCGGGCGGCGAGGCGCAGCGCATCAAACTGGTAACCGAGCTGTCCAAGGCGCGCCTGACCGAAGGCGTGATCACCACCGGCCGCGCCTCGCGCGCCCCGCATACGCTGTACGTGCTGGACGAACCCACGGTGGGCCTGTCGATGGCCGACGTGGAAAAGCTCATCCATGTGCTGCACCGCCTGGTGGCGGCCGGCAATACGGTGGTGGTCATCGAACACAACCTGGACGTGATCGCCGAGGCCGACTGGCTGCTGGACCTGGGCCCCGAAGGCGGCACCGGCGGCGGCCGGCTGGTGGCCGAAGGCTCGCCCGAACACGTCATGAGCCTGCGCGACAAATCGCACACCGGACGGGTGCTGGCCGAGTTCCTGGCGCAACAGCAAGCGCATGCCCGTCGCGCCTGACTTTGCCAGGTGTCTGGCTCCCGTCAGGGTGCCAGACACCGACGTGTTACACAGTATCTCAACAGAACAGTGTCTGGCCCCCTGACGGGAGCCAGACACCTGCCGCAACGCTGACAACCACCCACCACCATGCAATGCCGATTCGAAGACCGACTGACCGGGCGGGCGCTATGCCTGCGCGGCCAGGCCGGGCGCATCGAGGCCCGCCACCCGGGGCAACTGCCCGCCGCGCTGGACGCCATC
>NZ_JAJMLX010000288.1 GCF_020991325.1 Bordetella petrii | reverse complement strand
AGGCCCGCGGCGATGCGGCCGCGGTCACGCAGGCCGCATGCATCGGCCGGATTGGCCGTCACCAAGGCCACGGCCTGCGGCAGGGTCAGGTCGCTTTGCGCGGCCACCGCGAAGGCGGCCGAGATCAGCGTGGACGGCTGGTAGTCCGAGCACAGGCAACTGGCCACGCCGGCCCGCACCGCGTCGATGGCCCGCATGGAACCGCTCTGGCTCTGGCCGCGCAGCACATTGGGCGCCCCCAGGATGGTGGGCAGGCCGCAGGACACGGCGGCGGTGGCCGTGTCCAGGTTGATGGGGAACTCGCTCATCGACACGCCCAGGTTGCGCATGGTGGCGATGCGCTGCACCGAATCGTCGTCGTGGCTGGCGGTGGGCACCCCAAGGCGGCGCGCATGCGCCAGCAAGGTCTCGACCCGGCGCGCCGCGCCATCGCGCGCCTGCAGCTTGGCGCGCGCGGCCTCTTCGGCTTCGTCGCGGCTCATGGCGTGGTTGCCCATCATGTATTGCAGGTAGGCTTCCAGCGTCTTGAACTGGCCCTGCCCCGGCGAATGGTCCATGACCGACAACAGGTTCACCACGCCTTCGTCCAGCAGGGCTTGCAGCACCGGCATGGCGGTTTCGTCGGTGATCTCGTAGCGGCAGTGCACGCGGTTGTCCACCAGGCTGTGCGCGCCGAAGGCATGCAGGGCGCGGGCCACCTGCGCGGCAGTCTGGTTGTTGCGCACGCCCCATTCGTTATTGGCGAACGACAGCGCATGAAACGGCGTGGTGATGCCCGCCGCGGCATTGCGCCGGTCGACCTGGGCCACCGCGAAATCCAGCGGGAACAGCACGCGCGAACGGGGTTCGGCCTCTTTCTCGATGGCGTCGCAATGCAGGTCGATCAAGCCGGGCAGCAGGGTCTGCCCCTGCAGGTCGACGACTTGCGCGCCGCGCGCGCCGGCGGGCTCGATGGCCGCGATGATGCCGTCCTCGATCAGGACGGCACTGTCGGGCAGCACCGCATCCGGCAGCACGACGCGGGCATGGGTGAGGTACAGGGCAGGCATGGCTACTCCAGGGCGCCGGCAGACACGGCCGGCTGGATGGGCAGGATGCGCGTGGCGACTTCGTCGCGCACGGCTTCGTCATGGAAAATGCCGATCAGGCAGCGGCCCGCGGCCACGGCTTCGCGGATCAGGGCGACCACCACGGCGCGGTTCTCGGCGTCCAGCGAGGCGGTGGGCTCGTCCAGCAGCAGCACCGGATGGCCGCCGATGAAACCGCGGGCGATGTTCACGCGCTGCTGCTCGCCGCCCGAAAACGTGGCGGGCGGCAGCGCCCACAGGCGCTGCGGCACATTCAGGCGGCGCAGCAGCACGGCCGCCTGCTCGCGCGCGGACTCGATGTCCACCCCGCGTTCGCGCAAGGGCTCGGCCACGACGTCCAGGGTGCCCACCCGCGGAATCACCCGCAGGAACTGGCTGACATAACCGATGACATCGCGGCGCAGCCGCAGAATCTGCTGCTCGGGCGCGCCCGACAGTTGCACCCAGGTACCGCCATCGCGCACCCGGATGCTGCCCTCGGTGGCCAGATAGTTGCCATACAGGCAGCGCAGCAGCGTGCTCTTGCCGGTGCCCGAAGGCCCGGACAGCACCAGGCAATCGCCCGGGCCGGCATCGAAATCCACACTGTGCAGCACCGGCAGGCGAATGCCGCCCTGGTTGTGCAGGGTGAACATCTTGCCCAGGCCGCGCACCTGGATCAGGGAAGTCGTTGCGTTCATGGAATTCAACTCTGCAAAATGGAAGACACCAGCAATTGCGTATACGGATGCTGCGGATCGTCCAGGATCTGGTCGGTCAGGCCGCTTTCCACCACGCGGCCGCCGCGCATCACCAAGGTGCGGTGGGCCAGCAGGCGCGCCACGGCCAGGTCGTGGGTTACCACGATGGCGGCCAGCTTCAGGTCGGCCACCAACTGGCGGAGCAAGTCCAGCAGGCGGGCCTGCACCGACACGTCCAGCGACGCCGTGGGCTCGTCCATGAACACCATGCGCGGGTGCGTGACCAGGTTGCGGGCGATCTGCAGGCGCTGCTGCATGCCGCCCGAGAACGCCGCGGGCGCATCGTCCAGGCGGCCCGCGTCGATTTCCATTTTGTTCAGCCACGTGCCGGCCTGCTGGCGCAGGCTGCCATAGTGGCGTTGTCCCACCGCCATCAGGCGTTCGGCGATATTCGCGCCCGCGCTGACCTGCATGCGCAGGCCATCGCGCGCATTCTGGCGCACGAAGCCCCAGTCGGTACGCGACAGCAAGCGCAGGTGGGCGGCCGACAGCGAAGCCAGGTCCACAAAGCCGCGGTCGCGCATGTCGTACCACACGCTGCCGGACTGCGGCCGCGCCTGCCACGATACGGCCTGCAGCAGGGTGCTCTTGCCCGAACCGGACTCGCCCACCACGCACAGCACTTCGCCCGGGTGCAGGTCGAAACTGATGTCGCGGCAGCCATGCACGCCGTCCCAGGTGCAGGTCATGTCGCGCACGGAAAGCAAAGGTTGGCTGTTCATGCCGCGGCCTCCTCGGTGGCGCCAGCCGTGCCGGCATGGCCGGCGGCCTGGCGGTCGGCGCAATACTCGGTGTCGGAACACACGTAGCGGCGCGTGCCCTGGTCATCCAGGATGATCTCGTCCAGGTAGCTCTGGCGCGACCCGCACAGCTCGCAGCAGTGGTCCCACTGCTCGACCTGGAACGGATGGTCTTCGAAATCCAGGCTTTTCACCCGCGTGTAGGGCGGCACGGCGTACACGCGCTTTTCGCGGCCGGCGCCGAACAGCATCAGCGCCGGGCTGCCGTCAAGCTTGGGGTTGTCGAACTTCGGGATGGGCGAAGGCCGCATCATGTAGCGGCCGTTGACGATGACCGGGTAATCGTAGGTGGTGGCAATGCGGCCATGCTGCGCGATGTCTTCGTACAGCTTCACGTGCATGCCGCCGTACTCGGCCAGGGCGTGCATGGTGCGGGTCTCGGTTTCGCTGGGCTCCAGCCAGCGCAGCGGCTCGGGAATAGGCACCTGGTACACCATCACCTGCCCCTCGCGCAGCGGGGTTTCGGGAATGCGGTGGCGTGTCTGCACGATGGTGGCTTCGCGCGTGGATTCGGTAGTGCGCACGCCGGTGACGCGGCCGAAGAAGCGGCGGATATTGATGGCATTGGTGGTGTCGTCGGACCCCTGGTCTATCACCTTCAGCACGTCGTCGGTGCCGATGATGGCGGCGGTGACCTGGATTCCGCCCGTGCCCCAGCCATAGGGCAGCGGCATTTCGCGGCTGCCGAAGGGCACCTGGTAGCCGGGGATGGCAACCGCCTTCAGCAGCGCCCGGCGCAGCATGCGCTTGGTGGATTCATCCAGATAGGCAAAGTTGTAGTGGTCGTCGCGGACGACCGTGGATGGGCTGGAACTCATGGCGACAGGGCCTCGTCGGCAATGGCGGTGGGCGCCGCGGCGGGCGCGGCGGCGGGTTGGGCGGCGGGTTCCGCCCGGCTACGCGCGGCCTGCTGTTCCTGCCGCAGGCGGCGCAACAGTTCCAGGTTGGCCTGGAAATCCACGTAGTGCGGCAATTTCAAGTGCTGCACGAAACCCGAGGCCTCGACGTTGTCGCTGTGGTACAGCACGAACTCGTGGTCGTTGGCCGGCGAATCGGCGGCCTCGCCCAGTTCCTGCGCTTTCAGCGAGCGGTCCACCAGCGCCATGGACATGGCCTTGCGCTCGCCGTAGCCGAATGTCAGGCCATAGCCGCGCGTGAACCTGGGCGCTTCGCCGGCATTGCCGCCGAACTGGCTGACCATCTGGCATTCGGTCAACTCGATTTCCCCCACCGTAACGGCAAAGCCCAGTTCTTCGATGAACATCTCCACTTCCAGCGTGCCGTAGCGGATCTCGGCCGCGAAGGGATGGGTGTTGCCGTAGCCGCGCTGCGTGGAATACCCCATGGACAGCAGAAAGCCTTCGTCGGCGCGCGCCAGGTTCTGCAGGCGCGCGGCGCGCTCGGCCGGAAACGCCAGGGGTTGGCGGGTCAGGTCGAAAGGCGCGGCATCGCCCGGCGGGATGCCTTCCTGGTCGACCAGGTCATCATGCTGCAGCAGGTCGGTCACGCGCGGCATCGACGCGGGCAGCGTCCGTTCGGCCGGCGCCAGCGGTTCGGCCGCGCCGCCCTCTTCTTCCAGCGAGAAATCCAGCAGGCGCTGCGTGTAGTCGTAGGTGGGGCCCAGGATCTGGCCGCCCGGCACGTCTTTGAAGGTGGACGAGATGCGGCGCTGCAGGCGCATGCAGGCGGTATCCACCGGCTGCGTATAGCCGAAGCGCGGCAGCGTGGTGCGGTAGGCGCGCAGCAGGAACACCGCCTCGATCACATCGCCAGCGGCCTGCTTGATGGCCAGCGCGGCCAATTGCGGGTCATACAGCGCCCCTTCGGCCATGACGCGGGACACGGCCAGCGGCATTTGCTGACGGATCTGCGCCAGCGTCAGCTCGGGCACGCCCGGGTCGCCGCGGCGATAGGCGTCCAGCATGCGATAGGAATTCAGGATGGCGCGTTCGCCCCCTTTGACGGCTACATACATGTCAGCCCTCCGCGATGACGGTGCGCGGCAGCCCGCACAACTGGTTGCCCCGGATCAGGAACACATCCACGCCCAGGGGAAAGATCTGGTGGTTGGCGCGCCACTGCTCCCAGAAACCCGCGGGCAGCCCGGCGGCGCGCAAAATGCGCTGTGTCTGGATGCCCGGCCCCGCCAGCGTCACGGCCGGGCCGGCTTCCAGCGACTCGACTTCCAGCAGCAAGGTGGTGGACAAATCGGGATACGCCGGGTCGCCCGGATGGCAGCGGTTGAGGTCGGGCGCGGCATGGCCGGCCGGCACCGCGGCCAAACGCGCCTGCGACGGATCGTCCACCAGCGGGCAGCCGCAATGAAAGCGCAGGAACTGGCGCACGGCGTCGTCCACGCCGGCCGGCAGCCATACCGGCGCGTCTACATCGGCCAACGCCAGCAGCATGGCCGTCATGCCGGCCGACAGGCCGGGAGGCACGCCGCAATCGGCCGCGACGGGCTGTACGCTGCCCGGATGGGCCAGGGCCTGCAGCGCTGCGCGGAAGGTCAGCTGCGACTGCGCGACGGCATCGGTAAAGCCCGCGGCGGGCGGCGCCGCGGAAGCGGTGGTTTGCGCATGCATCATGTCAGTCCTCCCCCCGCACCATCGTGAAGAACTCCACCTGCGTCTGCGCGGCCACCTGCGCCTGGCGGCGCGCGCGCTCGGCATGGGCACGCGCCAGCGGCTTGATCACGCCGGCCTGTATGCGGTCGTGCCAGGCGTCTTGCTGCAGCAGTGCGTCCAGCACCGCCGCGTGTTCGGCATGGCGCCGTGAACGGCCGGGCACATAGCCCACTCCCATCGTGCCGTCGTCCAGCGTGACGGCGCAGCGCGTAATGGTCATCTCGCCCAGGTTGAACTGCGCGCCGGTGCCGCCGGCGCGGGCCCGCACCATGGCCATGCCGCTTTCGGCGGGGCGCAGCGTGTTGTGCGCCGGCAGGGC
>NZ_JAJMLX010000287.1 GCF_020991325.1 Bordetella petrii | reverse complement strand
GGCTAGGCCGCCTGCTGGGCGCGGTAGTGGCGGGGCGCCTTGGCGCGGTTGCCGCAAGTGGCCATCGAACACCAGCGTCGGCGGCCGCCCCGCGACGTATCCAGGAACAGCCAGCTGCAGGCTTCGCATTCGCGCAGCCGGTGCAGCGGTGCATGGGCAACCAGGTCTTGCGCGCTGAGCGCCAGGCGCAGGCGCGGCAAGTCCAGCCCCGCCGCGGCGCGGTCTATGTGCCAGCTGGGCTGGCGTTCCGGAAACAGCGGCAGCGTGGCGTGCTTCAGCGCCAGGCGGATCTCGTTTTCCAGATACCGGCGAGCAGCCGGCGGCGCGGGCTGGTCGCCGGCCACGGCGGACAGCACCGCATGGGCATGCTCGCGCTGCGATACCAGATTCTTCAAGGCTGCCAGGGCGGCGGGGCCCTGGGCCAGTTTTGCCAGCTGCCTGCGTTCGGCGGGTGTCACCACCCCCGCCAGGCTCAGCCAGCGCAGGGCCTCGGCCCAGTCGGCAAACGCGGGCGCATCGCGCGCCTTGGTGGGCCCGCCGCCGGTGTTCAGAAAATCCAGGTAAGGGTGCCCGCCGACAAAGGTGTCCGGCGTGCCGCTTGTATCGGGCTCGTCGTTTGGCATGTCTAACCTTGTTGACTAGATATACAGGTTAAGTTTAAGGTGGAAAAAACTAACCCTTTAAACTTAATTAAGAGGTTATCATGGATTCAATCGCATCGAGCCGGTTGCCGGCGCTTTCCCATACGTATGATTTCGAAGGGCAGGCCGTGCGCTACGCCGTGCTGGGCCAGGGCAGGCCGGTGGTGCTGTTGCACGGCACGCCATTTTCCGCCGCGGTGTGGCGCAAGGTGGCGCCGCTGTTGGCGCGGGGCCGCCAGGTGTACCTGTACGATTTGCTGGGCTATGGGCAGTCGGAACAGCGCCCCGGGCAGGATGTGTCGCTGGCGGTTCAGGGCCGCCTGTTCGCCGCCCTGCTGCGCCACTGGACTCTTGAGCGGCCCGACGTGGTGGCGCACGATTTTGGCGGCGCCACCGCCCTGCGCGCCAATTTGCTGGAAGGCTGCCGCTATGGCAGCCTGACCCTGATCGACGCGGTGGCGCTGGCCCCCTGGGGCTCGCCGTTCGCGCGCCACGCGCGCGAACATGAAGCCGCATTCGCGGGCATGCCGCCGTATATCCACGCCGCCATCCTGAAGGCCTATATCCAGGGCGCGGCTTTCCGGCACCTGGCGGACGATGTCATGGCCCTGTACACCCAGCCCTGGACGGGGCCGCAAGGCCAGGCCGCCTTCTACCGTCAGGCGGCGCAGGCCGACCAGCGCTACACCGACGAGATCGAGCGCCGCTATGGCGAAATAGATTGCCCGGTGATGATTCTGTGGGGCGAAGACGATGCCTGGCTGCCCATCGGGCGGGGCCGCGCATTGGCGGCGCGGTTCCGCCAGCCTGATTTCAGGCCGGTGCCCCAGGCCGGCCACCTGATGCAGGAAGACGCGCCCGAAGCCATCGTGGCGCACCTGGCGCAGTTCCTTCCGGCATGACAGGCCGCCCCCCGGTTCCGGACGGCGTCTCTACGTCTCTACAATACGCATCGAACCCCTAGAGATGGCAACCGGAGACACAAAGCATGGACGCGGATTTCTGGCTCGAACGCTGGCGCGACGGGCGCACTCATTTTCACCAGGCGCGCGTGACGCCGTTGCTGGCCAAGTACTGGCCCACCCTGGAGCTGCCCACCGGCAGCAAGGTGCTGGTGCCCTTGTGCGGCAAGTCGCTGGACATGGTGTGGCTGGCCCAGCAGGGGGTCCAGGTGCTGGGCGTGGAATTGTCGGCATTGGCCGTCGAACAGTTCTATGCCGAGAACGGGTTGCAGGCGCAGGTGCGCGAAGCCGGCGCCGGGCGCTACTACCAGGCCGGCGATATCGAAATCTACTGCGGCGACATCTTCGACCTGGGGCCCGAGGTACTGGGCACCTGCGTGGGCGCCTACGATCGTGCCGCGCTGGTGGCGCTGCCGGCCGAAATGCGGGCACGCTATGCGCGCCACGTGTACGGGCAGTTGTCAGACGGCTACCGTGGCTTGCTGATCACCCTGGACTACGACCAGGCCCAGATGGAAGGCCCGCCTTTTTCCGTCAACGACGCAGAAGTGCAGGCCGTGTATGCCGGGCATTCAGACGCGGTACTGATAGACCGGCGCGATATCCTGGCCAAAGAGCCCAAGTTCGCGGAACGGGGCCTGACGCAGCTGGACACGCTGGTGTACCGGCTGCAGCGGCGGCCGTAGCCGCCAATCCAATTGCGAGGCAAGCATGAGCGTACGCATCGTCCAACTAGGCTCTCCCCGCCAGGCCGGCGAGGGGCTGCGCATCGGCACGGTACGGCGCCCGCCGCGCGGCGTGCCCAAGGCAGAGTTCGCGCGGCGCAATTATTACGACGTCTGGCTGCCTGTCCTGTCGCCCAGCGCGGAACTGGTCAGCCAGGCGCTGGCGGCTTCCACCGACGCCGAATGGCGCAAGGTAGCCCGCAAGATCCGCAGCGAACTGCATGCCGGCGAACCCGGCAAAGTACTGGACCTGCTGGCGGCGCTTTCCGCCACGGCCGATTTCTCGGTGGGCTGCTATTGTGAAGATGAGCACCGCTGCCATCGCAGTGTGCTGCGCGAACTGCTACTCGAGCGCGGCGCCCGCGTGGCGTAGCGCGGCAGCGTGCGGGGCCTGGTCAAAAGACTCGATCAACAGTTCGGTCAGGGCCCGCACTTTGCGCTCGGGATACTGCCCCGGCGGGCGGATGACATACACCCCCGCCGGCGGCGGCGGGTAGCGTGTCATTACCGGCACCAGCGCGCCGGAAGCCACATATTCACCAGTGACGCAGTCGGGCAGCCAGGCGATGCCCAGCCCCGCAACCGCCGCCGCGGCAAGCGCCGCGCCGTTGTCGGCCTTGAAACGCCCCTGCGGATGAACCGTGACGGCACGGTCGCCATCCATGAGCTGCCACGTTTCGGCGCCCTGCATCAGGGCCTGGTGGCCAGCGAGTTCATCGGGCATTTCGGGCGAACCATGCGCCGCGATATAGGCGGGGCTGGCCACCAGCTTTCCGTAGAGCGGCGCGACGCGTCGTGCGATCAGGTTCGAGTCCTGCAGATAGCCCACCCGTATCGCGCAATCGAAGCCTTCCGCGATGAGATCGACGAATCGATCGCTGTACGAGGCATGGATATGGACCTGCGGATGGCGTTGCGCCATTTCCGCCAGCACGGTGGCAAACAGCATCGGGCCTAGCGAAAGCGGCGCGGCAACGCGCAGGCGCCCGCAAAGCTTGCCGGACGGCAGCATGGTTTCCCTGGCCAGGTCGATTTCAGCGCAGACCCTGGCCGCGTGATCCCGGAACGTGGCGCCGGCTTCCGTGAGCGCGGCGCCGCGCGTGGTGCGCGCCAGCAGTTGCACACCCAGCTCTGTTTCAAGCCGCAATAGCTGGCGGCTGACCACCGACTTGGAAACGCCCAGGCGGCGCGCAGCGGATGAAACTCCCCCAGCGTCAGCGACGGCAACGAAGGTTTGCAGTGCTTCGATATCCATTCAGTGTTCCCTATTTCGCGACACAGCGTAGCAAGACAGACCGGTACCGCATCGTAAAGGGGAATGCCAGAATCAATCCAGCCAGCACCCCTGCGGATGCCTGGCTCCCGTTAACTCAATTTCATTCATCGCAAAGGGTGTACACAATGACCTTTCGTAACGGCCTGGGCTCGCTGCTGCGTCCGGAAGATTCGGTGCTTGTCCTGATCGACCACCAGCCTTACCAGCTTGCAAATCTCAATAGCCACGAACCTCAGATGGTGGTCAACAATTCCGTGGGCTTGGCGAAAGCCGCCAAGGCGTTTGGCGTACCCACCATCCTGACCAGCGTGATCGCCGCGCAGGGCGGCCGCATTTTTCCCCAGATCACGGATGTATTTCCCGGCCAGGAGGTAATCGACCGGACGTTCATCAATACCTGGGAAGATAAAAAAGTGGTCGACGCCGTGAAGGCGACGGGCCGCAAGCAGTTGATCATTGCCGGGCTGTGGACCGAAGTGTGCGTGGCCATGCCGACGATCCAGGCGCTGGGCGAAGGCTGGGACGTGACGGTGGTGGCCGACGCGTCCGGCGGGGTTTCGGTCGAGGCGCACGAAGTGGCCATCCAGCGCATGATCGCGGCCGGCGCCAACATGATGACCTGGCTGGCGGTGGCGTCTGAATGGCAGCGCGACTGGGCCCGGACGGAGCACATCGGCGAACTGACGGACGTGATCAAGCAACATGCCGGCGGCAGCGGCATTGCCTACTTGTGGGAACAGCAACTGCTTAACACCCCGGTGGCTGGCAGCACGCGCTAAGATCTTGCCAAATTTCCATATTTGGGAGAATATCCCAAATATGGAAAACACCCAGACGCCGCTCGATTCGATCGATCACCAGATCGCCTTGCGCCTGCGCGCCTTGCGGGCCGAACGAGGCTGGTCGCTCGATGACCTGGCGCAGCGCAGCCAGGTCAGCCGCGCCACGCTGTCGCGCCTGGAAAATGCCGCCGTCAGCCCCACGGCCAGTGTGCTGGGCAAACTGTGCGCGGCGTTCGGCATGACCCTGTCGCGCTTGATGCGGCTGGTCGAAGACGATTATCCGCCGGTGGTAGGGCGCGATGCGCAGCCTGTCTGGAACGACACCGCCACCGGCTTCGAACGCAGGTCTGTATCGCCGCCTGCCCAGCGCCTGGCCGGCGAGGTGCTGGAATGCCGCCTGGCGCCCGGTACGCACATCCATTACCAGGATCCGCCCCGGCCAGGGCTGGAACATCATCTGCTGCTGCTGGAAGGCCAGTTGCAGGTCGGCGTGGAAGGACGGGCGCACCGGCTGCGGCCGGGCGATTGCCTGCGCTACCAACTGACCGGGGCCAGCGAATTCCTTACACCGGCGCGCAGCGGCGCGCATTATCTGTTGTTCATTGTCTAGAGGTCTTTCGTGGATACACTTGTGCCGCTAGCGGCGCTTTCTGCCGGCGAGGCCGGACGACATCTGGCGGGCCTGGGCGAACTGCTGCACGCCTGCGTGCACGACGGCGCCAGCGTGGGTTTCGTGCTGCCGTATACGCAGGCTGACGCCGAGGCGTTCTGGGCCGAAAAAGTGTTTCCTGCCGTGCAGGCGGGCACGCGCACCCTGCTGGCGGCCCATATCGATGGGCGCATCGCGGGAACCGTGCAGCTGGATTGCGATACACCCCCGAACCAGCCGCAACGCGCGGAGGTGCGCAAGTTGCTGGTGCATCCGCGGCACCGGCGCCAGGGCCTGGGCCGGGCGCTGATGCTGGAACTGGAGCAGCGCGCGCGCATGGCGCAACGCCGCCTGCTGACGCTGGACACGCGCACTGGCGACCATGCCGAACCGCTTTATGCCGCGCTGGGCTACCAGCGCGCGGGGGTGATACCCGGATTCTGCCTGGACGTGGCCAGGCAGCGCTACGATGCCACCACCATCATGTACAAACTGCTGTAGTACGCGGTGGGCAGGCCACGCCGCGCGGGCGCGCCTACCGCGCCCGCGCTGGTGCAGGCC
>NZ_JAJMLX010000286.1 GCF_020991325.1 Bordetella petrii | reverse complement strand
GGCCACCAGGGCGTCGCCGCCGTTGTTGCCCGGCCCCACCAGGACCAGCACCCGCGCCCCCACGGGAAACCGCGACATGATGAACCGGGCCGCGGCCGCACCGGCCAGCGGCATCAGGCTGCGCCCCTGGGCCAGGGCCTGCTGCTCGGCCTGGCGGATCCGGGCAACGGAATAGGCGGGTTGCGCGTCCATATAAGGCAGGTGGGACAGGTACATGCGGGCGCTGGCGACTCCGGCGCGCCCGGGGCCGACTCGCGCACGGCAAGCTGCGCCTGCCTACACCTTCAGGAAATGTTCCCGGTAATACTTCAGCTCGTCGATGGACTCGTAGATATCGGCCAGCGCCTCGTGCTTGCTCTTTTTCTCGAACCCCTTGTAGACCGCCGGCGCCCAGCGGCGCGACAGCTCTTTCAGCGTGCTGACATCCAGGTTGCGGTAATGGAAGAACCGCTCCAGGTTGGGCATGTAGGCATACATGAAGCGGCGGTCTTGGCTGATGGTATTGCCGCACAACGGCGACTTGCCGGCCGGCACGTGCTGCGCCAGGAAGTCCAGCAGGGTCTGCTCGGCTTGCGCCTCGGTCAGGGTAGATGCCTTCACCTTGTCGATCAGGCCGCTTTTGCCATGAGTGGACTTGTTCCAGTTGTCCATGGCGTCCAGCAGGCTGTCGGCCTGGTGCACCACCAGCACGGGCCCTTCGGCCACGACGGAGAGGTCGGGCTCGGTGACCACCACGGCCACTTCGATGATGCGCTCTTTGGTCGGGTCCAGCCCGGTCATCTCCATATCGAGCCAGACCAGTCGGTTTTCGTTCGCAGCCATATAATTTGCCTTTAAAACACCGCATTTTCTCACACGCATCTTATTCCGTGCCGCTGACGACCCTTACCCTGCTGTTCGTTTTCTTCCTGCTGGCCGACGTAGTCGTGCGACTGTGGCTGGCTTCGCGCCAGATCCGCCACGTGGCCCGACACCGCGACCAGGTACCGCCCGAATTCGCGCCCCGCATCGGCCTGCATAGCCACCAGCGCGCCGCCGACTACACCGTGGCCCGGGTAAAACTGCTGATGCTGGAACGCGTATACGATGCCGTGCTGCTGGTGGCCCTGACCCTGCTGGGCGGGCTGCAGGCCATCGACCTGCTGATCGCCCAGCTTACCTCGCACGACCTGCTGCGCCAGTTGCTGCTGCTGGGCAGCGTGGCGGTGTTGCTGGGGCTGCTGGGCCTGCCCTTCACCCTGTGGCGGCAATTCGTGCTGGAGGCGCGCTTCGGCTTCAACCGCATGACCCCCGGGCTGTTCGCCGCCGACCTGGCCAAGGGCCTGCTGCTGGCGCTGGTACTGGGGGCCCCGCTGGCGGCGGCCATTCTGTGGCTGATGGCCGGGGCCGGCAACCTGTGGTGGGTGTGGGCCTGGGGCTTGTGGACGGCATTCAATATCCTGCTGCTGTTCATCTTCCCCACCTTCATCGCCCCCCTGTTCAACAAGTTCACGCCGCTGAACGACCCCGAACTGGCCGGCCGCATCAAGCAACTGGCCCAGCGCTGCGGCTTTGCCCTGAGCGGGTTGTTTGTCATGGACGGCTCACGCCGCTCGGCCCACGGCAATGCGTACTTCACAGGCTTCGGCAAGTCGCGCCGCATCGTGTTCTTCGACACCCTGCTGGCACGCCTGAACGGCGACGAAATCGAGGCCGTGCTGGCCCACGAACTGGGCCATTTCGCCAAGCGCCATATCATCAAGCGCATCGTGCTGAGCTTCGGCGCCGCGCTGCTGTTCTTCGCCGTGCTGGGGTGGCTGGCCCAGCAGCCCTGGTTCTATGAAAGCCTGGGCGTACTGCCCCGCCTGGACGGCCGCAACGATGCCATGGCCCTGCTGCTGTTCTTCCTGGTCATTCCGGTATTCACGTTCATGCTCACCCCGCTGGCCAGTTGGTACTCGCGCCGCGACGAGTTCGAGGCCGACCGCTATGCCGCCACCCAGAGCTCGCCCGACCGGCTGGTGTCGGCTCTAGTCAAACTGTACGATGACAACGCCGCCACGCTCACACCCGACCCCGTGCATTCCGCCTTCTACGACAGCCACCCTCCCGCCGCCGTGCGCATCCGCCACCTGACGCAGGGGACATGAGCCCCAGCCCCCACCTGGAAGGCCGCATCATCGCGGCGCATGGCCGCCATTACGTGGTGGAATTCCCCGACGGCACGCAACGCCATTGCTTCCCCCGCGGCAAGAAGGCCGGCGCCGCGGTGGGCGATTTCGTGCGCGTCGCGCCGCAGGGCCGCGACGAAGGCGCCATCGACGCCATCCTGCCGCGCCGCAACCTGTTGTTCCGTTCGGACGAAACCCGCTCGAAGCAATTCGCCGCCAATGTCGATCAATTGCTCATCGTCGTGGCGGTGGAACCCACCTTCTCGGACGACCTGGCCGGACGCGCGCTGGCGGGCGCCTGGAGCGCCGGCATCGAACCGCTGGTCATCCTGAACAAGGCCGACCTGGCGCATGGGCTGGCCGAGGCGCGTGCCCGCCTGGCCGCGGTACGCGCCCTCGGCGTGCCGGTCATCGAACTCAGCGCGCACGACACCGGCGCGGTGCATCAGCAACTGGTCGGGCGGCTGGCCGGCCGCACCACTCTGCTGCTGGGGCAAAGCGGCATGGGGAAATCCACCCTGCTGAACGCCCTGGCGCCCGACGCCGGTGCCGCCACGCGGGAACATTCGGCCGCGCTGGACATGGGCCGGCACACCACCACTACCACGCGGCTGTATCACCTGCCCGCCCCCGGCGGCGACCTGATCGATTCCCCCGGCTTCCAGGCCTTCGGCCTGCAGCATCTATCCGGGGCAGACATTTTGCGCGGCTTCCCGGAATTCACCCCGCACATCGAGCATTGCCGCTTCTACAACTGCACGCACCGGCACGAGCCCGGCTGCGGCGTGGTGGCGGCCCTGCAGGCGGGCAGCCTCGACGCGGGCCGCTACGCCTTGTACCGGCGAATTCTGGAAGAAAGCGAAGCGGCGCAGCAGCGCTACTGACAATACGCTCAGGCCGGGCCGGCGCTGGCGGCCACGCCGTGCCTGACCATGTGGTACAGGTTGCGCAGAATGCCTGCGGTGGCGCCCCAGATGAAATAACGGTGCCAGGGCATGGCGTAATACTCGCGTTCGCGCCCGTCGGGCAAGGGTGCGCGGTACAGGCGGTGGTTGGCCGGATCCATCAGGAACGCCAGGGGCACCTCGAACACTTCCGCCACCTCGAAGGAATCCGGTGCCAGCGTAAAGCCGGGCCTGACCAGCGACAGCACGGGGGTAATGGAAAAACCGGTAGACGTGACGTAGGCCGGCATGCTGCCCAGCACGTCCACGTAATTGCCGGTAAGCCCGGTTTCCTCGTGGGTTTCACGCAGCGCGGCGGCCACGGCGGATGCATCGCTGGTTTCAAGCCGCCCGCCAGGAAAACTGATCTGGCCGGCGTGGTCGTGCAAATGGGCGGTGCGCTGCGTCAACATGACCCGCACCCCATCGGGGCGGGCAACCAGGGGGATCAGCACGGCCGCCAGCACGGGCGCCCCTTCGCGGCCCGGATGGCGGTATTCCGTCGTGCCCAGGGGGTCCAGCGGCCAATCGCCAGGGCTGCTGAGCACGCCGCGCAGCAGATCTGGCCCCAATTGCTCGGCAGGCACGGCGGCAAGGTCAAGATTGGCGGGCCGCCAGGGCTGGGCGGCGGGGTCGAATGGCGGAGCGGCCGGTGGCCGGCGAGGTCGGGACGAAGGGTCAGGCATACCTGCTGCGGACAAGAAAAAGGCACCTTTGCAGGTGCCTTTTTAACCCGGAAACCCGGTGAGCGCGGCATTTGCCCAACGTGGCAAATGCCGCTCCCATGGCCATCAAGCCGATTTGGCTTGCTTGAGGACCAGCTTTTCCTTGATGCGAGCCGACTTGCCCGAACGGCTGCGCAGGTAGTACAGCTTGGCGCGGCGTACGTCGCCGCGGCGCTTGACTTCGATGCCGGCGATTTGCGGCGAGTACAGCTGGAACGTACGCTCGACGGCTTCGCCCGACGAGATCTTGCGGACGATGAACGACGAGTTCAGGCCGCGGTTACGCTTGGCGATGACGACGCCTTCGTAGGCCTGTACACGCTTGCGGGTGCCTTCAACGACGTTGACGCTAACCACCACGGTGTCGCCGGGGGCGAATTCGGGCATGGTCTTGTCGCCGGTAAGGCGCTTGATTTCTTCCTGTTCCAGGACAGCGATGAGGTTCATGGTGAACTCCGAGATCATCATGCCTTGCGCGCTATTGGGCTACTTCTACCGATATGCTTGTGCGCAAGCAGAGGATGGGTTTGGTAAACCCGGCATTCTACATCAAAAATCCGTTGTTTTCATAGCCTTGCGCCCCCTTCGCCGTGGATTGGGAGTACGCTTGCGGCTGGCTCGGATTGTCACAAACCTGACACTTAATAGTCGCGCCCGCAGTTTCGCCCATGTCTTATACGTCCCTTGTTTTGGTAGTACTGGCGGCCATGGCCCATGCCAGCTGGAACCTGCTGGCCAAACGGGCCGCCATGGTGGGGCCGGTATTCGTGTTTGCCTACGGCCTGTGCGCCACCCTGCTGTATGCGCCGTGGGTCGTGTGGATACTGGTGCACCAGGGCATGACCTGGACTTGGCCGGTGGTGCTGTGCATCCTGGCATCCAGCGCCCTGCACCTGGGCTACAGCCTGTGCCTGCAGCGCGGCTACCAGGTAGCCGACCTGTCGGTGGTGTACCCCATTGCCCGTGGCACCGGGCCGCTGCTGTCCACCACCGGCGCCTTCCTGCTGCTGGGCGAGCCGGCAACGGGCACGGGTATTGCCGGGATGCTGTGCGTGGTGGGCGGCGTGCTGCTGATTGCCACCCAGGGCAGGCTGGCCTTGTTCCGCCAGCCGCAGGCTTGGCTGGGCGTACGCTGGGGGGTGGTGATCGGGCTGTTTATCGCGGCCTACACCGTGGTGGACGCCTATGGGGTGAAAGTCTTGCTGATCATGCCCGTGCTGTTCGACTGGTTTACGTGCCTGACCCGCACGGCCATGATGGTGCCCCATGTGCTGCGCCGCCGCGCCGAAAACTGGCAGGCCATGCGTGGCCACTGGCATCTGGCCGTAGCGGTAGGGCTGCTGTCGCCGCTGGGTTATATCCTGGTGCTGTATGCGCTGCGCAATGGCGCGCCGCTAAGCCTGGTGGCGCCAGCACGGGAAATGTCGATGATGCTGGGCACCCTGGCTGGCATGTTCCTGCTGCGCGAAAAAGTCGGCATGGGCCGCCTGGCCGGTTGCGCGGCCATACTGGCGGGCGTGATTCTGCTGGGATCGAGCTAGGCCCTGCCGCAGCGGCCTTCAAAACCCCGCCACGGCACCCAGCCACATCAGGGCGGGAATCAGTGCCCCCCACATGGCCACCAGCAGGACATCAACCACCATCTGGCGCGTGGTAACGCCCTGGCTTGCGGCCTGCGACGCAGTGCCCAGCGACTGGCTATGCGCCGCCGAAGTATCGGGCGCCGCCACCGCCACGGCGGGCTGGCTGGAGCGCACCGGCGCGGCCGCCGGCTGCTGGACAG
>NZ_JAJMLX010000285.1 GCF_020991325.1 Bordetella petrii | reverse complement strand
GGGCGTTGGCCGGCGTTCAGGCGCGGCCGGCGGGCACCATGTCGATGCAGTCCACCGGGCAGGGCGCCACGCACAGGTCGCAGCCCGTGCACCAGTCGGCCAGCACGGTATGCATGCGCTTGTTGGCGCCCACGATGGCGTCCACCGGACAGGCGCGGATGCACAGCGTACAGCCTATGCAGTGGGCCTCGTCGATGCGCGCCACCGTCAGGGGCCCGGGCGAGCCGCGTGCCAGGTCCAGCGGCAGCCGCGCGGTGTCCAGCAGTTCGGCCAGCGCGGCAATGCCTTCGTCGCCGCCCGGCGGGCAACGGTTGATGGAAGCGGTGCCGTCGGCGATGGCCTGCGCATAGGGCTGGCAGCCGTCGTACCCGCACTTGGTGCACTGCGTCTGGGGCAGCAGGGCATCGATGCGGTCGGCAAGGGAAAGACAGGACATGGCGGATGAAGCAGGAACGGGCCGGCGCAGCCCGTAGACGCCGGCGTTATGCCTGGCGGATGAATTCCGCGATTTTAGGACAGATCATCTCGCGCCACCGGCGGCCCGAGAAAATGCCGTAGTGGCCACAGCCTGGCGCGGTGTAGTGCCGCTTGCGGGCCGCCGGTATGCCGGAGCACAGTTTGATGGCGGCGCGGGTCTGGCCCTGGCCCGAAATGTCGTCCAGTTCCCCTTCGACGGTCAGCAGGGCCACCTGCTTGATGTCGGCGGGCCTGACGGGCTGGCCGTCCACGTGCCAAGTGCCATTGGGCAGCTGGAATTCCTGGAACACCACGCGGATGGTGTCCAGGTAGAACTCGGCAGGCATGTCCAGCACTGCGTTGTACTCGTCGTAGAAGCGCCGGTGCGCGGCCGCATCGCTGTCGTCGCCGCGCAGCAGGTCCAGATAAAAATCGTAGTGGGACTTCAGGTGCCGGTCGGGATTCATGGCCACGAAGCCGGCATGCTGCAGGAAACCGGGATACACCCGGCGTCCCGCGCCCGGGTAGCGGGCGGGCACGGTGTCGATCAACTGGCTTTCGAACCAGGAATAGGGCTTGGTGGTGGCCAGCCGGTTCACCTGCGTGGGCGACTGGCGGGGGTCGATGGGCCCGCCCATCATCACCATGCTGCGCGGCTGCAGGGCATCGCCGGCGCTGGCCATCAGCGCAATGGCGGCCAGTACCGGCACCGTGGGCTGGCACACCGAAATCACGTGTACGTCGGGGCCCAGGTGGCGGATGAAGTCCTGGATGGTGCGCACGTAGTCGTCCAGGTGGAAGGGGCCGGCCGATATCGGCACCATGCGCGCATCGATCCAGTCTGTCACGTACACATCGTGGGCGGGCAACAGGGCGCGCACGGTGTCGCGCAGCAGCGTGGCATGGTGGCCGGACAACGGGGCCACCACCAGCACGCGCGGATCATTGCGGCGCACGCCGCGCTGGAAGTGCAGCAGGCGGCAGAAAGGCCGGGCCAGCGCCACGGACTCGGTGACGGGCACCTCATGGCCTTCCACCTGCGTGCTCGGCAAGTTCCACGCCGGTTTCTGGTATTCCTTGCCCAGGCGGTGCATCAGTTCACAGCTGGCGGCCAATTGGCGCGACAAGGGCGTATAGGCCAGCGGGCTGTAGGGGCTGGAGAACAGTTGCGAGCTGGCGTCGGTGAACGCGGCGAAAGGCGTAAGAAACGCCCGCTGCATTTCATGCAAGTGGTACAGCATGTGGAGTTGTCCTGTGCTTAGCGGGGCGGATTATTACCGTCGCGTGTAAGGATATATCCAATTTGTCTGACAACTCGACCCCCGGAGGGCGATTTTGTTGCGTAAAAACGACCAAGCCAGGGTGGCGGCGGGCGCTACCAGTAGTTCTCGACCGCCAGATTGCCCGGGATGCCACGCCGTCCCGGGGCAAAGCCGCGTTCGGAAAGCAGTTTGCGGGCATCGGCCAGCATTGCCGGGTTGCCGCAGAGCATGACCTTGGATCGGGCCGGGTCCAGGGTTTCGCCCGCCAGTTGTTCCAGGCCGCCATCGGCGATCAGGGTGGTCAGGCGGGCCTGGGGCATGCCAGGCAGGGCCTCGCGGGTGGCAATGGGCAGGTAGACCAGCTTGCGCGGGTCTTGCTGGAAGTGTTCGGCGAACTGCGGCTGGCCGTGCCAATGCAGGATTTCGTCGCGGTAGGCCAGTTCGCTGGCCGACCGCACGCCATGGACCAGGATGATGCGACGGAAGGCCTGCCAGGTGGCCGGGTCGCGCAGGATGGACAGGTAGGCCGACAGGCCGGTGCCGGTGGCCAGCAGCCAGAGGTCGCCGCCCGGCGCAAAGCGATCGATAGTAAGGAACCCGAAGGGGTTTTTCTCGATGTACAGGGCGTCGCCGGCCTGCAACTGCGCCAGCCTGGGGCTGAACAGGCCTTCGGGCACCACGATGGAATAGAACTCCAGCCCGGGTTCGTGGGGGGCCGACACCATGGAATAGGCGCGCCAGACAGTGGGCGGGCCGCCGGGATCGTCGGCGCCGGGCAAGCCCACGCGCGCGAACTGCCCGGCCTGGAACTGGAACGCGGGGTCGCGCGTCACGCGCACCGAGAACAACTTGCCGGGAACCCAGGTATGTACCTGGGTGACGGTTTGGCGCGTGTACTTGGAATCAGTCATCTAGCAATATGCAAGGCGCGGCGCGGTTTGCGGCGCGGCTGGCGCCAGCCTATTTTTCCAGGTGCTGCAGCTTGTCCTGCACGCCGTTCCATTCGTCGGCGTCGGGCAGCGGCTTCTTGGCGCGGCTGATGGGGGCGAATTCGGGCGTCAGTTCGGCATTCAGGGCGATGAACTGCACCTGGTCTTCAGGGACGTCTTCTTCGGCATAAATGGCGTTGGCGGGGCATTCGGGAATGCAAACCGCGCAATCGATGCATTCATCGGGGTCGATCACCAGGAAGTTCGGCCCTTCCCGGAAACAGTCTACGGGGCACACGTCGACACAATCGGTGTACTTGCATTTGATACAGTTTTCGGTAACGACGTGCGTCATTCGGGACTCCGCGGACAAGCGACAGCTTCTTTAAACTTTCAGGATTTTACCTAATGCGGCTTCCCGGGGCGACCATAACCCTGGCCGCGGTAGTGCCGGGACCGCCCCGGCCGCAGCGTTTGCTTATGCTATGGTGTGACGAAACGAACCGCGCCCGAACCGCGCCACCATGATAATTACTTCGCTGCTCGACACCGACCTGTACAAATTCAGCATGATGCAGGTGGTTTTGCACCATTTTCCCGCTGCCCAGGTCGAGTATCGCTATAAGTGCCGTACGCCCGGCGTGAATTTGCAGCCTTACCTGGACGAAATCCGGGCCGAGGTGCACGCATTGTGCCAGTTGCGCTTTACCGAGGACGAACTGCAATACCTGGGTAACTTGCGCTTTATCAAAAGCGACTTCGTCGATTTCCTGGGCCTGTTCCATCTGCCTGAACGATGCATTTCGATCAGCGCGGGCGCGCAGCCCGGTGAAATCGACATCACGGTGCAAGGGCCATGGCTGCACACGATTCTGTTCGAGATCCCGGTGCTGGCGATCGTGAACGAAGTCTATTTCCGCAATACGCGGCGCAATCCCGACTGGGAAGAAGGGCGTCAGCGCCTGCAGTCGAAGATGCACCTGGTGCTGGACGACCCGGCCCTGGCCGATTTCCGGGTGGCCGAATACGGCACGCGGCGGCGCTTTTCGAAACAGTGGCACGAGGAAATCGTGTCGACCATGAAGTCCCAGATGGGCGTGCATTTCGCGGGCACCAGCAACGTGCTGCTGGCCATGCGGCACAACGTGCTGCCGCTGGGCACCATGGGCCATGAATACCTGCAGGCTTGCCAGGCGCTGGGGCCGCGCCTGCGCGATTCGCAGGTGTTCGCGCTGGAAGTGTGGGCAAAGGAATACCGGGGCGACCTGGGCATTGCGCTGTCCGACGTGTACGGCATGGACGCCTTCCTGCGCGATTTCGACATGTACTTCTGCAAGCTGTTCGACGGCGCGCGCCACGACTCGGGCGACCCCTTCGTGTGGGGCGAACGCCTGCTGGAACACTACCGCAAGAATCGCGCCGATCCTCGCGCCAAGACGCTGGTGTTCTCGGATTCGCTGACATTCCCGCGCGCCATCGAGTTGGCGCGGCGTTTTTCGGGCCGCTGCAAGGTATCTTTCGGCATCGGCACCAACCTGACCAACGACCTGGGGCACGAGCCGCTGCAGATCGTGATGAAGATGGTTCGCTGCAATGGCCAGCCGGTGGCCAAGGTGTCGGACGCGCCCGAGAAAACCATGTGCGACGATCCGGCCTACCTGGCATACCTGCGGCAGGTATTCCAGCTGCCGCCGGCCTAGGGCCTGGGCGGGTCGCCTTTTCGGCGTGGGCAGGCCCCGCTGCCGCGCCCCGCCTTCGATTTCTTACCAACTGTTCTCTGTGGGGATTATCCAATGAGCAGCATCAAGCGCGTCAATGTGGAAAAGCGGCTGTCCGACATGGCCGTGTACAACGGAGTGGCCTACCTGGCCGGCCAGATACCCGACGATGGCTCGCTGGACATGGAAGGCCAGACCCGCCAGGTGCTGGCCACCATCGACCGCCTGCTGGCCGAAGCCGGCAGCGACAAGAGCAAGATCCTGATGGCCCAGATTTTCGTGGCCAACATGAAAGAGTTCGACGCGATGAACAAGGCCTGGGACGCCTGGGTGGCCGACGGCAATGCGCCGCCGCGCGCCACGGTGGAAGCCCGCCTGGCCAACCCGGACCTGAAGGTCGAGATCGTGGTGACGGCTGCTGTGGGTTGATTTTTGCCAGGGGCCGGGCTCTCTCAGGGGCCGGCCGCGGCTGGGCGGGTGTTTAAGTGGCTGCCCAGGGGTTGTCCCCGGGTTCTTGCGTCGCCTGTCCGTCCTGGGCGTGGGGCCGGGGGAAGCCCGTCGGGCTCGGGCGCATCCAGGCGCCCTCGGCGCGCTGCGCGCGCTACCCCGCCGGTCAACTCGCCCGGCCCCACGCCCAGGACGGACAGGCTGGCGCTGTGCCGCGTTGGCGCAAATTTCTCCCCTTGGCCCCACGGCGGCGTGCTTTCCTCCGCGGCGAGTTTGCGCCGGTACTGCCAGGTATCCGGCTCCCGTCAGGGTGCCGGATACCGTCCAATTGCGACTGTGGTGGCACACAACGGTGTCTGGCACCCTGACGGGAGCCAGACACCCGCGAATGGGCCGGCCATTCCGTCTAATACGTAGTCCCGTGGCGCCCGGGCAGGCGGTGGCGGCGTATTGGGCGGCGGGGCAGCGCGCCTGGATGCGCCCGAGACCGACGGGCTTCGCCCGGCCCCACGTCCAGGACGGACAGGCTGGCGCTGTGCCGCGTTGGTACAAATTTCTCCCTTGGCCCCACGGCGGCGTGCTTTCCTCCGCGGCGAGTTTGCGCCGGCACTGCCAGGTGTCCGGCTCCCGTCAGGGTGCCGGACACCGTCCAATTGAGAATGTGGTGGCATACAACGGCGCCTGGCACCTGACGGGAGCCAGACATCCGCGAACGGGCCGGCCATTCCGTCTAATACGTAGTCCCGTGGCGCCCGGGCAGGCGGTGGCGGCGTATTGGGCGGCGGGGCAGC
>NZ_JAJMLX010000284.1 GCF_020991325.1 Bordetella petrii | reverse complement strand
GCCGGCCGAAACGCCCGCGCCCGCCGTGCCCACGCCGCCGCGCGCATCGGATGCCACCCTGATCAACTGGGGCTGGCCGTCCAGCGGCCCGGTCACCCAGCCCTTCAGCACCAGTTCCAAAGGCATCGATATCGGGGGGGCGCTGGGCGATCCGGTCAGCGCCGCCGCCGACGGCAAGGTCATGTACAGCGGCAACGGGGTGCGCGGCCTGGGCAATCTGATCATCATCAATCACCAGAACGGCTTCATCACCGCCTACGCCCACAACCAGAAACTGCTGGTCAAGACCGGCGAAACAGTCAAGCGCGGTTCCAAGATCGCCGAAGTCGGCCAGACCGACACGACGTCGCCGCGCCTGCACTTTGAAATTCGCCGCCAGGGCACGCCGGTCGACCCCCTGAAGTACCTGCCGCCGCGATGACGCCCACGCTGGTCTTCGACCTGGAAACCCTGCCCGACACCGACGGGCTGCGCAAGCTCAACGGCTGGGGGCCCGAGGTGCCCGATGCCGAAGTCGCCGAGCGCGCCATGCAGGCGCGCCGCGAGGCGGTAGGGCACGACTTCCTGCCGCTGCACTTGCAGCGCATCGCGGTCATTGGTTGCGTGTTCCGCGATGACCAGGGCTTCCGCGTCAAGACGCTGGGCCAGCCCGACGATCCCGAATCCGCGCTCATCAGCGGGTTCTTCAAGACCATCGAACGCTATACGCCGCGCCTGGTCAGCTGGAACGGGTCGGGCTTCGACCTGCCCGTGCTGCATTACCGCAGCCTGATCCACGGCGTGCCGGCCCCGCGCTACTGGGATACCGGCGATGAAGACCGCGACTTCAAATACAACAACTACATCAGCCGCTACCATAACCGGCACATCGACCTGATGGATCTGCTGGCCAAATACAATGGCCGCGCCAATGCGCCGCTGGACGAATTGGCCAAGCTCTGCGGTTTTCCCGGCAAGCTGGGCATGGACGGCAGCCAAGTGTGGCCCGCCTGGCAGGCTGGTCGTGCCGATGAAGTCCGGGCGTACTGCGAAACCGACGTCGTCAACACCTGGCTGGTGTACTGCCGCTTCCGCTTCCTGCGCGGCGAGCTCGATGCCGCGTCCTACCAGGCCGAGATCGACCTGGTGCGCGACACCCTGGCGGCCAGCGACGCCGCCCATTGGCGCGAATACCTCGCCGCCTGGAACGCCTGAGGCCCAGGGCCACGCCAGGCCCATGCCTCGCAACCGACTGAAATATCGGACGCCGCCAGGAAACCCGGCCGTAACCAGCCGCGTTCCACAATGGCCTCGCGTTCTACTCTTTCAGGAGACCACTATGTCCCGATACGCGATCCGTTCTTCCCTGGCTGCCCTGGGCTTTGCC
Organism: Bordetella petrii; assembly: GCF_020991325.1. GTDB lineage: Bacteria > Pseudomonadota > Gammaproteobacteria > Burkholderiales > Burkholderiaceae_B > Bordetella_A > Bordetella_A petrii_E. The sequence continues at coordinate 4,281 of NZ_JAJMLX010000284.1, read as the reverse complement.
GTTGCCGCTGCGGGCCTGTCAGGCACTGCGCTGGCCGCGCCCGATGCGAATGCCGAACCGCCGCGCATGCACGGCGAGCACCGCGGCTTCAAGCACGGCGATCACCGCGGCGGCAAAATGATGCGCGATGGTTTCTGGGTGCCGGGCGTGGGCCCGCTGTCGCCCAAGCAGGTCGAATCCCTCAAGCTCGACGCCAAGCAGAAAGCGGCGTTCGACGCGGCCAAGCAGGCGCAGGGCGATATGCACAAGGCCATGCGCGAACACGGCGGCAAGCGCCACGATCTGCTGGCCAGCCAGCTGGAAAGCGGCAAGCTCGACCCCCATGCGCTGGCGGCACGCCAGGATGAAAACCACGAGCAATTCCGCAAGCAGGCCGACCAGGTGCGCGGCAAATGGCTGGCCGCCTGGGATACCCTGAACGACAGCCAGCGGCAGCAGGTTGCCGGCTGGGCCAAAGAGCGCCATGCCAAGATGCAGGAACGCCACGCCAAGAAGCAAGAGCGCCGCGCCGCCCGGCAGGCGGGCGAGCCTGGGCAGCCCGCGCAGGCCAACTGACCGGTCTTCCTGATTTTCCGATTCACGCGGCAGCCATGCCGCGTTTTTTTTCGCCATGTTGGCGCATGGCGCGCCGCAACGCGCCGCGGCGGTGCCCGGCCGCGGGCCGCATGCGCCGCCGTGGTGCGGACAAGGCCCGCGGCCAAGGCAAACATGGGGCTGAAAAAGTTGGCACGAAAGGTGCTTATGCGGAATGAACCGGTGTCATTTTTCTGAAAAGAAACCGGTGCTTCGGGCTGGCGAATCTGCCGGCATCCGTATTCTTCCGCACAGGATCCCGTACCATGAAAAGCAAGTTGCTAGCATTGCCCCTGGCGCTCGGCGCCGGTTTTGCCGCCGTCGCCCACGCGGAACCCACCGACCTGGGTGCGGGCTTTTCGCTGAGCGGCAACGCCGCCATCGTCAGCGACTACCGGTTCCGCGGTTATTCCCAGACCAACTTCCGGCCGGCGGTACAGGTGGGCTTCGACCTGGCCCACAGTTCGGGCTTTTACCTGGGCAACTGGAACTCCAATGTCTCGGATTATGTGTTTCCCGAGGGCAACCTGGAGATGGATTTCTATGGCGGCTGGAAGGGCGAGCTGGGCCGTGGCATCGGCCTGGACGTGGGCGCCCTGTACTACTACTACCCCGGTTCTTCTTCGCCCAAGGGCGGCAACTACAACAACACCGACCTGTACCTGGGGCTGAGCTACGGCAGCTACTCGCTGAAGTACTCGTATACACCCAGCGACTTCTTCAGCACACCCGACAGCAAGGGCACCTGGTACCTGGACGGCACGGCCAACTTCGACCTGGGCGACGGCTGGGGACTGGTGGCCCATGTGGGCTACCAGAAGCTGAAAAAGCAGGTGGACATGGACGGCGATTCCATCGGGCACTACGTCGACTACAAGCTGGGCATCACCAAAGACCTGAGCGGCTGGGTCCTGGGCCTGGCGGCGGTGGGCGCATCGGACGACAACTGGCTGCCCACCAAGAATGGCCACCCGTCCGGCCGCCTGGGCGCGGTGTTCTCGGTGGCGCGCTCGTTCTAGGGCTTGGCGCCCGGAAAAACAGGGGCGCAACGTACTTCGGCTTCCTCTTTTACAATGCCCGGTTGCCTGTATCAGCCTGGATTGCACAAGAGATGGCCGAAGTACTGAATATCGAATCCCTGGACCTGGAAGCCCGGGGAATCGCCCGCCGTGACGGCAAGGTGGTGTTCGTCGAGGGTGCGCTGCCCACCGAGCGCGTTACCGCGCAGACGGTGCGGCGCAAGCCTTCCTATGAAATCGCCCGCGTCGAAGACATTCTGCGGCCGTCCTCGCTGCGCGTGGTGCCGCGCTGCCCGCATTTCGGGGTATGCGGCGGCTGTGCCATGCAGCACCTGGAGCCCAGCGCCCAGGTGGCCATCAAGCAGCGGGCGCTGGAAGACACGTTCTGGCATGTGGGCAAGCTGCGGCCGCAGCGCGTGCTGCCCCCATTGCATGGCCCCACCTGGGGCTATCGCTACCGCGCGCGCCTGTCGGTGCGGGTGGTGCCCAAGAAGGGCGGGGTGCTGGTGGGTTTCCATGAACGCAAGAGCAGCTACGTAGCCGACATGCGCGAATGCCATGTGCTGCCGCCCCATGTCAGCCGGTTGCTGATGCCGTTGCGAGCCATGATCACCGCCATGTCCACGCCCGACCGCATGCCGCAGATCGAAGTGGCGCTGGGTGAAGGCGTCACTGCGCTGGTGCTGCGCCACCTGGAGCCATTGACGCCGGGCGACCTCGACATCCTGCGGCGTTTTGCCGCCCAGCACGATGTGCAGTGGTGGCTGCAGCCCAAGGGGCCCGACACCGTGCATCCGCTGGAGCCCGAGCACGGCGATGCGCTGGCCTACACCATGCCGGAATTCGGCCTGCGCATGCCATACCGCCCCACCGATTTCACCCAGGTGAACCATGCCATCAATCGTGCCATGGTGTCGCGCGCCCTGACCCTGCTCGACGTGCAGCCCACCGACCGTGTCGCCGACCTGTTCTGCGGGCTGGGCAATTTCACCTTGCCCCTGGCCACGCGCGGCCGGGAAGCCGTGGGCGTCGAAGGCAGCAAGGCGCTTACCGACCGCGCGCTGGCCGCGGCCGGGCAGCATGGCCTGGCCGGCCGCACCAGCTTCGCCACGCTGAACCTGTTCGAGGTCGACGTCGACTGGCTGCGCGGCCTGGGCTACTTCGACCGCATGCTGATCGACCCGCCGCGGGAAGGGGCGCAGGCCGTTGCCCAGGCGCTGGCGCAGTTGGCGCCCCACGAACGGCCGCGCCGCATTGTGTACGTATCCTGTAATCCGGCCACGCTGGCGCGCGATGCCGCGATCATGGGCCATGAAGGGGGCTACGTCCTCAAGAGCGCAGGCGTGATCAATATGTTCCCGCACACCGGGCACGTGGAGTCGATTGCCGTGTTCGAATCGCTGCCCGACGCCCAAGTCCTGGCGGCGCAGGAACAAGCCCGCCTGAAAGACGACGCACAGGCCGCCTGAGCGGCACGTCAGGGCGCGCCGCCCAGTTCTTCGATGATGGGGCAGTCGGGCCGGCTGTCGCCGTGGCAGTGGCGGGCCAGGTGCCGCAGCGTATCGGCCATTTGCTGCAATTCGGCGGCCTTGCGTTCCAGGCCTTCCACATGGCTCAGGGCCACCCGCTTGACGTCGGCGCTGGCGCGGTCGCGGTCGCGCCACAGCGCCAGCAGTTCATGCATCTGCTCCACCGAAAAACCCAGGTCGCGCGCGCGCCGCACGAAACGCAGGGTGTGCAGTTCGGTGTCGCCGTAGATACGGTAGCCCGATTCGGTGCGGCTGGCCGGGCCGATCAGCCCGATGCTTTCGTAATACCGGATCATCTTGGCGGAAATGCCTGTCGCGCGGGCAGCTTGTCCGATGTTCATGATGCAGGTTCCTGGATGTGCGGGCGGTAGGCGCGCAGGCGCAGGGCATTGCCCAGCACGAACACGCTGGAAAGGGCCATGGCGGCAGCGGCGAATACCGGCGACAGCGATAGTCCGAAGGCCGGATACAGCACGCCCGCGGCCAGCGGAATCAGCGCGGCGTTGTAGGCGAACGCCCAGAACAGGTTCTGCCGGATATTGGCCAGCGTCGCGCGGCTCAGGCCGATGGCGTTGGGCACGCCGTGCAGATCATCGGCCATCAGCACCACCGACGCCGCCTCGATGGCCACGTCGGTGCCGGTGCCAATGGCAATGCCGATATCGGCGGCGGCCAGCGCGGGGGCATCGTTGATGCCGTCGCCCACGAAAGCCAGCCGGCGCCCGCCCTGGCGCAGCGTGTCGATGGCGGCTACCTTGCCATCGGGCAGCACCTCGGCGCGCACTTCATCGATGCCCACCTGGCGCGCCACGCCGCGCGCCGTATGTTCATTGTCGCCGGTGATCATGGCGGTTTTTACGCCCAGTGCATGCAGGGCCTGGATGGCGGCCACGGCCGACGGTTTCAAGGGGTCGCTGACGGCAATCATGGCGGCGGGCCGGCCGTCCACGGCCACGTACACCGGTGTCTTGCCCGCCTGGCCCCATTCGGCGGCGCGGTCGCCGAACACCTGCAGGTCAACGCCATGCCGCGCCATCAGGCGCGCCGCGCCCGCCAGGATATTCCGTCCGCCCACGCGCGCTTGCACCCCGGCGCCCGTGATGGCCTGGAAGTCTTCGGCGGCTTCGACCGCCAGCCCGCGCTCGCGCGCCGCCGCCACG
>NZ_JAJMLX010000283.1 GCF_020991325.1 Bordetella petrii | reverse complement strand
CTGCCTGCGCGCCGGCGACATGCTGCCGCTGGCGCAACCCGGCCTGCCCGCCAGCCTGACGCCCGCCCCAGAGCGCGAACCCGCGCCGGTGCATGCATCGTTGATACCGGAATACCCCAGCCACTGGCATATCGGCGTCCTGCTGGGCCCGCATGGCGCCCCGGACTTCTTTACACCGGAGTCCATCGAGCAGTTCTTTGCAGCCGACTGGGAAGTGCACTACAACTCGAACCGGCTGGGCGTGCGGCTGATGGGCCCCAAGCCGGCCTGGACCCGCCAGGACGGCGGCGAAGCCGGGCTGCATCCGTCGAACATCCACGATTGCGAGTACGCCATCGGCAGCGTCAACTTCACCGGCGACAGCCCGGTTATCCTGACGCGCGATGGCCCCAGCCTGGGCGGTTTTGTATGCCCGGTGACCATTGCCAAGGCCGAACTGTGGAAAGTGGGCCAAGTGCGGCCGGGTGACCGCATCCGCTTCACCCCGCTGACCACCGAACAGGCCCTGGCCCTGCAACAGCAACAAGACACAGCCATCGCCACGCTGGGCGCCGAGACGCGCACGGACGCGCCGGCGGCGGAACTGGCGACGCTGGCGCCCGTGGTGGCCAGCCTGCCCCCCACCGGCGCGCGGCCCCTGGTCACTTATCGCCAGGCGGGCGACAACTACCTGTTGCTGGAGTATGGCGACAACGTGCTGGACCTGGCGTTGCGCATGCGCGTGCATCTGCTGATGCAGGCGCTGTCGGCCGAGCCGATCGCCGGGGTGCTGGAATTCTCGCCCGGCGTGCGCTCGCTTCAGATCCAGTACGACAGCCGCGTCGTGCGCCAGGACGCCCTGGTGGCGCGCCTGCTGCGCATCGAAGACACCCTGCCCGATGTCGCCAGCCTGAAGATTCCCACGCGCGTGGTGTACCTGCCCATGGCGTTCGAGGACAGCGCCACGCTGGGCGCCGTGCAGCGCTACCAGGAAACAGTGCGCGCCAGCGCGCCGTGGCTGCCCAATAATGTGGACTTCATCCAGCGCATCAACGGCCTGCCGTCGCGCGACGACGTGCGGCGCATTGTGTTCGACGCCAGCTACCTGGTGCTGGGCCTGGGCGATGTATACCTGGGCGCGCCCTGCGCCGTGCCCATCGACCCGCGCCACCGCCTGCTGACGTCCAAGTACAACCCGGCGCGTACCTTCACGGCCGAAGGCACGGTTGGTATCGGCGGCGTCTACATGTGCATCTATGGCATGGATTCGCCCGGCGGCTATCAACTGGTAGGCCGCACCCTGCCTATCTGGAACAAGTTCCTGAAGAACCCGGTATTCCAGGAAGGCGAGCCCTGGCTGCTGCGCTTTTTCGACCAGGTACGCTTCTACCCGGTGTCCGAGGCCGAACTGGCGGTGCTGCGCGAAGATTTCCGCGAAGGCCGCGCCACGCTGCGCATCGAAGAGGAGGACTTCGATTTCGCCGCCCACCGGCGCTTCCTGGCCGAGCATGCCGCAGACATAGACGCCTTCAAGGCCACGCAGCAGGCCGCCTTCGAAGCCGAAGTGGCGCTGTGGCAGGCCGAGGAAACCGCCACCGCCGAACTGCAGGCGCCCGCCGAACCGGCGCTGCAACTGGCGGCCGGCGAACGCGCGGTGTGCGCCGACCTGTGCGGCAACGTGTGGAAGATTCCGGTCAGTGTCGGCCAGCGCGTCGAAGCCGGCGACACCCTGGTCATCGTGGAAGCCATGAAGATGGAACTGTCCATCAAGGCGGACTTCGGCGGCACGGTCACGGCCATCCAGTGCGCCCAGGGCAAGCCGGTGAACAGCGGCGACATGCTGCTGGTGATCGATGCCGAGGCCGATTGCACCGTGGACTGACATGCGACTGACCCTGAGCCCCCAGACCGGCGCCGCCCCCGCCGCCTCGTCCGCCATCACGCTGGCGGGGCAGGCCTACGAACTGATCAAGCGCGACTTGTTCGAATTCCGCCTGCTGCCCGGCGACGAATTCACCGAGGCCGAACTGGTGGCGCGGCTGGGCGTCAGCCGCACGCCGGTGCGCCAGGCGCTGTACCGGCTGGAACGCGAAGGCTTCGTGCTGCTGCGCCAGCGCAGCGGCTGGCGCGTGCGCCCTTTCGACTTCGAGCGCTTCGAAGCCCTGTATGACGTGCGCATCGTGCTGGAACAGGCGTCGGTGCAGCGGCTTTGCGGCATGCACGACATGGACGGCAACGGCATCCTGTCTGAACTGAAGCACATCTGGCTGGTGCCGCCGGCCGAACGCCTGCGCAACGGACGGCAGGCCGCCGAACTGGACGAAGCCTTCCACTGCGCGCTGGTGGCGGCCGCCGGCAACCCGGAAATGGCGCAGATCCATCGCGACGTGACCGAAAAAATCCGCATCATCCGCCAATTGGACTTCACCAAGGACTACCGCGTGGATGCCACTTACATGGAACATGGCGCCATTCTGCGCGCCATCCTGGCGCGCCGCGCCGACGAGGCCGTGCGCATGCTGAAGTCGCACATCGAGATCAGCAAAGCCGAAGTGCGCAAGATCACCCTGCACCGGCTGCAGGCCGCCCGCACGGCCATGCACGCGGCGGTGGCCTAGCGGTAAACCGCGTGGGCGCCACGCGGGGCGGATATGTGGCAAAATTTTTGCGCCTTCCGTATTCCCCTGGCCGTCCATGCTGACTGCACGCACCGCGTTTCCCTACGACTATGCCCGCGTCGAGCAGGTCGTGGCCGAACACGTGCCGCGATGGCGCGGCATGGGGTTCGATGCCGTGGTGGCCATTGCGCGCGGCGGCCTGGCGCCGGCCCTGATCGCCAGCGCGGCGCTGGACCTGCCGCTGTATGCCGTGTCGTACCAGCGCCAGGCCCGGCAGGTATCGTGGTTCACCGCGCAAACCCCCGCGGCCGGCGCGCGCGTCCTGCTGGTCGAAGACATTGCCGGGCGCGGCACCACCCTGTCGGACAGCATCGAATTCCTGGCCGCGCTGGGTTACCGCCTAAGCGTGTTCACCCTGGCCTACGACGCCGAATCACGGGTGCGGCCCGATTTCGGCGTGGAAATGCCCGCGGGCCTGCGCGCCTGGTTTCCCTGGGAACGCGAATCCATCACCCCGGCCTACGATGCCACTGACAATGCGCCCGCACTGCCGTCGAACGCCTATGCGTCGTGGGCCATCGACCTAGACGGCATCCTGTTGCCGGACCTGCCCACCCACTTGTATGAATCCGACCTGGCCGCGGCCCTGGCGCAGCGCGATCTGCTGGTGCCCAGCGCCACCCTGCCCGGCCGCGACCTGCGCCTGCTGCCCATTATTACCGGCCGCCCCGAGCAAGACCGGGCGCGCACCCAGGCCTGGCTGCACCGCCATGGCTTCCAGGGCCCGCTGGTCATGCGCGACGCAGCCCGCCACAGCGCCGCCCAGACCGCCGAACACAAGGCCCAGGCCATCGTGGCGGGCTGCCATACGCATTTCATCGAAAGCGACATGGCCCAGGCACTGGAAATCGCCCGCCTGGTAAAAGTGGCGCGGGTGTACTGGTGGAATGGCCAGACGGCGCTGGCCATTTATGCCAGCCACGCGGATGAGCTGCGCTAGCGGCTAGGGCCTGGCATCCATGGCGCTACCTTGAGCGGCCGTGGCGAGCGTGCGGATGTTCATGGGTGTCCGGCTCCCGTCAGGGTGCCGGACACCGTTCTACTGAAGCTGTCGTGGCACACAGCGGTGTCTGGCACCCTGACGGGAGCCAGACACCCGGCAATCGACAATTGGCAACCCACCTTCAGGCGGCCACGCTGCGATAGATGTGGTGCGCCAGCGCGACGTCCTCGAGCCCGATGCCCACCGACTTGTACACCAGCAGGTCGCCCGTGGCCGGCGCGGCATCCTGGTTCTGCAGCAAGGCGCCCAGTTCCACGATTTTGCCGGACGCGCCTGTATCGGGCCCCGCCATGACCAGCTCGCCGCCTTCGCGCGCGGTCTGGCTGGCCGATTCCACCGCGATCAGGGCGGCACGGCGCAGCACTTCGTCGTCGACTTCACGCGTCACGGGCTTGGATGAACCAATGGCCGCCACCAGCGTGCCGGGCTGCAGCAACTTGCCGTCGAACAGGGGCTCGGCCGCGCGGGTAGCCGTGATGACCACGTCGGCCCAGGCCACCGCTTCTTCGGCGCTTGCGGCCGATACCGGCACGCCATAGCGCTGCTGCAGCTGTTCGGCGAACGCGGCGCCGCCGCTGCGCGACACCACGCGGAATTCAGACGCATAGCCGTCCAGCGCAAAGGCCTCGACGTGCGAATCGGCCTGCACGCCGCTGCCGAACACCGCCACCTTGCGGCCCGGCCCGGGTTTCAGGCGGTCGGCCGCCACCCGCGTGACCGCGGCCGTGCGCAGGCGCGTGAGCGCGTTGCCGGCCACCGTGCACAACAGGCGGCCATCGTCGCAGGCAAACAACGGAATAATGAAATTGAACTGGCCGTTGATGGTGGGATACACCTTGGCGCCCATGACGCCGGCACCTGTGTGGATGCCGCCCATCATCGACAGCGAGACCCCCGCGTCATGCACGCGCACGCGTTCCTGGATGACGCCCGCGCCGCGGCCCAGGTCCTGGAACAGCGCCTGCATGGCGTCCACCGCCGCACGCATGGTAATGGTTTGGGCTACCTGCTCATCAGAAATAAACAACATCGAAGTTCCTTGAATGGCCGGTCAACAAAGGGGCGCGCCGGCGGCCGCGCACAGCGGCCACGGCGCACGGGCGAACCCGCGGGCCCGGTGACGGGAACATGGAGAATCGTCGATGATGCAATCGGGCCGGGGCGCAGCACAAATAGCAAACGCAATAGTACTCATAACCTTTGCGCATGCCACGGACAAGCTCCGCAGCCCGGCAGGCCGGCTTCCGCCGGCGGCAGCCGGGGTCAGTCCTGTGCGGCCGGCCGCGCCATGTCGGCGATCAACTGGCCCACCACGCTCCAATCTTGTTCGGCGCGGCCGGTATTGCACGCGGCTTCCAGCCACTGCAAAGTATTGGCGGCCATAGGCAGGCAGGCGCCGGCATCGCGCGCCGCGTCCAGGGCCAGCCGCAAGTCCTTGCGCATCAGGCCGGCGCGGAAGCCCGGCTTGAAGTCTCCTTCCAGCAGGCGCAGGGCGTTCTTTTCCAGCACGGCGCTGCGCGCCGCCCCGCCTAGCAAGGCTTCCCGCACCGCGGCCGGGTCCACGCCGCTGCTGCGCGCCAGCGAGAAAGCCTCGGCCACGCCCAGCATCACCGCGCTGACCGCCACCTGGTTGCAGGCCTTGGCCACCTGGCCGGCGCCGTTATCGCCCACCCTGACCACGCGCGACGCAATCGCCTGCAGATAGGGCTGGCAGGCGTCGAAGGCGGTTTGGGTGGCGCCCACCATGCAGCTCAGGCTGCCTTGCTCGGCGGCCTGCTGGCCGCCGCTGACGGGCGCATCCAGCAGCGCCACCCCGCGTTCGGCCAGGCGGCGCGCATGCTCGCGCGTGGCCGACGCGGATATGGTGCTGGTGTCGATGACATGGCTGCCCGCCGGCAACGCGGAAGCCAGGCCCTGTTCGCCGAACAGCACGGCCTCGACCGCGGCAGTATCCGACAAGCACAGCATCACCACCCGCGCCATGCCGCCCAGTTCCGCGGGCGAAGCC
>NZ_JAJMLX010000282.1 GCF_020991325.1 Bordetella petrii | reverse complement strand
AGGGGGCCCAGGCCGTCCAGCGGCCGGCCGGCGCCATCCAGCACGCGTCCCAGCAAGGCATTGCCCACCGGCAGGTGGCGGCCCAGTTGCGGCTTGGCATTGCCGTTCAGTTCGGCCTTGCGAGGCAGGGGAATGGCGCGCTGCACCGGCGGTTCGCCAGGCACCACGCGCGCCCCGGGCGGCAGGCCGGATATGTCGGCCTGCGGCATCAGGTACAGCGTGTGGCCGTCGAAGCCGACCACCTCGGCGTCGGCCCACAGGTCGTGGCCGCGCGCCATTTCGATGCGGCAGGCGGCGCCCACCGGCAGGCGCAGCCCGGTGGCGTGCAGCACCAGCCCGGTAGCGCGGGTGATACGTCCGCTGGCCAGCCAGGGTTCTGTCGAGGCAGCGCGGATCGAGCCGATGCGCAGCTGGGTTTCCCAGCGCTCGATGGCGGGCACGGCCGTGGCGTTCATGCTTGCGGCTCCCAGGGCGTACTGCGGCCCAGCGAGGCCGCGATGCGGCGCCAGCGGGTCTGCAGGGTCGCGTCGATATCGCCGTAGGGGGTTTCGGCGCGGCAACCGCCGCGCACGATGGATTCGTCGGCCAGTACGCGCCAATGGCCATCGCGCAGTTCTTCCGCCAGTTGCTGCCGCACCAGCTCCAGGTCGGCCGGATGCACCCACAGGCGCATCGCGCCGCTGGATGCCGGATTGATGTGCAGCACCTCGCGCACCCCCGCAAGCATGGCCGCGGGTTGTTCGGCAAGCGTCGTGCGCAGGACCTGCCCGGCGATGTCCAGGGCCAGCGTCAGCAGGGCCTGGCCCATCTGGGCTTCCAATGCGGCGACGGAGGATCCGCAGGCGTCCGCCAGCGCATGCAGGCGCAGCGCTTCTTCGCGTGCTTGTTCGCGGCCTTGTGCCAGGCCTTCCTGGTAGCCGGCATCGCGGCCGGCCGCGTAGCCTTCCTGGTGCCCTTGCTCGCGCCCTTCGCGCAGGCCCGTCTCGCGGCCCTGCTGCAGCCCGTCGCGGTGGCCGGCCTCTTCGGCGCGGGCACGCGCTTCGCGCAGCAGTTCTTCGGGGTCCGGCCCCGGTTCGGGCTCGGATTCGGGCGGCAGGATCTCAACCGCGTCTTCCACCGGCTGGTCGAACGCCGACATCTGCCAGCGGCGCCAGGCGCCGCGGGGCAGGGCGTCCGACGCATACCGGCGCGGGTCAGACATAGGCATCGTCGCCCTGGTTGCCCAGCACGATCTGGCCGCTCTCGGCCAGGCGGCGGGCGATCTGCAGGATCTTCTTCTGTTCGGACTCGACCTTGGACATGCGGATCGGGCCCTGGGCTTCCAGGTCTTCGCGCAGGATGTCGGCGGCGCGGCTGGACATGTTGCGCAGGAACTTGTTGCGCAGCTCTTCCGAGGCACCCTTGAGGGCGACCATCAGGCTTTCGTTGTCGATTTCCTTCAGGATGAGCTGCAGGGCGCGGTCTTCGACGTCGATCAGGTTGTCGAACACGAACATCTCGTCGATGATCTTCTGCGCCAGGTCGTTGTCGCGTTCGCGCAGGCTGTCCACCACGGCCTCTTCGTCGCTCGAACTCATCATGTTCAGGATCTCGGCGGCGGTGCGCACGCCGCCCATTTTGCTGCGCTTGGCGCCCTGGCCGGCCAGCACCGAGTTCAGCACATCGGTCAGTTCGGCCAGCGCGGCGGGCTGCACGCCGCCAAAGGTGGCGATGCGCAGCATGACGTCGTTGCGCAGCCGGTCGGTCAGCAGGGCCAGCACGCCGGCGGCGCGGTCGCGTTCCAGGTGCACCAGGATGGTGGCGATGATCTGCGGGTGTTCGTCGCCGATCAACTCGGCCACGGTATGCGGATCCAGCCAGTTCAGCGCGTCGATGCCGCTGGCGCCTTCGCCCGCTTCCAGGATGTCTTCGATCAGGCCGGCGGCGCGGTCGCTGCCCAGCGCCTTGGTCAGCACGGTGCGGATGTATTCATCCGAACCCAGCGTCACGGCCATGAATTGGTCGGCTTCCTGGCGGAACTCTTCGAGCACCACGGCGACGTCGCCGCGCGTGACCTGTTTGAGGTTGGCCATGGAAGCCCCCACCTGCTGCACTTCGCGCGCCGTCAGGTACTTGAAGACTTCCGCCGCGGCGTCCTCGCCCAGCGACATCATCAGTACGGCGCTGCGTGTGACGCCGTCCAGCGGTTTTCCGTCATTTCTCATCTTTGGTCATCCAGGCTCGCATCACCATGGCGACAGCGCGCGGGTCTTTGGTGGCCATGTCGCGGGCGCGCTGCAGATTGTCTTCGTAGCGGTTGACCTCTTTGGCGCGTGCCGCGGCCTGGGCTTCGCGCTGTGCTTCCTGCCGGGCGACCTCGGCCTCTTCCGGGTCCACCGGCGGGTACAGGTAGTTGCTGACAGCGGGCCGCAGCTTGCGGTACAGCCACAGGGCCAGCGCCAGGCCGAACACCCAGGCCAGCACTGTCTTGGCCAGGTCGATCAGTTCCGGGTCGCGCCACATGGGCGGCTGCGCCGGTTGGTCGTTGAACTGGCTGTTCACCAGGTTCAACGAATCGCCGCGCGCTTCGGAATAGCCCATGGCCTCGCGGACCAGGTTGGTCAGCTTGGTCAGTTCTTCTTCGGGCAGGGGCTGGGGTTCGCCCGAGGCATCGGGCAGGTAGTTCACCACCACGGCCACCGACAATCGCTTTACCCCGCCTACCGGCTCTTTCACGTGGCTGATGGTTCGGTCCACTTCGTAGTTGATGGTGGCGTCGCTGCGGTTATTGGTGGGCAACTGACCGCCGCCTTGCGTGGAGGTGGTTTCCGCGTTGTTCTGATTGGCCTGGCCGGCTTGCCCGGCCTGCGGAGGAGGCGGGTTGACGATGGGGGCCTGGGCCGCGCCCGGGGGCTGGTTGCTCAGGGCGCCAGGCACGCCCTGCGCCGGGTTCACGCCGGTTTGCAGGGAGTCGCTGGTCTGCTTGCTGCGCACCGCGGCCTGGCCGGGATCCTGGTTGGGCCGGTAGACCTCGGAGGTTTGCTCGCGGCGCGCGAAATCGACTTCGGCGCTGGCCTGGGCCTGCACATTGCCGGGGCCGACCAACGGATTCAGGATGGTCAGGATGCGTTCGACCGTGCGCTGCTCGATGTCGCGCCGGAAGCGGGACTGGTCCGCATCCACGCCGCGGCCCTCGGTAGTGGGGGCCGAAAGCAGGCGGCCGTTCTGGTCCACGATGGAGATGTTCTCGGCGGTAAGGTCGGGCACGCTGGAAGCCACCAGCCAGCCCACCGCGGCGACTTGCGCGTCGCTCAGGCTGCGGCCCGGATACAGATGCAGCAGCACCGACGCCGTGGGTGCCTGCCGGTCGCGCACGAACAGCGACTGGCGGGGCAGCGCCAGGTGCACACGCGCGCTCTGGACGGTGTTCATGGCCTCGATGGAGCGGGCCAGCTCGCCTTCCAGGCCGCGCTGGTAATTGACCTGTTCGGCGAACTGGCTCGCGCCGAAGCGGCTGTTGTCCAGCAGTTCAAAGCCGACCGAGCCGCCGCGCGGCAGGCCCTGGCTGGCCAGTTGCATGCGGGTGTCGTAGACGCGTTCGGCGGGCACCAGCAAGGCGCGCCCGTCGGTGCTGAAGCGGTAGGGCACGTTCATCTGGCCCAGCGCGGTGACGATGGCGCCGCCGTCGCGGTCGTCCAGATTGGAGAACAGTACTTTGTAGTCAGGCTCGCGGCCCCACAGGGCCAGTACCGCGACGATCGCGACCAGCGCCGCGGCGGCCCCCAGCAGCAGGGGCTTGGGCAGGGCACGGACTTTTTCCAGTGCGGGGAATCTGGCCAGCAGCGAGGCGCCTAGGGTAGCCTGCTGGGTCATTGGGGGCTCCGGCAAGCTTCGCGGAGCGTAGAGGCGGACAACATGGGCGGGTGGGGCAGGTTACGCATGCAACGTGCTTGGTATCGGGGAGCGTGAATTATGGATGCCGCCCACGTCATCCCAATCGAAGAAAACAGCGGTTTTTTGGCGTTACTTGTTCCCTATGTGTCCCGCGTTTTCCAGCGCCCCGCGCGCCGGGGCGCGCCGCCGCCCAACAGGCGAACTACCGGGTGTTTTGCCGGCTATTGCCGGCTATGCAGGCCCGCCGCTGCGCGTACGCTTGCACGCTGGATCATTTTGGACGCAAGGAAGCTGGGCCATGGCCGTCTCGGGTTTGTCGGGTATCGAAAACATGTTGCAGCAAATGCGCGCGGTGGTGCACGCGGCGCAGAACAATGGTGCAACCCCCACCGACCTTGCCCCCGAGCCCACCAGTTTCGCGGCTGAGCTGCAGCGTTCACTGCGCCGTGTATCGGACGTGCAGAACGCCGCCAGCAATCAGGCCAAGGCGTACGAACTGGGGGCGCCCGATATTTCCCTGAACGACGTGGTCATCGACCTGCAGAAAAGCTCCATTGCCTTCCAGACCGCCGTCCAGGTGCGCAACCGCCTGGTGGCGGCCTACAAGGAAATCTCGTCCATGTCGGTCTAGTGCCGCGTTCAGTTTTGCCCGGCAGGTATTTCCGGTTCATACCAGATCAGGTCCGGGAAGCTCGACAGCATGGCGGTGCTGCTGTCCGCGAACCGCAGCACCATGGGGCTGCTGACCCGGAAGCGGATGTGGGTACGCGCGGCGGTAAGGCCGGTAAAGTCCAGTACGACGGAATGGTTGGCAAAAGCAGGGCGGAGATGCGTTTCCAGCGCGCCGGCTTCGCGCGGCCGCCAGAAAAAATGGCGCAACTGCCAGTCTGGCCCCAGGATGCGCGCTTCGCACGTTGCCGCCTCGGGGCGGCTGCCGGTCGCGGATACCTGCACGCGGCTGTCCGGATGCATCAGCTCACGTAGTGCCGATCGGATCTCATCGCTGCGGCGCAGCGCATCGCCACTGGCTGGTTTCATGACGGGGCGGCGGGCTTACTGAACAGGTCGCGTAGCGACCGCGTCATCGCCGTCTGGTGGCGCGCCGGCTTCCAGGCGATACAGCCAGGCCAGCAGTTCGGCCACGGCAGCATACAGTTGAGGCGGAATGTGCGCATCCAGGTCCACTTGCATCAGCAGGCCGACGAGTTCGCGCGATTCATGCACATACAGGCCATGTTCGCGCGCGGTACGCACGATGGTGTCGGCGATCCGGCCATATCCCTTGGCGACGACCCTGGGCGCCGCATCGTGCTCGCTGTAGCTTAGCGCAACGGCGGCGCCGCGGGGCGGATGGGCGTCGTCGGTGTGGTCGGAATTCATGTTGGCACGGCGTCCTGTCGCGCGGAAGTCACGCCCACCGACAGGTGGCTGAGCGTCAGCCCGGCGCGCGACAGGCTTGCGCGCAGGGATGCCGCCGCGGTGTGGATCTCGCCGGCACTGCGCGGCGCCACCATTTGCATGACCAGTTGATCGCCCGACAGCATCAGGCGCGCCTCGACCAGGCCCAGCCGGGGCAGGTCCAGCTTCAGGCGGGTTGCCCAGTGGCTTGCGGCTTCGGCAGCCTGGTCCGGCGTTTCGCGGCGCACCTCCCATTCCAGCGGCGTACCAGGCCAGGCCTCGCCTTGCCACATGAATGCCTGGTTGGCCAGGATGTCGAGTTGCTGGCGCACCAGCGGCGCGGCGTCTGGATGGATACCGGCAAGGGCCTGGCCGTGCTGGCCGCCCGGGGCCGCAGGGGCCGGGCCAGCCGC
>NZ_JAJMLX010000281.1 GCF_020991325.1 Bordetella petrii | reverse complement strand
CAACATCATCGCCGTGGCCTCGGGCAAGGGCGGGGTGGGCAAGAGTACCACCGCCGTGAACCTGGCCCTGGCGCTGGAGCAGTGGCGCCGCGCCGGGCCGCGCGCCTGGGTAGGCGTGTCGCTGGAGATCCTGGCGCGCCTGAACCAGCGCAGCTTTGAAATCGCCTATGCGGTGCAGCACACCACCGGCCAGGGCTTCATGATGGCCTTCCAGGCCGGCGGCCCCCATGCGCAGGACCGCGGCGTCGAGGCCGTTACCTACGCCTGGCAGGAAATGTCGCGCATCCCCGGGGTGGCCATGTGGGAAAAGCCGCAAGGCAAGCACGATCCGATCAAGATGGAAAAGCGCTTCACGGTAGTGCCGCGCGGCATCGCCCTGGTGATCGGCTGCTCCACTTTTCCCACCTGGAACGGTTACCCCGGCCTGTTCGCCAGCCTGGCCACCGGCAACACGGTGATTGTGAAGCCGCATCCCGGCGCTATCCTGCCGCTGGCGCTTACGGTGCAAGTGGCGCGCGAGGTGCTGGCCGAAGCCGGTTTCGACCCCGACGTGGTGCAACTGGCCGCACACGCGGCCGGCGACGATACCGCCCAGCAACTGGCGCAGGATCCGGCCGTGAAGATCGTGGACTTCACGGGCAGCAGCGCCAACGGCAACTGGCTGGAACAACACGCCCGCCAGGCGCAGGTGTACACGGAAAAAGCCGGCGTCAACCAGGTGATCATCGATTCCACCGACGACTTGAAAGGCGTGGCGCGCAATCTGGCGTTTTCATTGGCGCTGTACTCGGGCCAGATGTGCACCGCGCCCCAGAACATTTACGTGCCGCGCGACGGCATCGATACGGCCGAGGGCCGCGTCAGTTTCGATGAGGTGGCCGCGGCACTGGGCACGGCCCTGAGCAAGCTGTGCGCCGACCCGGCCAAGGCGGTAGAACTGACCGGCGCCATCCAGAATGACGGCATCGTGGCGCGCATCGAGCAGGCGCGCGCCCTGGGGCTGCCGGTGGTGGCCGACAGCCAGGCCCTGGCGCACCCGCAGTTCGATGGCGCGCGCGTGCACACGCCGCTGCTGCTGCGCGCCGAGGCCGGCAACCAGGCCATCAGCCAGGAATGGTTCGGGCCGATCGCCTTCGTGGTGGCCACGGATTCCACCGAGCACAGCATCGGGCTGGCGCGCGACAGCGTGATCGAGCACGGAGCCCTGTCTTTTTCGGCCT
The DNA here is from genome assembly GCF_020991325.1 of Bordetella petrii. GTDB lineage: Bacteria > Pseudomonadota > Gammaproteobacteria > Burkholderiales > Burkholderiaceae_B > Bordetella_A > Bordetella_A petrii_E. Next base: position 4,506 of record NZ_JAJMLX010000281.1, on the reverse strand, counting down.
ACACCACCGACGACACGGTGGCGGCCCGGGTGCAGGACGCGGCCGAGGTTTCGGGGGTGGCGCTGTCGCTGAACCTGACCGGCGGCGTGTTCGTGAACCAGACGGCCGCGTTCAGCGATTTCCATGGCACGGGCGCGAACCCGGCGGCCAATGCCGCACTATCGGATTCGGCCTTCGTGTCCAACCGCTTCCGCGTCGTGCAGACGCGCCGCCACGTTTAACCGGAATCCGCCATGACCTACCAGAACATCCTGTTCGACCTGTCCGGCGGCATTGCCAGGCTGACCCTGAACCGGCCCGACAAGCTCAATAGCTTCACCGCCGCCATGCACGGCGAAGTGGCCGACGCCCTGGCGCGCGTCGAGAACGACGGCGCGCGCGTGCTGGTGCTGACGGGCGCGGGCCGCGGCTTCTGCGCCGGCCAGGACCTGAGCGAACGCCAGATGGCGGCCGACGGCACGCCGCCCGACCTGGGCGAAACCGTGGGCAAGTACTACGCGCCGCTGGTGCGCCGCCTGAACGCACTGCCCCTGCCGGTGGTGGTGGGGGTGAATGGCGTGGCGGCCGGCGCGGGTGCCAACCTGGCTTTCGCGGGCGATATCGTCATCGCCAAGGAATCCGCCAGTTTCATCCAGTCGTTCTGCAGGCTGGGGCTTATTCCCGATACCGGCGGCACGTTCGTGCTGCCGCGACTGGTGGGACGCGCGCGCGCGATGGGACTGGCCATGCTGGGCGACAAGCTCAGCGCGCGCCAGGCGCAGGATTGGGGGTTGATCTGGCAGTGTGTGCCCGACGGCGACTTCGATTCCGCGCTGGAGAAACTGGCCGTGCATTTTTCCACCGCGCCCACGCGCGGCCTGGCCAGCACCAAGCAGGCGCTGCAAGCCAGCCTGCACAACGATTTGTCCACCCAGCTGGACCTGGAACGCGACTTGATGCGCGAACTGGGCCGTAGCGCCGATTACGCCGAGGGCGTGGCCGCCTTCATGGCCAAGCGCGAACCCCAATTCAAAGGACACTGATGAACGCACCCGACCCAGCTGGCATCGTGCCCCAGGACCCGCAGGCGCTGGCGCAGGCGGTGGGCACCGCCATGTATGCCGCGGACCCCGCCTCGCGCGGACTGGGCATGGAAGTGGCCGAAATCGCCCCGGGCTTCGCGCGCCTGACCATGACGGTGCGCGCCGACATGCTGAACGGGCACCAGACCTGCCACGGCGGCTTCATGTTCGCCCTGGCGGACAGCGCCTTTGCCTTTGCCTGCAATTCTCGCAATGTCAGCACCGTGGCATCGGGCTGCACCATCGACTTCGTGGCGCCCGCATTCGCCGGCGACCAATTGACGGCGGTGGCGCAGGAACGCTCGCTGGCGGGCCGTACCGGGGTGTACGACGTCACCGTCACCAACCAGGATGGGCGCCAGCTGGCCTTGTTCCGCGGCCGTTCCTACCGCATCAAGGGCCAGGTGGTGGGCGCGCCGCCGGATGCGTGAAAGCCCGGGTTACGCCTTGCCAGAACACTCAATACGATAAAGCGGCCCGCGCCGCACCGCATTTCCAGGAGACCCGTCATGTCCAATACCGTGAGCAAACCCGGACTGGATCCCATTGAACACGCCAGCCGCGACGAGATCGAAGCGCTGCAATTGCAGCGCCTGAAATGGACCCTGGCGCACGCCTATCAGAATGTGCCGCATTACCGGCAGGCCTTCGACGCCGCCGGCGTGCATCCCGACGACCTGAAGCAATTGTCGGATATCGCCAAGTTCCCCTTCACCACCAAGAAAGACCTGCGCGACAACTATCCTTTTGGCATGTTCGCCGTGCCACGCGAGCAAGTGTCGCGCGTGCACGCGTCCAGCGGCACGACCGGCAAGCCCACGGTGGTGGGCTATACGTCGCAAGACCTGGAAAACTGGGCCGGCCTGGTGGCGCGGTCCATACGCGCGGCCGGCGGCAAGCCGGGCGACATCGTGCACGTGGCCTACGGTTATGGCCTGTTCACGGGAGGCCTGGGCGCGCACTACGGGGCGGAACGCCTGGGCTGCACGGTGATTCCCATGTCGGGCGGCCAGACGGAAAAGCAGGTGCAGTTGATCGCGGATTTCCGGCCCGACATCATCATGGTGACACCTTCGTACTTCTGCAACATTATCGAAGAGCAGCGCCGCCAAGGCATAGACCCGCGCCAGAGTTCGCTGCGCATCGGCATTTTCGGCGCCGAGCCCTGGACGGGGCAGATGCGGCAAGACATCGAATCCGAGGCGGCGATCGACGCGGTGGATATCTACGGCCTGTCGGAAGTAATGGGGCCGGGGGTGGCCAGCGAGTGCGTAGAGACCAAGGACGGCCCGGTGGTATGGGAAGACCATTTCTATGCCGAGATCGTCAACCCCGAAACCGGCGTGCCGGTGGCCGACGGCGAGCAGGGCGAACTGGTGTTCACCTCGCTGACCAAAGAGGCCATGCCCATCATCCGCTACCGCACGCGCGACCTGACGCGGCTGCTGGCGCCCACGTCGCGCAGCATGCGGCGCATCGGCAAGATCACGGGCCGTAGCGATGACATGCTGATCGTGCGCGGGGTGAACCTGTTTCCCACGCAAGTTGAAGAACAGGTGCTGAAAATTGCGCAGTTGGCCCCGCATTACCAACTGGTGCTGACCCGCAACGGCCACCTGGACGAACTGGAGATACTGACCGAATTGCGCGATGAGTTCGCGACCCTGGCCGAAGCCGACCGCGACGCGGTGGGCAGGCAGCTGCAGCACGCGGTGAAATCGTACATAGGCGTGACCGCCAGGGTGCGCGTGGCCGACAGCGGTTTCGTGGAACGCACCCTTACGGGCAAGGCGCGCCGGGTCATAGACAAGCGCCCGCGCTGAGCTTCAGGCCAGCCCCAGCATGTCGGCCAGGCTGAGTTCGGCATGGTCTTCGACCAGGTGGATGTGCGATTCCAGTTCGCGCAGGTGGCGGTCCATTTCGGCCACTGCCTGTTCCACCCGGCCTTGTTCCAGGTAATCCACCACGCGGGCATGCTCGTCATGTTCGCAGGTTGCATTGCCTGGTGGCTGGAAAATGGCCACCACCAGCGCACAGCGCGAGATGATTTCGGTCAGGTAGCGGGCGAGCAGCGGGTTGCCCGACAGTTCACCCAGCTTCAGGTGGAAAGCGCTGGCCAGCCGTGCCCATTCGGTTTGCGGCATGCTGTGCATGGCGCGGTGTTCGGCGCGCAGTTGGCGGCGCAGCATGGCGTAGTCGGAACGGGTGGCCGACCGCGCCACCAGCGGCAGTATGGCGGCTTCCAGCGCCCGCCGCGCCTCGAACAGCCTGTCGATCTCTTCGCGGGTGGGCATGGCCACCATGGCGCCGCGATTGGGCCGCAGTTCCACGACGTGGTCGTGGGCCAGGCGCTGCAGCACCTTTTGCACGATGCTGCGGCCCACTCCGAACAGTTCGCACAGCGCGGCCTCGGGCAGCTTGGTGCCGGGACGCAGCCGCTGGCTCATGACCCCGCTGACCACCGATTGATAGATGCGGGTCTCGGTGTCTTCGGCGCTGTCCGGCGCGGAAGCGGCCAGCGTGGCGGGCCGCACTTTCGGGCGGCCGCGGGCGGGAGCGGGACGCGAGGCGGCCCGGGTCTTGCAGGGCGGTTTGGCGGCGGCGTTTTTCATTGACATGGGCGGGCGGCCTGGCCGGCCTCCGTTATTGAGTATTTTGCCATCGGCATCGGGGTTCAGGCGGTGGTTCCCAGGGCTCCCAGCTGGCGTCCCACGGCAGCGGCCAGGCGTATCAGTGCCCGGTCGCTACCGGCCGGTCCCAGCAGGGACACCCCGGCGGGCAGGCCGTCGGCGCCGATGAACGGGATGCTGACCTGCGGCAGGCCCGCCAGCCCGGCAATCGAGGTGATGCGGAAGGTGCTGCCGCGTATGGCATCCACGGCGGCCGCGTCGGCGGTGCGCAGGATGGCCGCGCTGGAGGCCGACGGCAGCACGGCCACCCGATGCTGGCCCAGCAAGCGATGAACCTGCGCGCGCAGCGCGGCCTGTACCGCGCCGGCCTGGGCGGCCGCGCTGGCGCTGATCCCTTCGGCGGCTTGCCAGCGCCCCGCGATGGCCGGGCTGAAAACCGGGCGGGTGCGCGTGATCCAGTCTTTGTGGGTTCGCCATGCGTCGTGGGCCGACAAGGTGATGTAGGTCTTGCGCCAGGTTTCCAGGTCGGTGTCCGATGCGGGGGCGTGGGTCACGGGCAAGGCATGGCGGCCTGCCAGCGCCCCGGCCACCGCATCGATCAGGGGAGCGAACGCCGGTTCCGCCTGGGCGCAGGCGTCTGTCAGCACCACAGCGCCTTGCCAGGCGCGGTCGTCGGCGGCCAGCAGCACCTCGCCCACGCGCTCGAATATATCGGCGCGCGCCGCCAGCCAGGTCATGGTGTCGAACTCGGGCGACAGCGGCACGACGCCGGCCGCGCTGAGCAGGCCGTGGGTGGTGCGCAGGCCCCACAGGCC
>NZ_JAJMLX010000280.1 GCF_020991325.1 Bordetella petrii | reverse complement strand
ATGGGCAGCACCAGCACTTATTTGCGCGGCCGCTTCGGCGGCCATGCCGGGCGCGCCCTGGCCAAGGGCGACACCGTCGGCCTGCATAGCCCGCTGGCCGGCAAACCCGCGGCGCGCAAGCGGCTGGCGCAGGCCCTGGCCGACCTGACGATTTACCTGCCCGCATCCCTGGTTCCGGGCCTGCGCCCTGCGCTGCGCGTCCTGCCCGGCATCCACTGGGACGAATTCGACACCGCCTCGCAGCAGCGCCTGCTGAAGGCGGAATTCACCATCAGCCCGCAGTCCGACCGTATGGGCTACCGGCTGGAAGGGCCCAGGCTCGCCATGGCCAGCCCGCGCCAGATCCTCTCGGAAGCCGCCAGCTACGGCACCGTGCAGGTGCCCGCGGGCGGCGAGGCCATCGTGCTGATGGCCGACCGCCAGACCACGGGCGGCTATCCCAAGATCGCCCAGGTCATCACCGTCGACCTGCCCGTGCTGGCGCAACGCGGCCCCGGGCAAACCGTCAGTTTCGCGCGCATCGAACTCGATGACGCGCAACGTCTGGATGGTGAGCGCGAAGACGCGTTCGCCCGATTGCAGGACGCCCTGGCCCCGCTGCGCGCCCTGCTCCACGCTTGAGGACACACCATGAGTACCGCCATAGACCTGAACTGCGACATGGGCGAAAGCTACGGCGCCTGGCACATGGGCAACGACGAAGCCGTGCTGCAATTCGTCAGTTCGGCCAATATTGCCTGCGGCTTCCATGGCGGAGACCCCTCCACCATGCGCAAGACGGTGGCGGCCGCGATGGCGCATAAGGTGTCCGTGGGCGCGCATCCCAGCCTGCCCGACCTGGTGGGCTTCGGCCGCCGCGCCATGCAGATTACGCCGCAGGAAGCCTACGACATGGTGGTGTACCAGGTGGGCGCGCTGGCCGCCGTGGCCGCCACGCAGGGTACCCGCCTGCACCATGTAAAGGCGCATGGCGCGCTGTACAACATGGCCGCCAAGGACGAGGCCCTGTCGCAGGCCATATGCCGCGCCGTGCGCGACGTGGATGCCAGCCTGGTGCTGTATGGCCTGGCGGGCAGCAAATTGGTGGAAGCGGCCCGGGAATTGGGCCTGCGCGCCGCGCACGAAGTGTTTGCCGACCGCTCTTACCAGGACGACGGCTCGCTGACGCCGCGCAGCCAGCCCGGCGCCATGATCGAGGACGTGGACACAGCGGTGGCGCAAGTGCTGAAGATGGTGCGTGAAGGCGTGGTGCGGTCGGTAAGCGGGCGCGACGTGCCCGTGCAGGCCGACACCCTGTGCATCCATGGCGACCAGCCCAATGCCCGGGTGTTTGCGCAGGCCCTGCGCGATGCGCTGAAGACGGCGGGCATCGACGTGCGCGCCGTGCCGCAAGCTTAGCCTGCTTACGGCCGGGGCCGGGGCCGGGGCCAGGCACGCAAAGTGCCCGGCACCGGAACAACCCTAGACCAGCACGCGCTCGATGCCGCCGGCATTGGCGCGTCCTACGTATTCTTCCATCCACTGCTCGCCCAGGATGTGGCGCGCCATTTCCACCACAATGTAATCCGCTTCCATGGCGGTGTCGCCCTGGTAGCGCGACAGGCCCTGCAGGCACGACGGGCAGGACGTCAGCACCTTGACGTCGCCCGCGTAGCCATCCTGGCGCAGCGCGGCCTGGTTTTTCTGCAGTTCTTCCTGCTTGCGGAAACGCACCTGGGTGGACACGTCGGGACGGGTCACCGCCAGCGTGCCCGATTCGCCGCAGCAGCGGTCGGTCTTGATGGCGCCGTCGCCCACCAGCGAACGCACGGTTTTCATTGGGTCCTGCAGCTTCATGGGCGTGTGGCAGGGGTCGTGGTACATGTAGCGCACACCCTTGGCGCCATCCAGCTTGATGCCTTTTTCCAGCAGGTATTCGTGGATATCGATCAGGCGGCAGCCCGGGAAGATCTTGTCGAATTCGTAGCCGGCCAGTTGGTCGTAGCAGGTGCCGCAGCTGACCACCACCGTCTTGATATCCAGGTAGTTCAGCGTGTTCGCCACACGGTGGAATAGCACCCGGTTGTCGGTAATGATCTGCTCGGCCTTGTCATTCATGCCGTTGCCGCGCTGCGGGTAGCCGCAGCACAGGTAGCCCGGCGGCAATACCGTTTGCACGCCCGCATGCCACAACATGGCCTGGGTGGCCAGGCCCACCTGCGAGAACAGCCGCTCGGAACCGCAGCCCGGGAAATAGAACACCGCCTCCGTATCGGCCGTGGTGGCCTTGGGGTCGCGGATGATGGGCACGTAATTGGCGTCTTCAATGTCCAGCAGCTTGCGGGCGCTTTGCTTGGGCAGGCCGCCTGGCATTTTCTTGTTGATGAAGTGCACCACCTGCTCGCGCAGCGGCGGCTTGCCCACCGTGGCGGGCGGATGGGCCGTCTGCTTGCGGGCAAAAGTGGACAGCACATCGTTGGCCAGGCGCTGCGCCTTGTAGCCCACCCCCACCATCGCCTTGCGGGTGGCGTTGATCGTGGCGGGGTCTTTGGCGTTCAGGAAGAACATGGCCGCCGACGTACCCGGGTTGAACGACTTGCGCCCCATGCGGCGCAACAGCGCGCGCATGTTCATGGACACATCGCCGAAGTCGATATCCACCGGGCACGGGTTGTAGCACTTGTGGCAGACCGTACAGTGGTCGGCCACGTCTTCGAATTCTTCCCAATGCTTCAGGCTGACGCCGCGGCGCGTCTGCTCTTCGTACAAGAAAGCCTCGACCAGCAGCGAGGTGGCCAGGATCTTGTTGCGCGGCGAATACAGCAGATTGGCGCGCGGCACATGGGTGGCGCACACTGGCTTGCACTTGCCGCAGCGCAGGCAGTCTTTCACTGATTCGGAAATGGCGCCGATGTCGCTTTGCTGCATGATGAGCGACTCGTGGCCCATCAGGTTGAAGCTGGGCGTCCAGGCGTGGCGCAGGTCGGCGCCGGGCATCAGCTTGCCGGCGTTGAAGTGCCCGCGCGGGTCGACCCGGCGCTTGTATTCCTGGAACGGCGCCAGCTCGGCTTCGGTCAGGAATTCGTACTTGGTCAGGCCGATGCCGTGCTCGCCCGAGATCACCCCGTCCAGGTCGCGCGCGATCTGCATGATGCGGGCCACTGCCTGGTGGGCCTCGGTCAGCATTTCGTAGTCGTCGGAATTGACCGGGATGTTGGTGTGCACGTTGCCGTCGCCGGCATGCATGTGCAAGGCTACGAACACGCGGCTTTTCAGCACGCGGGCATGGATGGCCTTGAACTCGTCCAGGATGTGCTTGCCGGTAGCGCCCGAAAAGATGTTCTGCAACGGCGCCAGCACCTCGGTCTTCCAGGACACGCGCACGGTGCGGTCTTGCAGCACGTCGAACATGCGGGCCTCGGGCTGCGCCGCCACGCGGTCGGCCAGCGCGCCCTGCAAGGCCGTCATGGCCAGGCTGGGCAGATCGGGCAGCGCCTGGCGCACCGGCAGATCCAGGTTGTCCAGCAGCCATTGCCAGCGGTGGCGCACGCGGGCCAGCATCTCGACGGCCTGGCGGGTGCGTTCGGCCAGGGCCTCGGCGCGGGTGGCCTCGTCTTCGGCGTCTTCGGCCTTGCCCACCGGCAACGGCGCGGCCAGGAAATCATCCAGCGCGCCCAGCAGCTTCAGCTTGTTGCGGGTGGACAGCTCGATATTGATGCGTTCGATGTGGTCGGTGTATTCGCCCATGCGGTTCAGCGGGATCACCACATCTTCATTGATCTTGAAGGCGTTGGTGTGCCGCGCGATGGCCGCGGTGCGCGAGCGGTCGAGCCAGAACTTCTTGCGGGCCTCGGCGCTGACCGCCACGAAACCCTCGCCGTGGCGGGTATTGGCCAGCCGCACCACTTCGCTGGCCGCCAGGGCCACGGCATCTTCGTCGTCGCCCACGATGTCGCCAATCAGTACCATCTTGGGCAGGGTGCCGCGCTTGCTCTTGGTGGCATAGCCCACCGCGCGCAGGTAGCGCTCGTCCAGGTGTTCCAGGCCGGCCAGGATGGCGCCGCGCGCGCGGCCTTCGCCGTCCAGGTAGCCCTTGACCTCGACAATGGACGGAATGGCATCGCGCGCCTGGCCGAAGAATTCCATGCACACCGTGCGGGTATGGCGCGGCATGCGGTGCAGTACCCAGCGGGCCGACGTGATCAGGCCGTCGCAACCTTCTTTCTGGATACCCGGCAGGCCCGCCAGGAATTTGTCGGTAACGTCCTTGCCCAGGCCTTCCTTGCGGAACACCCGGCCGGCGATTTCCAGTTGTTCGGTTTTCAGCAGCTTTTCGCCGGGCTTGCCGGTGCCGTCGAACCACTGCAGCTCGAAACGCGCCACTTCCACGTCGTGGATCTTGCCCAGATTGTGGTCCAGCCGGGACACTTCCAGCCAGTTGCCGTCCGGATCGACCATGCGCCACCAGGCCAGGTTGTCCAGCGCGGTGCCCCATAGCACGGCTTTCTTGCCGCCGGCGTTCATGGCGATATTGCCGCCCACGCACGAGGCCTCGGCCGAGGTGGGGTCGACGGCGAATACATAGCCGGCCTGCTCGGCGGCCTCGGCCACGCGCTTGGTGACCACGCCCGCGCCCGCATGGATGACGGCCGCGGGCTCGCTCCGCCCGGGCAGGATACAGGACTCGACCGCGCCCAGGGCATCGAATTTCTCGGTGTTGATGACGGCCGACTTCCAGGTCAGGGGAATGGCGCCCCCGGTATATCCGGTGCCGCCGCCACGCGGCACGATGGTCAGGCCCAATTCAATACAGGCACGCACCAGCGCGGCCGTCTCCAGCTCGCTGTCGGGCGTCAGTACCACGAAGGGGTATTCCACGCGCCAGTCAGTGGCATCGGTGACGTGCGACACGCGCGACAGCCCGTCGAACTTGATGTTGTCGCGCGCGGTAATGCGGCCCAGCGTCTTCTGCGCCTGCTTGCGCAGGTGATGCACCTGGTCGAACTCGCTTTCGAATGCGGCCACGGCCGAACGCGCCCGCGCCAGCAGTTCAACCACCTTGGCATCGCGCTGCGGGTCATGCCCTTCGGGCGTGGGAACGCCCGGCTCGCGGCGCTTGTCGATTTCGCCCAGGCGGTGGTGCAGCGCCTCGACCAGCAACTTGCGGCGCTTGGGGTTGTCGAGCAGGTCGTCCTGCAGATAGGGGTTGCGGCGCACCACCCAGATGTCGCCCAGCACCTCGTACAACATGCGGGCGGAACGCCCCGTGCGGCGCTCGCCGCGCAGGTCGGACAACCATTGCCAGGCATCGTCGCCCAACAGGCGCCCGACGATCTCGCGATCGGAAAACGACGTGTAGTTGTACGGGATTTCACGCAATCGCGTGGTGGCCGCGGGCGGAATCGCCGCGGACAGGATTTGGCTGGCGAGAGGGGCGTTCATGAACTAGCGGGGGAATAGGCCCTTAAAGAGCCATTTTATGACATTGCGGGCAGGCACCCTGAATCGCCCCGCCCGACGGCCCCGGCAAGGCCCTAGACGGGCTGGGGAAAGAACCACAGCAAACCGGCGGTCATGACGCTGTAGCGGGCGAACTTGCCGATGGCCATGTACAGCACGCAAGGCCAGAATGCCAGGCGCAGCCATCCCGCCACGGCGCACAGCGGGTCGCCCACCGCCGGCAGCCACGACAGCAGCAGGGCCGGCGGGCCCATGCGGTGCAGATATCAGGGAACTACGTCGCCGGCG
>NZ_JAJMLX010000028.1 GCF_020991325.1 Bordetella petrii | reverse complement strand
CAGCGGCGAGGCTATCGCCAGTTTCGCCTTGAGCGAGCCCAACATCGGGTCGGACGCCGCCAATATCGAAACCCGCGACGTGGTGCTGGGTGGTGCGGCGCTGTTCGCCATGGCCTGGGGCATGGGGGTGCCGCTGCTGGTGGTGGGAGCCTCGTCCGGGGCGCTGCTGCCCAAGGCCGGCGCCTGGATGGACGGCGTCAAGCGGCTGTTCGGCATGCTGTTGCTGGCAACGGCGTGGTGGATGCTGATACCCGTGCTGCCCACCTGGCTGCAAATGACGGGCTGGGCCTTCCTGGCCATTGTGGCCGCAGTAATGCTGCGCGCCTTCGATGCCCTGCCTGAAGGCGCGGGCGCGCCGCGCATGTTTGCGAAGGGGCTGGGCCTGCTGCTGGCGCTGGCCGGGCTGGTGTGGCTGGTGGGCGTAGCCAGCGGCAGCCGGGACGTGCTGCAGCCCTTGTCCCATCTGGTGCAACGCGCCGGCGGGCCGGCTGCCACCGCCGCGGCCGAACCGGTGAAGTTCGTGCGGGTGCGCAGCAACGCCGAACTGGATGCGCTGCTGGCGCGAAGCACCCAGCCCGTCATGCTGGATTTCTATGCCGACTGGTGCGTGTCGTGCCGCGAAATGGAACATTTCACGTTTTCGGATCCGGACGTGGCCAGCCGCATGTCGCAAATGCTGCTGCTGCAGGCCGACGTCACGGAGAACAATGCCGACGATCGCGAACTGCTGAAGCGGTTCAGGTTGTTCGGCCCGCCGGGCATCATGTTTTTCGAGCCGGGCGGGGCCGCCATTGCCGATGCGCGCGTCATCGGTTTCCAGGATGCGCCGCGCTTCGCCGCGGTGCTCGACCGGGTATTGGCGCGTTAGCTTGCGGGGCCGGGCCCCGCGGGTATCCGATTTTCCAAGGGTGCCGGATACGCTTGGTGCAACCTTAGCCGCCGTGACGAGTTGCCAGGCGTCTGTCTCCCGTCAGGGTGCCGGACACCGGCCAAATGAGATTGTCGTGGCACATAACGGTGTCAGGCCCCTTCGGAGCCTGCCACCCCGTCGGCCTCGTGCCCTTATTGCTGCTTCAGCAGCTTGGCGGCTTCCACCGCGAAGTAGGTGAGGATGCCGTCGGCGCCGGCGCGCTTGAAGCCCAGCAGCGCTTCCATCATGACTTTGTCGTGGTCGACCCAGCCGTTGGCCGCCGCGGCCTTGACCATGGCGTATTCACCGCTGACCTGGTATGCGAACGTGGGCACGCGGAACGTGTCTTTCACGCGGCGCAGCACGTCCAGGTAGGGCATGCCAGGCTTGACCATGACCATGTCGGCGCCCTCCTGCAGGTCGGCCGCGACTTCGCGCAAGGCTTCGTCCAGGTTGCCCGGATCCATCTGGTAGGCCATTTTGTTGGACTTGCCCAGGTTGGCGGCCGAGCCCACGGCATCGCGGAACGGGCCGTAGAAGGCGCTGGCGTACTTGGCCGAATAGGCCATGATGCGCGTGTGGATGTGCTGGCCGGCCTCGAGCGCTTCGCGGATGGCGCCGATGCGGCCGTCCATCATGTCGCTGGGCGCGACGATGTCCACGCCGGCCGCGGCCTGCACCAGGGCCTGGCGGATCAGGATTTGTACGGTAGGTTCATTGATGACGTAGCCGTCTTCGTCGATAACGCCGTCCTGGCCGTGGCTGGTGTAGGGGTCGAGCGCCACGTCGGTAAGCACGCCCAGTTGCGGAAAACGCTGCTTCAGGGCGGCCACCACGCGCGGGACCAGGCCTTCGGGGTTGGTGGCCTCGATGCCGTCGGGGGTCTTGAGCGCCGGGTCGATGACCGGGAACAAGGCCATGACGGGTATGCCCAGCGCCACGCATTCTTCGGCCGCGGCCAGCAGGGTGTCGGGCGAGTAGCGCACCACGCCGGGCAGCGAGGGCACGGGCTGGCGCAGGCCCTGGCCTTCGGCCACGAACACGGGGTAGATCAGGTCGTTGACGGTAAGCGTGTGTTCGCGCACCAGCCGGCGGGTGAAATCGTCGCGGCGCAAACGGCGCGGGCGCGACACGGGAAAGGCGGGCGAAATGATATGCGGGTTCATGGCACTACCTTGGGGGAGATCCAGTTCTCGATGTATTGGGTGGCCTCGGGCAGGCCGATGCGCTCGGGGGCCGAGAACGGCACGGTATGCAGGGCGCCGATGTCGGCCAGGTCTTTGCGCACGGCGAACACGGTACGCTGGCGCTGGCCGTACGGCAGCTTGTCGGCCTTGGTCAGCAGGGCCAGCACCGGGCGCCCGGTGGGGCCGATGAAGTCGGCCAGGCGGCGATCCAGTTCGGTGACGCCGCGGCGGATGTCGATGATGAGCACGATGCCGGCCAGCGACGGGCGGTCGCGCAGGTAGCCGCCCAGGATGTCGGCCCATTTTTCTTTTTCTTTGTGGGCGACGGACGCGTAGCCGTAGCCCGGCAGGTCGACCAAAAAACCTAATTGTTGATCGGGCTCAAGTGGATCGGGCAGGCCGAACATGTTGATCAGGCGCGTGCGGCCGGGCGTTTTGCTGGAGAAGGCCAGGCGGCGCTGGTTGCACAGCACGTTGATCGCCGAAGACTTGCCGGCGTTGGAGCGGCCCACGAAGCAGACTTCGGGCGCGCCGGGGGCGGGCAGCTGGTCGAGGCGAGCCGCCGAGACAAAGAAAGAGGCGCGGTGCAAAAGGGACACGGGATAGCCGATACGGTTGGTTGCGAACCCTATTGTATAATCGTGCGTTTGCAACAGTGGTCCCCTTGCATTGCGTCGGCTTTTTCCGCCCGCTGAAGGTGGAAACAACCCGGGCGGGCAACCGTCCGGGGCGAAGGTGTTCGGTGCGGCACGGCATGGGGCAGGCATGGGGCGCTTTGGCGCCTTGATCGAGATCCGATCGTCGAGGTTTTCAATGAAGCGTGTGCTGTCCCGGATGTTGGTAGCAAGCGGGCTGATGCTCGGTGCGTCTGTAATCTCTTCCAGTTTCGCCGCCGAAGGCGCGGCGGGGCCGGCCAAGCCAGATGCCGCCAAAGGTGCCCAGTTGTACGATCAAGGCGATGCCTCGCGCGGCATCGTGGCCTGTGCGTCCTGTCATGGCGCGGCGGGTAACAGCAGCATTCCTGCCAACCCGAACCTGGCCGCGCAACCCCACGAATACCTGGCCAAGCAACTGGCCGACTTCCAGACCAAGCAAGGCGCCGAGAAACCCGCGCGCAATGGTCCTGGCGGCAATCCCACCCCCATGACCGCCATGGCCCAGAACCTGACGCCCCAGGACATGCAGAACGTGGCGCTGTATCTGGCGCAGCAACCGCTGAAGCAGCCCGCCACCGCTGGCCACGAAGATCTGGTCGAACTGGGCCGCAAGATCTGGCGCGGCGGCCTGCCCGACCGCAATGTGCCCGCCTGCGCGGCCTGCCATTCCGCCAATGGCGCCGGCCTGCCCAGTCAGTATCCTCGCCTGGCCGGCCAGTTCCCTTCGTACATCGAAGAGCAACTGAAGCTGTTCCGCAGCGGCGACCGCAGCAACAACGTCATGCACGACATCGCCGACCGCATGTCGGACACCGATATCAAGGCCGTGTCCGACTACGCGGCGGGCCTGCGCTGACGCGGCCGCCAGACTCACGCGCGCGGCCAGCCCGCGCAGCAAACCAGGCCCATGCCGGAACCTGTGTCCGGGCGGGCTGTCCATAGGGGGAGCCGGCAGCGCCGCACCCCCTTTTTTTCATGAATACAGCGATCCAGCCCACTCGCCGCCCCGCGCGCAGCCTGCCCAGCGATCTTTTCGAGCTGCTTGGCTCGATGCGCTTTGCCGTCAGCCTGCTGATGTTCATCTGCGTGGCCAGCGTGCTGGGCACGGTGCTGGTGCAAAATCGGTCATCCAACACTTATATCGATCAATTCGGGCCTTTCTGGTTCGAAGTGTTCGACAAATTCTCGATCTGGCACGTCTACAACAGCTGGTGGTTCCTGGCCATCATGGGGTTCCTGGTGGTGTCCACCACGCTGTGCCTGATCCGCAATACGCCGAAAATGCTGCGCGATGCGCGCTCGTTTCGCGAACATGTACGGTCCAGCAGCTTGCGCGCCTTCCCGCACCGGGTCGAGATCCGCGACACCGCGCCGGTGGACGGCGCGGTGGGCGACATCAAGGGCTTGCTGGCCAGGCAAGGCTATGCCGTGCGCGAACGCCGCGACGGCGACGGCGTGATGCTGGCCGCCAAGAAAGGCAGCGCCAACCGGCTGGGATACATCTGCGCGCACGCCGCCATGGTGATCATCTGCCTGGGCGGGCTGCTGGACAGTGAACTGGCGGTGCGCCTGCAAGTACTGCTGGGCGGCAAGCAGCCCATCGTCGACAACATGCTGATTTCGGAAGTACCGCCCAGCGGGCGCCTGGCGCTGGGCAACCCCAGTTTTCGGGCCAGCGTGCTGGTGCCCGAGGGTGGGCAGGCCAGCACGGCCGTGGTGATGGTGGGCGACGGCGCGCTGGTGCAGCCCTTGCCGTTCACCTTGAAACTGAAGAAATTCCTGGTGGATTACTACTCCACCGGCATGCCCAGCCGGTTTGCCAGCGAGGTCGAGGTCACCGATCCCGAAACCGGCAAGACCTTCGATTCCACCATCGAGGTCAATGAGCCGCTGCGCTACAAGGGTGTCACGGTGTACCAGTCCAGTTTTGACGACGGCGGCAGCAGTGTCAGCCTGAAGGGCTATCCCCTGGTGGGCGCCACCAATACGCCGTTCGACGTGGGGGGCGTGGTGGGCAAGTCGGCCGAAATTACCGCGCACGGGGCCGACGGCGCCAGCAGAAGCATGCAGGTGGACATTACGGCGTTGCGGCCCATTAACGTGGAAGACCTGACCGGCGGCACGCCGCAGGGCAACCGGCTGACGCTGGGAGAACACGTGGCCGCGGTGTCTGGCAGCGCGGCGGGCAAGAAGAACGAAAACCTGCGCAATGTGGGGCCCAGCGTGGAATACCGCCTGGTGGACCAGGCCGGGCAGGCGCACGAGTTCATGAACTACATGTTGCCCGTGCAATTGGATGGCACCGCGGTCTTCCTGGCGGGGGTGCGCAACAGCCCCGCCGAAAGCTTCCGCTACCTGCGCATTCCCGCCGATGCCGACAGTTCGCTGGGGGAATTCATGCAGCTGCGCGCCGCCCTGGCCGACCCGGCCGCGCGGCGCGAAGCCGCGCGGCGTTTCGCCGAGCGCAACAGCTCCGCAGGCACCGACCGGCAACCCCTGCAGACAGCGGCGGAACGCGCCCTGAATACGTTTGCCACGGGCGGCCTGCAGGCCATCGCCGATTTCCTGCAAACCAATACCCCGCCCGCCGACCTGAACCGCGCGGCCGACGTGGTCATCCGCCTGATCGGGGTCTCCATGGCCGAACTGCGCGCCGTGGCGCGCGAACGTGCCGGCATGCCGCCCTTGCCCGAGGACGGGCCCGAGGCCGAGAGCGCCGCGCAATGGTCGCGCCTGGCGGTGGCAGCGCTGTCCGACCTGCATGTTTACCCCGCGCCGGTATTCCTGGCGCTGAGCAACTTCAACCATGTGCAGGCCAGCGTCTTCCAGGTAAGCCGTACTCCCGGTAAAACCGCGGTGTACATCGGCTGCCTGTTGCTGGTGCTGGGTATTTTCTCGATGTTCTATATTCGTGATCGGCGCGTCTGGGTGTGGATCAAGCCCGCGTCCGATGGCGGCAGCGACGTCCAGGCAGCGATGACCTCGCAGAAGCGTACACTGGACTTCAATCACGAGTTCGACCGCTTCAAACAGGCGCTGATGCGCCGGAACCGGCCCTGAGGTTTTCCATGTCCGCGAGCACTTCTTCTCACACCTCCGATGTCCTGTGGCAGTCCGACTTGTCGGCCACCGGCGATGCGCGCGCGCAGCGCGGCAGGCCCGACTGGACCGACATCGTGTTCTTCCTGCTGCTGAGCGCGGGGGCGGGCTATGCGCTGGCCAATTTCGGCGGCGCCATGGATTACTACGAAAAAATCATCTTGTGCGGCACGGTATTCGTGCTGACCTGGCTGGGGTGGCTGTGGCGGCCGCTGCGCCGCCTGATGATCGCCTGTGCCCTGGCCGCGGGCCTGGCGCTGCTGCTGTACCAGAACGACCTGGCACGCGCCGAGCAAACCTTTTTCCTGAAATACCTGTTTTCATCGCAGTCGGCCATTCTGTGGATGAGCGCGCTGTTCATCCTGGCCACGGCCTGCTACTGGATCGGCATTTTCAGCCCTACGTCGGCCTGGCTGGGCACGGCCCTGACCTGGGGGGCGGTGTTCGCCGGGGTGACCGGCATGCTGGTGCGCTGGCGCGAAGGCCATTTGATGGGGCCTGACCTGGGGCACATTCCGGTCAGCAACCTGTACGAAGTCTTCGTGCTGTTCTCGCTGATCACCGCCCTGTTCTACCTGTACTACGAGCGCAAATATGCCACCCGCGCGCTGGGCGGCTTCGTGCTGCTGGTGATTTCGTCGGCCACGGTATTCCTGCTTTGGTACGCCTTCACGCGCGACGCCGGGCAGATCCAGCCCCTGGTGCCGGCCTTGAAAAGCTGGTGGATGAAACTGCACGTGCCGGCCAACTTCATCGGCTACGGCACCTTCTCGCTGGCCGCCATGGTGGGGTTCGCGTACCTGGTCAAGCAGCACGGCACCACCACGTCGTGGGTGAAGCTGGCGCCGCTGTTCGTGCTGGGCGTGCTGCTGTGCGTAGAGCCCATGGTGTTCCGCACCGACGGCTTGTCGGCCACCTGGATGATCTACTTCGGCGTTGGCGTGGTGATTGTGGGCGGCATCCTGATGGGCCGGCGCCGTATCGCCCAGGCCTTGCCGCCGCTGGAAGTGCTGGACGACATCATGTACCGCGCCATCGCCATCGGTTTCGCGTTCTTCACGGTGGCCACCATCCTGGGCGCGTTGTGGGCCGCGGATGCCTGGGGCGCCTATTGGCAGTGGGACCCGAAAGAAACCTGGGCCCTGATCGTGTGGCTGAACTACGCGGCCTGGCTGCACATGCGGCTGATGAAGGGACTGCGCGGCCACCTGGCGGCCTACTGGGCGCTGGTGGGGCTGCTGATTACCGGCTTTGCGTTCCTGGGCGTGAACATGTTCTTGTCGGGGCTGCACTCGTACGGGGAATTGTAGGAACGCGGCTGCGGTTGCGTTTGTTTCTTGCGCGTGGCGTATTGATGGCGTTCTTCTGGCGTCGGCGCGGGCCGGTGTGACTGGCTTGCTTCACGGTGCCGTCCGGGCGCCCAGCGCGTCTGTCGTGGCCATTCGGGGTGTGGATTGCCCCGGCCGTGTGGAACCTGGTTGTGGGGCACCTGGTTCGAGCCGGGCACCAGGGGCCGGGACCGGGGGGTTGTCTGGGGCGGGTTTTACCCAGGCAGCGTGGATTCTCCGCGCAGCAGGTCGTCCAGGGTTTCGCGCTGGCGCACGATGTAGTGGCGGTTGCCGTCCACCATGACTTCGGCCGCGCGTGCGCGTGTGTTGTAGTTGCTGGCCATGACCATGGCATAGGCGCCGGCGGATTCCAGCGCCAGTACGTCGCCGGCCTGCAGGGCCAGCTTGCGCTGGCGGGCCAGCCAGTCGGCGCTTTCGCATACCGGCCCGACGATGTCGTATTCCGTGGCCGCGCCCTCACGCGGCACGACCGGCTGCACGCCGTGGTAGGCGTCGTACAGGGCCGGGCGCAGCAGATCGTTCATGGCGGCGTCGACGATGGCGAAGTTGCGCGCCTCGGCGTGCTTCAGGTATTGCACGGTGGTGAGCAATACGCCGGCGTTGCCCACCAGCGAACGGCCGGGCTCGAGCACCAGGTGCAGGCGGGACAGGCCCCGGGCCTGCAGGCGCTTGAATACCTCGTCCAGCAGCGCCTTGGGGGACGGCGGCACTTCGTCGGTATAGCGGATGCCCAGGCCGCCGCCGAGATCCAGGTGCTGGATGGCGATGCCTTCGGCGTCGAGTTTCTGGATCAGGTCCAGCAGCTTTTCCAGCGCGTCGAAATAGGGGCTGATGTCGGTAAGCTGGGACCCGATATGGCAGTCGACGCCCACGATTTCCAGGCTTGGAAGGGCTGCCGCCATGCGATAGGCGTCCAGCGCGGATTCGATGGCGATGCCAAACTTGTTTTCTTTCAGGCCGGTGGAAATATAGGGATGGGTTTGCGCGTCCACGTCGGGATTCACGCGCAACGATACCCGCGCTCGCCGCCCCATGGATTGCGCCACCTGGGCCAGGCATTGCAGTTCGGCCTGCGATTCGACGTTGAAGCACTTCACGTCGGCTTCTAGCGCCGCGCGCATTTCCCAGGCCTGCTTGCCCACACCGGAGAACACCACCTTGGCGGGATCGCCGCCGGCGGCCAGCACCCGCTTGAGCTCGCCGCCCGAGACAATGTCGAACCCGGCGCCCAGGCGGGCGAATTCTTTCAGCACCGCCAGGTTGGAATTGGCCTTCATGCCATAGCAGACCAGCACCGGGCGTTCGCCGATGGCGTCGCCATACGAATGCCAGGCCTGGGCCAGCGCGGCGCGCGAATACACGTACAGCGGGGTGCCCAGTTCGCCGGCCAGGGCGTCCAGCGGCACGTTCTCGGCATGCAGGCGGCCGTTCTGGTAATGAAAATGCGGATCGCCGGCCAGGCCGGTGCGCGCGGTATGCGGGGAACTCATGGAAGCGTGTCGGGAGGGGGGATATTAGGCAGTTGTGGCGGGGCCGGGTCGGTTTGGCCGGGCTCGGGCGGCAGGTACAGTGGGCCCTTGAAGCCGCAGGCAGCAACCAGGCTGGTTGCGACAAGCGTGGCTACAATGCGTAATGCCATGCGGCTTTGTGCCAATGGGAACACTCGAAACTCCGTAATTCTTGCAGGTTCGATTATGACTGAAACCGAATTTCTTGCGTTGGTCGACCAAGTGCTGGAAAGCATCGAAAGCCAGGCCGACGACTGGGCGGCTTCGCAGGATGTCGACATCGAAACCAGCCGCAGCGGCAATGTGCTGACCCTGGTTTTTGAAGACGGCACCCATGTCGTGGTTAACAGCCAGGCCTCGATGCAAGAGATCTGGCTGGCGGCCCGCAGCGGCGGTTTTCACTACCGCTACGATGGCCAGCACTGGAACGATACCCGCGGCGGCCCGCAGTTGCCGGAAGCCCTGTCGCAGATCTGCTCCGAGGCCGCTGGCGTGCCGGTTTCGCTGCGGCTGTAAAGCCGCCCGCGTCGGGCCGGGGCCCCTGGGCGCCGGTCAGAACGGAATCTGTTGCGACCAGGGGGCCTGTTTTTCGGGGTTCATGTTGGGCGATACGCGGATACTGTTGTCGCGGCCGCCCACCAGGTCGTTCAGGAACTCGCCCAACTGGTCGGTTTCGGGGGCCGTGGGCTCGGACAGCCCCAGCCGCGCCACCGCTTCGCCGGGCGGGAATTCCGAGAAATAGAAATCGCCGCGTTCCACCAGCAGGCCATCGGGCCGCGGGCGTTCCTTGCGTTCGGGCACGCCCTTGAGCATGTCTCCCATGTAGTCCAGCCAGATCGGCATGGCCACGCCGCCGCCGGTTTCGCGGGAACCCAGCGATTTGGGCTGGTCGAAGCCCATCCAGGCGGTGGCCACCAGGCTGGGTGTATAGCCCGAGAACCAGGCATCCACCGATTCGTTGGTGGTGCCGGTTTTGCCGGCGATATCGGAACGCTTGAGGGTGGCGCGCGCCCGCGCCGCGGTGCCACTGGTGGCCACGCCGCGCAGCATGTCGTCCATGATCCAGGCGGTGCGCGGGTCGATGGCACGGGCCGCCGAGTCGCCGGCCACGATGGGCTTGGACTGCATCAGCACCTTGCCGCTGCTGTCGGTGACGCGTTCGATCAGGTAGGGAGCGATGCGGTAGCCGCCATTGGCGAACACCGCGTAGGCGCCCGCCAATTGCAGCGGGGTGACCGAGCCCGCGCCCAGCGCCAGCGGCAGCACGGCCGGCTGGCGCGCCTTGTCGAAGCCGAAGCGGGTCAGGTAGTCTTGCGCGTATTGGGGGCCGATGGCCTGCAGAATGCGGATCGACACCATGTTCTTCGACTTGTACAAGCCCTGCCGCATGGTGAGCATGGGCTCGTAGGTATTGCCGTAGTTCTTGGGATGCCAGGCCTTGGAGCCGGTTTGCGCGGCCGTTAGTTCGAACGGCTGGTCCGAGATTTGCGTGGCCGGCGTCAGGCCGCGTTCAAGCGAGGCGGCGTAGATGAACGGCTTGATGTTCGAGCCCGGCTGGCGCCAGGCCTGGGTGACGCGGTTGAACTTGCCGCGGTAGAAGTCGAACCCGCCGACCATGGCGCGGATGGCGCCGTCTTGCGGCGACAGCGATACAAAGGCGGCCTGCACCGCCGGCATGTTTATTACTTCCCAGCCGTCGCCCAGTTTGTGCACGTACACCACCGAGCCGCGCCGCAGGCGGCGTTCGGCCGGGCCCTTGTCGCCCAGCGAGCGGGCCACCACGCCCAGCGCCTTTTTGTCGTCGATGACAATGACCTCGTTGGCGCTGCGCACCGCCTTGATCTGGGTAGGGCTGGCCGACAGCACCACGGCGGTGAGCAGGTCGCCGCTGTCGGGATGCTTTTCAAACACGCCGTCCAGGAAGTCGTCGAGCGCCTCGGCGTTGTCTTCGATGCCCGCCGGCAGGTCCAGTTGGTCTTCGGGGCCGGGGTAGACGGCGCGGCGCGTGTATTGCAGCACCCCGTCGCGCACGGCGCGGTACGCCGATTCCTGGTCTTTGGCGTTGACCGTGGTGTAGATGTTGATGCCGCGCGAATACAGGTCGTCTTGGTAAATGCCGTAAAGCAGTTGGCGCGCCAGTTCGGCCACGTACTCGCCGTGGATGGCATAGCCGCCGGCCGGCGTGCCTTCGGCCGGCTTGATGATGATGGGCTGCGCCTTGGCCTGCTGGTATTCGGCGTCGGTCAGGTAGCCCAGCGAATGCATGCGGCCCAGCACGTAATGCTGCCGTAGTTCGGCGCGCGGGCGGTTGGCAATGGGGTTGAAGCGCGACGGCGCCTTGGGGATGCCGGCCAGCATGGCGGCCTCGGCCGCGGTGACCTGCGACACGGGCTTGCCGAAGTACGTGCGCGACGCGGCCGCGAAGCCGTAGGCGCGATGCCCCAGATAGATCTGGTTCATGTACAGCTCGAGGATCTGGTCCTTGGTGAGTTCGGACTCGATCTTGAACGTCAGCAGCAGTTCGTAGAACTTGCGCGAATAGGTTTTCTCGGACGACAGGTAGAAGTTGCGCGCCACCTGCATGGTGATGGTGCTGGCGCCCTGCGACTTCGACATACTGAGCACGTTGGCCAGGCCCGCGCGCACCACGCCGGCCCAGTCGATGCCGCCGTGCTGGTAGAAGCGGTCGTCTTCGGCCGCCAGCACGGCCGATTTCATGACATCGGGGAATTCGTTGAAGCGCAGCACGTTGCGGCGTTCTTCGCCGAATTCGCCAATGAGGACGTGGTCGGACGTGTAAACGCGCAGCGGCACGCGCGGCCGGTAATCGGTCATGGCGTGCAGGTCTGGCAGGTTGGGCCACGCCAACGCCAATGCCATTCCGCCCAGCAAGACGCCACAAAGCGCCAGGCCGCCGAAGAAAATGCCCAGCTTCACGAAAAACCGCAAAATGGGCGATCCGTTCTTGGGAGGAGGGGCTTTTTTGGAAGAATTCTGCGACTTGCTCATCGCCGCGATTTTACGGGCTTCTGCAGACACGCTTGAGCGCCTTTCCGGGGTTTCTGTAACAAATTCGTTCAGTGTGGTAAGCGGGCAACTGCCCGGCGATGGGATAATGCCGGCATGAATGTATTGGCGAATACAGCAACTGCCGCGGGCGCGGACCCGGCCGAGCAGGCCTGCGCGGCGGCCGAGGCCGGCCCGCGCGTGCACCTGCCGCATGACCTGCCCATTTTCCTGGTGGGCATGATGGGCGCAGGTAAAACCACCATAGGCCGGGGGCTGGCGCGCGCATTGGGTCGCGAGTTCATCGACCTGGACCACGAACTGGAAGCCCGTTGCGGCGTGCGCGTGCCGGTGATCTTCGAGATCGAGGGCGAAAGTGGGTTTCGCAAGCGCGAAGCCATTGCGCTGGATCATTGCACCCAGCGCGGGGGGATCGTCCTGGCCACGGGCGGGGGCGCCGTGCTGGCGGCCGACAACCGCCGCCTGCTGCGCGATCGCGGCGTGGTGGTGTATTTGCGGGCCAGCATCGATGAACTGTTCCGGCGCACCAGCCGCGACCGTAACCGCCCCCTGCTGGCCAATCCCGACCCGCGCGGCACCCTGGCCAGCCTGATGACCCAGCGCGAACCGCTGTATGAAGAAGTGGCCGACCTGATCGTGGATACCGGCACCGTGCCGGTATCGCACCTTGTGAAATCGTTGCTGCCGCTGCTGCAAGCCTACGAGAAGAACCCATGACTGTAGTTGTCGACGTCGAGACCCCTGGCGGCCGCTATCCCATCAATATTGGCCCGGGCCGCCTGGACGTGCTGGACCAGGCCATTCCCGGCGACGCCACCGCCATCGCGGTAGTCACCAATCCCACGGTGGCCGCCCTGTATGGAACGCGTGTCGAGGCCGCGCTGGCCCGCACCGGGCGCCGCGTGTTGCGCATCGAATTGCCGGACGGCGAAGCCCATAAAGACTGGCAGACCCTGAACCTGATTTTCGATGCGCTGCTGACCCACCGCCTGGACCGCCGCGCGGTGCTGGTGGCGCTGGGCGGCGGCGTGATCGGCGACATGACCGGCTTCGCGGCCGCGGTGTACATGCGCGGCATCCGCTTCGTGCAAGTGCCCACCACGCTGCTGGCCCAGGTGGATTCGTCGGTGGGGGGCAAGACGGCGGTGAACCATCCGCTGGGCAAGAACATGATCGGCGCGTTCTACCAGCCGGTGGCCGTGGAAATCGACACCGACGTGCTGGGCACGCTGCCGGCGCGCGAAGTGTCGGCGGGCCTGGCCGAAGTGATCAAGTACGGCCTGATCCTGGACGCTGCGTTCTGGGAATGGTGCGAGACCAATGCCGCGGCCTTGCGCGCGCTGGATCCCGCCGTGCTGGCCTACGCCATTCAACGTTCCTGCGAGCTGAAAGCGCAGGTGGTGGGCAAGGACGAACGCGAGTCGGGCTTGCGCGCCATCCTGAACCTGGGCCACACGTTCGGGCACGCCATCGAATCCGGCCTGGGCTATGGCGAATGGCTGCACGGCGAGGCCGTGGGCTGCGGCATGGTGCAGGCGGCCGAGCTATCGGCCGACGTTGCCGGTTTCCCGCGGGCCGATGTGGCGCGCGTGCGCGAGCTGGTACATGCCATTGGCTGCCCCACGGTGGCGCCCGACCTGGGGGCGGACCGTTGGCTGTCGCTGATGCAGGTGGACAAGAAAACCGAGGGCGGTGAAATCCGCTACGTGCTGATGCCGCGCATCGGCGAGGCCATGACCCGTGCCGCGCCGCTGGAGGCCGTGCATGCCGTGCTGGCCCGCACGGTGAAATAACCTGGGGGATGATGCCGATGACCGAACTGGCCCGTTATGCATCAGACCCCTTGGCAACACGCGGGCGGCGGCACGCCGAGGCGCCGCCCCAGAACCGCACCGAATTCCAGCGTGACCGCGACCGCATCATTCATTCCACTGCGTTCCGCCGGCTGGAATACAAGACCCAGGTCTTCGTCAACCATGAAGGCGACTTGTTCCGCACTCGCCTGACGCATAGCCTGGAAGTGGCGCAGATCGCCCGCACGCTGGCGCGCAGCCTGCGCCTGTCGGAAGACCTTACCGAAGCCATTGCCCTGGCTCACGACCTGGGCCATACGCCATTCGGCCATGCGGGGCAGGACGAACTGAACGCCTGCATGCGTGAACTGGCGCCGGAAGCGGGCGGGTTTGAACACAATCTGCAAAGCCTGCGCGTGGTGGATGAACTGGAAGAGCGCTACGCCGAATTCAGCGGACTGAACCTGTGTTTTGAAACGCGCGAAGGCATCCTGAAGCACTGCTCGGCCGCGCATGCGCGCCAGCTGGGCGACGTGGGCGAACGTTTCCTGAACCGCACCCAGCCTTCGCTGGAGGCCCAACTGGCCAACCTGGCCGATGAAATCGCCTACAACAATCACGATATCGACGATGGCCTGCGTTCCGGCCTGATTACGCTGGAGCAGATGCAGCAGGTGGCCATTTTTGCGCGCCACTACGCCGAGGTGATGGAGCGTTATCCGCAACTGGCTTCGCGCCGCGCCATTGCCGAGACGGTGCGGCGCATGATCAACACGCTGATCACCGACCTGACGGCCACGTCATTGGCGCGGCTGGCCGACACCGCGCCGGCCGACGCCGACGCGGTGCGCCGCGCGCCGCCCCTGGCGGGGTTTTCGGACAGCGTGCGCCGCGAGGCCGACGAGCTGAAGCGTTTTCTGTTCGACAATCTTTACCGCCACTACCGCGTGGTGCGCATGACCACCAAGGCGCAGCGCATCGTGCGCGAGTTGTTCCGTGCCTTCCTGGACGACCCGCGCCTGCTGCCGCCGGACCACCGCCGGCCCGAGCCGGAACAGGCACGCGCCATTGCCGATTACATCGCGGGCATGACGGATCGCTACGCCATCCGCGAGCATCGCCGCTTGTTCGAAATGGGGCAATAAGGGCGGCCTGACGGTGTCTGCCACCCATGGCACTACCTTACGGTGAAAAGGGAGCACTTTGCGGAATATGGCCGGGCGTCTGGTTCCGCAGATGCCAGACACCGTTGTGTGCCACGAGAATCTCAGTTGGACAGTGTCCGGCACCCTGGCGGGAGCCGGACACCTGGCAGTGCCGGCGGAAAAGTCGCCGCGCTCAGCGCTGGGTGCGGTATGGCTCGTCTTCCGGTACGAACACGCCTTCGGCGCGGGCCTCGCGTGTCCATTCCTGCATGGCGGGCAGGGCCAGCACGGCGTCCATGTATTCGCGCACCGCGCCCGCGGCCGGTACGCCGTAGGTGGTGAAGCGCGACACCACCGGGGCGAAGAAGGCGTCCGCGATCGAGAAGCGGCCGAAGAGGAACGGGCCGCCCTGGCCGAAGTCGGCGCGGGTGTCGTGCCAGATGGCCTGCACGCGTGAAATATCGCCCTGGGCCGCAGAGGTATCGATGCCCGGCAGGCGGGCTTCGATGTTCATGGGCATGAGCTGGCGCAACTGGCCGAAGCCGCTGTGCATTTGCGCGGCCAGCGACCTTGCGCGGGCGCGCGCCTGCGGGTCGGCCGGCCACAACTGGGCCTGCGGATGGCGTT
The DNA here is from genome assembly GCF_020991325.1 of Bordetella petrii. Taxonomy (GTDB): domain Bacteria; phylum Pseudomonadota; class Gammaproteobacteria; order Burkholderiales; family Burkholderiaceae_B; genus Bordetella_A; species Bordetella_A petrii_E. The sequence continues at coordinate 11,104 of NZ_JAJMLX010000028.1, read as the reverse complement.
CGGCGGCGTATTCGCAGATGGCCAGCGAGTCCCAGATGGCGAAGTCGCCGTCCAGCAGCACGGGTACCAGGCCGGCCGGCGTGATGGCCCCCAGGCGCTGCGCGAACTCGGGGGTGAACAGGCCCAGTTTCTGTTCGCTGAAGGCGATGCCGGTGGCGCGCAGCGCCAGCCAGGGGCGCAGGGACCAGGACGAGTAGTTCTTGTTGCCGATGATGAGGGTGTACATGGCAGGGATCAGGGCAGTGTTGGGGGGAACCGCGTTGCCAGTCTACTGCTAATTGTTGCGCTGCAACACCCTCCCCAGGTAATGGCCGGTGTGGCTTTCCGGCTGGGCGGCCACGTCTTCCGGCGTGCCCGTGGCCACCACGTGCCCGCCGCCATCGCCCCCTTCCGGCCCCATGTCCACCAGCCAGTCGGCGGTCTTGATGACATCCAGGTTGTGCTCGATGACGAGCACCGTATTGCCGCTGTCGACCAACTGATTCAGCACATGCAGCAGCATTTCGATGTCGCGGAAATGCAGGCCGGTGGTGGGCTCGTCTAGTATGTACAGCGTGCGGCCGGTGCTGCGGCGCGACAGTTCCAGCGACAGCTTTACGCGCTGCGCTTCGCCGCCCGACAGTGTGGTGGCGCTTTGCCCCAGGCGGATATACGACAGGCCCACGTCGATCAGGGTGTGCAGCTTGCGCGCGATGGCCGGCACCGATTCGAAGTATTCCAGCGCCTGCTCGACGGTGAGATCCAGCACTTCGCTGATATTGCGGCCCCGGTAGCGGATTTCCAGGGTTTCGCGGTTGTAGCGCTTGCCGTGGCAGACGTCGCAGGGCACGTACATATCGGGCAGGAAGTGCATTTCCACCTTGACCACGCCATCGCCCTGGCAGGCCTCGCAGCGCCCGCCCTTGACGTTGAAACTGAAGCGCCCCGGGTCGTAGCCGCGCGCGCGGGCTTCGGGCACGCCGGCGAACAACTCGCGTATGGGAGTGAACAGGCCGGTGTAGGTGGCGGGGTTGCTGCGCGGCGTGCGTCCGATGGGGCTCTGGTCGACGCTGATGATTTTGTCGAAGTGTTCCAGCCCGCTGATGGAGCCGTACGGCGCGGGTTCGCTTTGCGCGTGATGCAGCTGGCGCGACACGGCCACAGCCAGGGTGTCATTGACCAGCGTGGACTTGCCCGAGCCCGACACGCCCGTGACGCACACCAGCCGGCCGGCGGGCACGCGCAGATCGACCGACTTCAGGTTATTGCCGCTGGCGCCTTCCAGCACCAGCCACGATTGGTCTTTGCCGGTTACCGGCCGCCGCTTGGGCACGGGGATGGCGCACCGGCCGCTCAGGTACTGGCCGGTGAGCGAGGCCGGGTCGTCCTGCACGGCGTCGGGCGTGCCTTGCGCCACCACTTGTCCGCCGTGTTCGCCGGCACCCGGGCCCATGTCGACCACCCAGTCGGCCAGGCGGATCATGTCTTCGTCGTGCTCGACCACGATGACACTGTTGCCCAGGTCGCGCAGGTGCTGCAGCGTGCCGATCAGGCGGTCGTTGTCGCGCTGGTGCAGCCCGATGGAGGGTTCGTCCAGCACGTACATGACGCCGGTCAGGCCCGAGCCGATCTGGCTGGCCAGGCGGATGCGCTGCGCTTCGCCGCCCGAGATGGTGTCGGCGCTGCGGTCCAGCGACAGGTAGTTCAGGCCCACGTTGTTCAGGAAGGTCAGGCGCGCCTCGATCTCGCGCACGATGCGCTGGGCGATTTCCTGCTTGGCTCCCGCCAGGGTCAGCGCGCGGAACCATGCCAGGCAATCCGACAGCGGCATGGCCTCGACTTCGTAGATGGCCTGGCCATGCCGTTCGCCCCCGCGCGGATCGTTGCCGATGAGCACGTGGCGGGCCTCGGCGCGCAGGCGCGAGCCGCCGCAATCGGGGCAGGTCTTGATATTGCGGTACTTGCCCAGTTCTTCGCGCACGGTGGCGGAATCGGTTTCGCGCCAGCGGCGTTCCAGGTTGGGGATCACGCCCTCGAAAGTATGCCGCTTGACCGTGCTGCGGCCTTTCTCGTTCAGGTACAGGAAGGCGATTTCTTCTTCGCCCGAGCCGTACAGCACCTTCTGGCGCACTGCCTCGGGCAGGTCTTCGAAGGGGGTTTCAATATCGAATTCGTAATGCGCGGCCAGGCTGGTCAGCAGCGAATGAGTGAATGCGTTGCGGCGGTCCCAGCCGCGAATGGCGCCGGCCGCCAGGCTGAGCTCGGGAAAGGCCACGACCCGCTTGGGATCGAAAAACCCCACCTGGCCGATGCCGTCGCAGGTGGGACAGGCGCCCATGGGGTTGTTGAAGCTGAACAGGCGCGGTTCCAGTTCGGGCAGGCTGTGGCTGCACACGGGGCAGGCGTAGCGGCTGGAAAACACCTGCTCGCGGCCGCTGTCCATGTCCAGCGCCACGGTGCGGCCGTCGGCCAGCTGCATGGCGGTTTCGAAGCTTTCGGCCAGGCGCTGCTTGCTTTCGGGCTTGATGCGCAGGCGGTCGACCACTACGTCGATGTCGTGCTTTTCGCTTTTCTTCAGCGGCGCCATTTCGCTGATTTCCTGCATCTGGCCATCGACGCGTAAGCGCACATAGCCCTGCGCCTGCAGGCTGGCGCATTCGTCTTCGAAGCTGCCCTTGCGGCCGCGCGCAATGGGCGCCAGCACCGCCAGCCGGGTATCGGCGGGCCAGGCCAGCACTGCGTCCACCATCTGGCTGACGCTTTGGGCCTGCAGCGGCAGGCCGTGCTCGGGGCAATACGGTGTGCCCACCCGCGCATATAGCAGCCGCAGGTAGTCGTGGATTTCGGTGATGGTGCCCACCGTGGAGCGCGGATTGTGGCCCGCCGCTTTCTGCTCGATGGAAATGGCCGGCGACAGGCCTTCGATCAGGTCGACATCGGGCTTGTCCATCAGTTGCAGGAACTGCCGCGCGTAGGCCGACAGGCTTTCCACGTAGCGGCGCTGCCCTTCGGCGTACAGCGTGTCGAACGCCAGTGACGACTTGCCCGACCCGGACAGACCGGTAACCACCACCAGTTTGTGGCGGGGCAGGTCGAGCGAGACGTTCTTGAGATTGTGGGTGCGCGCACCCCGAATGCGTATCGCGTCCATCAGGCGGTTCACGGTTTTAGAGGCCAACTTGGTACTATAGCGCGCCGAGCCTTCTCCCGTATAAGGCATTGATCCGACCACTTCCGCATGCCGGCTGAAACCAAACTGAAATTGACTCCATCCGAACGGCGCGCCAGTGTTGCCCTGGCCGGCCTGTTCGCCTGCCGCATGCTGGGTCTGTTCCTGCTGCTGCCGGTGTTTGCGGTGGCCGCCGCCGGCCTGCCTGGCGGCAACGATCCGGTGCGGGTGGGCCTGGCCCTGGGCATGTACGGCCTGACGCAGGCCTTCATGCAGATTCCCTTCGGCCTGGCGTCCGACCGCTGGGGCCGCCGGCCGGTGGTCATTGCCGGGCTGCTGCTGTTCGTGGTGGGCAGCGTGGTGTGCGCGCTGGCCCAGGATGTGTTCTGGATCACCATCGGGCGCGCCATCCAGGGCGCGGGGGCGATTTCCGCGGCCGTTACCGCCTGGCTGGCGGACGCCACCCGCGACGCCGTACGCACCCGGGCCATGGCCATGGTGGGCGGTTCCATCGGCTTGTCGTTCGCCGTGTCGCTGGTGCTGTCGCCCGTGCTGGTGGGTTGGTGGGGCCTGTCGGGCCTGTTCTGGACCATTGCCTGCCTGGGCGTGGCCAGCCTGGCCGTGGCGGGCTGGGTAGTGCCCGTGGTGCCGCGCACCGATGCGCGCAGCATGAACAGCGCCGGCCCGCGCCAGGTGCTGGCGCACAAAGACCTGCTGCGCCTGAACTTCGGCGTGTTCGCGCTGCACTGTACCCAGGTGGCGCTGTTCGTCGTGGTGCCGGCGCTGCTGGCCCATGCGGGCGGCTTGGCGGCACAAGACCTGTGGAAGGTATACCTGCCCGTCATCGTGGTGTCGTTCGTGCTGATGGTGCCGGTGATTTTCGTGGCCGAACGGCATCGCGCCCATCGGGGCACGCTGCGCGCCGCGGTGGCCGGGCTGATCGCGGTGTGCGCGCTGCTGCCGTCGGCCAGCCATGGGTTTTATACGCTGGCCATCGCAATGACGGCCTTCTTCGTGGCTTTCAACATCCTGGAAGCCCTGCAACCTTCGCTGGTGTCCCGGGTGGCGCCCGCCCAGTACAAGGGGCTGGCGCTGGGCTTCTACAACACCGCGCAGGCCGCCGGCCTGTTCTGCGGCGGGGCGCTGGGCGGCTGGCTGGCGGCTTCCGCGGGCGCCAATGCGGTGTTCCTGGGCGCCGCAGCGCTGTCGGCCTTGTGGCTGGCCGTGACCTGGGCGATGAAGCCGCTGTCCTGACCGTTGCCCGGCCCGCCCGGCCCGGGTTTCCATGCCAGGCGGGCCCGCGTCATCGTGCGGGCGGCGCGCTTTCACGATTTGCCCCGATTGTTGCCGCCCGGGCAACACAGTGAGCCCGTCGGCAGGTCTAGTGCCGTCCGCCCCGGCCCGCTAGCATTCGACCAGACGCTGGCCGAGCGACTGTCAGGCCAGCCGGGCCGGCGGGCGCCGGCCGCAACCACAATCGAAATCACCATGGAAAAGCCTGCCGGAGGACACCATGCTGTCGCATGACCTGATCGCGCACTACGGAGTGCTGGCGGTGTTCCTGAATGTGCTGGGCGCTTCGCTGGGCCTGCCGCTGCCGGTCATGCCCACTTTGGTTACGGTGGGCGCCAGCCTGGCCATTGCGTCCGGTGGCGTGGCGCCGGCCGTATTGAGCTTTGCCGAGGTGCTGGGCGCCGCCGTGGCCGCCGGCCTGCTGGGCGACCTGGCTTGGTACCTGGGCGGCAAGCGCTACGGCGGCCGCACGCTGCAAACTGTGTGCAAGCTGTCGCTGTCGCGCGAGACCTGCATACGCAAGACCGAGACCTTCTTCGGGCGCTGGGGCGTGCGCGCGCTGCTGGTGGCGCGCTTTGTGCCCGGCCTGTCGCTGGTGGCCGTGCCCCTGTGCGGCGCCATGGCCATCCGGCTGCGTCCGTTTATCGTGCACGATGGCCTGGGGGTGGCGCTGTGGGCGTCGATGGGCCTGGCCATAGGCGGCATCTTCTCCCGGCAGATCGAGACAGTGCTGGCGGCCTTGGCCGATCTGGGCGGGCAGGCCCTGCTGCTGCTGGGTGCCGGCCTGGCCCTGTTCATGCTGTACCGCTATATTCGGCGTCGGTTGCTGGCCAGGGCGCTGGAGTCGGCGCGCATCAGTGTGGACGAACTGCATGCCCTGCTCGACGGCAATTCGCGGCCGGCGGTGCTGGATATCCGTTCCGCTGAACGCCGGGCGCTGGACCCGTTCGTCATTCCCGGATCGGTGCCGGCCAGCGAGAAACACCTGCAAGACGTCATGGACCGCTACGGCATGAACCGGACGCTGGTCATTTATTGTTCGTGCCCGCACGAGGTGTCGGCCGCGCTGATGGCCAGGCGCTTGCGGCTGGCCGGCGTGAAAATGGTGCTGCCCTTGGCGGGCGGCATCGATGCCTGGCGCCTGGCGGGTTTCCCGGTGGATCCGGTGGGGGCGGCCAACGAAGACGAGATCGCCGTCCAGGGGCAGGAACAGTACGCGCACTGAGCCCGGGACGGCGTGGACATCGCGTGTCCGCGCCGCCGCATGCGCGTCCGGCCGCCGCGGCCGGTACGCTTGCCGTTTTCAGGGGGGCGCCGCAAAATAGCGCACGCCGCGCGACCCTTCTCCGCGCACGTTCCCGCCCTCATCCATGACCGATCCCACTGGCTTGTTCAACCAAATCCGGCCCCGGCTGCATGCGATTGCCTATCGCATGCTGGCCGAGGTGGCCGAAGCGGAAGACGTGGTGCAGGAAGCCTGGCTGCGCTGGCACGAAACCGATGCGTCCAGCCTGGACAACCCCGAGGCCTGGCTGGTAACCGTGACCACGCGCCTGTCCATCGACCGCCTGCGCGCGGGCAAGGCGCAGCGGGATCTGTACCAGGGCATCTGGCTGCCCGAACCCGTGCTGATGCCGTCTCCGGCCACGCCGGAAGAAATCCACGAGTTCGCCGACGATGTGTCGGTGGCGTTTCTGTTCATGCTGGAACGCCTGACGCCCGAAGCCCGCGCCGCCTTCCTGATGCGCGAGGTGTTCGACGCCGATTACGAAGACGTGGCCCACACCCTGGGCAAGACCGAGGCCGCCTGCCGGCAACTGGTGCGCCGCGCCAGGCAGCAGTTGCGCGAGGGCAATGCCCGCCGCACGGTGCCGCGCGAAACGCATCATCGCCTGATGCAGGGGTTTGCCGACGCCATGCGCCGTGGCGATTTCCACGGCCTGAACGCCTTGCTGGCCGACAACGCCGAGCTTATCGGCGACGGCGGCGGCAAGGTTCCCAGCTTCGACAGCCTGGTGGGCGGGCGGCGCCTGGCACAGCTGTTCTACGCGGGCAAGCGGCGCTACGGCGATGGCGTGCGGGTGGAAGTGGCCGAGATCAACGGCCAGTGGGCCCTGCTGCGCTATATCGACGGCGGCCTGGAATCGGTGCAGTCGTATGAAACCGACGGCGTGCGCATCCAGCGTATTCTGGTGCAGCGCAACCCCGTTAAGCTGGCCCGCGTAGCGGCTGAATTCGCCGGACCCTGACCGCGCGGGCGCGCCATTGGTGCCGGACAGGCAACATGGTGGTCCCCTGGGCGGGCCTACCGCGGCCGCGCGCGGCTACCTACGATGAGGCCTGTTCCATTCACCAGGAGAAGGTCATGCCGCACATTGTCAAAACCGGGTTGTCCTTGATGCTTGCCGGATCGCTGCTGGGCCCGGCCGCCATGGCCGCCCAGCCTGGCGGGCACGCCGCGCATACCGCGCAAGCGGGCAAGCCGGCCGACGCCATCGTGACGCCCTTGATGACCAAGGGGCTGCCGGACATTCCGGGCAAAGAAGCCGTGATGATCACCGTGGACTACCCGCCGGGCGCCGCCGATCCGGTGCATCGGCACGACGCCCACAGCTTCGTCTATGTACTGGAAGGCAGCATCGTGATGCAGGTGCAGGGCGGCAAGGAAGTCACCCTGACGCCCGGGCAGACATTCTACGAAGGCCCGCACGACATCCATACCGTGGGCCGCAATGCCAGCCAGACCGAACCCGCCAGGTTCGTGGTGGTATTGATCAAAGAGAAAGGTGCGCCTATTCTGTCTCCGCTTCAGTAAGCGTGCCCTGCGCCCCAGGGAGAGCAAGCCGTAGGCGTAGCGTGGGGGCTTTTTTGCCGCCGGGCCGCCCCAAGGCAAAAAGCCCCCTCGGGGGGCAGCAAGCCGAAGGCGCAGCGTGGGGGCTTTTTTGCCGCCGGGCCGCCCCAAGGCAAAAAGCCCCCTTGGGGGGCAGCAAGCCGAAGGCGTAGCGTGGGGGCTTTTTCCATGCAAATGTCACAAACCGGGCCGTTGATCCGTCTTATGAGCATGGACACCAAAGAACCTTCCCTTGCCCCGCAGTCGGTCCCCCTGGCCGGCCCTCTTTCCGCCCCGGCTTCCACTTCAGGGGCCCCGGATTCGCTGGCGCACACCTTCGCGGCCAGCTATGCCGGGGTGGTGGCCTTCATCGCGGTGGCCGCGGAGGGCAATTTCGCCAAAGCCGGCGACCGCCTGGGCATAGGCCGGTCGGCGGTCAGCCGCAGTGTGCAGAAGCTGGAAGACCAATTGGGCACCCGGCTGTTCGTGCGCACCACGCGCAGCACGTCGCTGACGCGCGAGGGCGAGCGGTTCTACGAAAACTGCCGTGCGGGCGTCGAGCGCATCATGCAGGCCCTGGACGAGATGCGCGATTTGCGCGAAGGGCCTCCGTCAGGCCAGCTGCGCGTATGCTCCACCGTGGGATTCGGCCGCAAGGTGGTGGCGCCGCTGCTGGGCGATTTCCAGGCCCGGTATCCCGACATTTCCGTGGAACTGCTGCTGGACGACGGCCCCACCGACTTCGCCGTGGACAGGGTCGATGTCTCGTTTCGCAATGGCCGCATGGAAGACAGCCAGGTCATTGCCAAGCAGCTGATTCCCATGCAGATGTTCCTGTGCGCTTCGCCCGCCTATGCCGCGGCGCACGGCCTGCCGCGCGACATCGATGACCTGGCCAACCACCGCTGCATCAACTTCCGCCTGGCCTCGGGGCGCATGTACGAATGGGAGTTCAAGGTGGCCGGCCTGATGCGCAAGTTTGCGCCGCCGGCGGGCCTGGCATTCAACGACGCCGACCTGGTGCTGCAGTCGGTGCTGGACGGCCGCGGCATTGCGCAAATGGCGGGCTACCAGGTCTTCGAACACCTGCGCGCCGGCGCCCTGGTTGCCAGCCTGCCCCAGCACGCTCCCGACGACCGCGGCCATTACATCTGCTACCTGAACCGCCAGCACCTGCCGGCGCGGATACGCGTGTTTATCGACTACATGACTACCCGCATCCGCGCCCTGGACCTGCAAAGCCTGGAAAGTTTTCTGTTGAAACCGCGCTGAACACCTTACTGGGTCAGGGCCACCACGCTGTCGATACCATGCCGAGCCATCTTGGCGTAGGGGCACAGGCGTTCGGCATTGCGCACCAGTTCTTCGGCCACGGCTTTTTCCAGGCCGGGCAGGTGAATGGTGACGTTGGCCGTCAGGGCGTACAGGCCGTCGACCGGGTCGCGCCCGAAGGTGACGGATGCTGTTACCGAGGCGCCCCGGATGTCCAGTCCGGCATTGGCGATCAAGAGGCTGAGCGCGCCATGGAAGCAGGCCGCATAGCCCGCGGCGAACAACTGTTCGGGGTTGGTGCCGCCGCCGCCGCCGCCCAGTTCGGCCGGTAGCCGCAGGTCGACCTGCAACTGCCCGTCGTCGGACCGGGCCACGCCGGACGCACGGCCGTGTTCCGCCTCGCCGCCTTGCACGGTGACCGTGGTGGTGTAGATGGCCTGGAAATCTTCCCCCCGGTACTTTTCCAGCAGGGCCAGCGAGGGAGGTTTAAGTTTGCTCATGAATAGGGTGTCTCCGTCCAGCATCGCGATGTGCGAACGGCGCCATGGGTGACGGCGCCATCCTGTTCCGCCAGGTCAGGTTACCGGGCGCTTGCTCGATTGCCGAACCAGGCGTCGAAGCCGATCTTGCCCAGGCGCGGATTCGCGCCGGCCGGTACCAGCGTATTGTCCTGCAGCAGGGCCCCGAAGTATCGCACCTGGGCATCGGCCCGCACCTTGCGCGGGTCGCCGGTCTCGCGCATGTAGCGTTCTACCAGGTCGGCCATGCGCAGGCGCTCGGGGCCGGCGATCTCGACCGTACCATTGACGGGCGCAGCCAGGGCGGCGTCCGCCACTGCCGTTGCCACATCGTCCGAGGCGATGGGCTGCACATAGGCGGAGGACAGCCGCACCGTGTCGCCGTCGGCGCCCGATTGCACGATACCGCCCAGGAACTCGAAGAACTGGGTGCTTTGCACGATGGTGTAGGGCGTGCCGCCAGCCTGGATCAGTTTTTCCTGGGCGATCTTGCCGCGGAAGTATCCGCTTTCGGCCAGCAGGTGCGTACCCACCACCGACAGGGCCACGTGGTGCCGCACGCCGGCCTGGGCCTCGGCCGCCAGCAGGTTGCGGCCCGAGGTTTCGAAGAACTCCAGCACGGCCTTGTCCTCGAACGAGGGCGAATTCGCCACGTCCACCACCACCTGCACGCCGGCCAGCGCCTCGGCCAGGCCCGCGCCCGTGACGGTGTTCACGCCGGTGGCCGGCGAGGCGGCGATGGCCTCGTGGCCGCGCTGCTTCAGGATGTTTACCACTTTGGAACCGATCAGGCCGGTTCCGCCTATGACCAGGATTTTCATGGCGTAGTCCTTATTCGAGGTGGGCCTTGTCCAGGCCGTAGGCTTTATCGGCCGAGCCGGGCACGGTGCGGAAACCCACGTTCAGGCGGTTCCAGCCATTGATCGCCATGACGGCGAAGCTGAGGTCCGAGATTTCTTTTTCGGAGAACTGCGTGCGCACCCGTTCGTAGATTTCGTCGGGTACGCCTTGTTCGGGCAGGTGGGTCAGCACTTCCGTCCAGGCCAGGGCCGCGCGTTCGCGCGGCGAAAACAGGGTGGATTCGCGCCAGATGGCCACGTGGTGCAGGCGCAGTTCGCGCTCGCCGTGAATCTTGGCCTGCTTGACGTGCATGTCCAGGCAGAAGCCGCAACCGTTCATCTGCGAGGCGCGAATCTCGACCAGGTGCAGGATCGATTCTTCGATGGCCCCCGATTTCACGAGCATTCCGAATTCGATGTACTTCTTGAACAGTTCCGGAGACTGCGTAAAGGCGTTGATACGTTGGCTCATGCTGGTTCCTCGGTAGGTGGGCGCCGCCCGCGGGCGGGTGGGTAGTGGGGGTTGCAAAGGCTTGGGCAACGGCCAAATCGTAGGCGGGCTGGGCAGCGGGCGGTAGGCATGGCCAGGGGACCACGGTGTTGTCCAAAAGGCACCAATCCGGCGCATGGGCAACCTGCGCGGCCCCGTGCCCGCCCCGGAAACAGGGACACGGATGTCTCTCTGGCCCAGTAAAAGCCGGGCAAGGTGCGGTAAGCTTACGGGTCAAGTTTGAACATTTTTTGCCCACCGGACACCGCAGCCGGCCTGGGCACCAGAGGAAATCGCAATGGCATCGGTCAATAAAGTCATACTCGTCGGCAACCTGGGGCGCGATCCCGAAGTGCGCTACAGCCCGGATGGCGCGGCGATTTGTAATGTTTCCATTGCCACGACTTCGCAATGGAAAGACAAGGCCAGCGGCGAACGCCGCGAAGAAACCGAATGGCACCGGGTGGTCATGTACAACCGCCTGGCCGAAATCGCGGGTGAATACCTGAAAAAAGGCCGCTCGGTGTATATCGAAGGCCGCCTGAAAACCCGCAAGTGGCAAGACAAAGACACCGGCGCCGACCGCTACAGCACCGAAATCGTGGCCGACCAGATGCAGATGCTGGGCGGCCGCGACAGCGGCGGTGAAGGCGGCTACGGCGGCGGTGGCGGCGGCTACGAAGAACGCCCGCAGCGCAGCCAGGCCCAGCGCCC
>NZ_JAJMLX010000279.1 GCF_020991325.1 Bordetella petrii | reverse complement strand
CGCGGCTCAGATAGGCATTGGGTGTTTCGCGGCTGAAGTCTTGTTCCAGGTATCCGGGCGCGGCCTGCGGGTTGACGACGGCGCGCACCTGGCCCGTATCCGCTATCACTGGGAAGATGCCTGCATCGTGCTTGTCGATGCCCAGCCCGCCGGGCTGTTCAAGGCTTATCGCGGCGCTGCCGCCTGGCATGTGGTGCAGGTGCAGGTGGCGCCGGCCTGGCAAGGGCGGGGCCTGGGCGCGCGCCTGCTACGTACAGTGCTGGACCAGGCCGATGCGGACGGCCTGCCTACGCGGCTGGACGTGCTGAAGACCAATCCCGCCCGCCGCCTGTACGAACGCCTGGGATTCAGGGTCATTGCCGACGGCGGCGCGGAATTCCACATGGAACGGCCACGATCATGAACCATACCGATACTGCCGCGCGCGATTGGCGGGCCGCCTGGGCGGCGCAGGCGCAAGCCAGGCCGCTGGTTGCCCTGGGGCTGGCGGCCGCCACGCTGGCCGTGCTGTGGCTGCTGGCGTCCGGGCTGTATTACGGGCTGACGGGGGTCGAACCCCTGTATGTGCGCTACGCCTTGCTGGGCGGCACCGCGGGCTTCAGCGCCACGGCGCTGGGCGCGCTGGCAGCCATCGGCCTGCGCACCATCCACGCGCGCACCCAGGACACCATGCTGGGCTTCGCCGCCGGCATGATGCTGGCCGCCAGTGCTTTTTCCCTGATCCTGCCCGGCCTGGAAGCCGCCAAGGTCCTGTACGGCGACGGGCCGGCAGCGGCCGCCGTGGTGGTCGCGGGCCTGGCGCTGGGCGTACTGCTGATGCTGGGGCTGGATGCCTTCACGCCGCACGAACACGACAGCACCGGCCCCTGTGGGCCGCAGGCGGAACGGGTCAACCGGGTGTGGCTGTTCGTGCTGGCTATCACCTTGCACAACCTGCCGGAAGGCATGGCCATCGGCGTGGGCTTTGCCAACGGCGACATGCAGGTCGGCGTGCCGCTGGCGTCGGCGATATCCATCCAGGACATTCCCGAAGGGCTGGCCGTGGCGATGGCGCTGCGGGCCATCGGCCTGGCGCCGGTGCGCGCGGCCCTGATCGCCGTCGCCACCGGCCTGATGGAGCCGCTGGGCGCGCTGGTGGGGCTGGGCATGTCCAGCGGGCTGGCCGTGGCGTATCCGGTAAGCCTGGGGCTGGCGGCTGGCGCGATGATCTTCGTGGTGTCCCACGAGGTCATTCCGGAAACGCACCGCAATGGGCATCAAACCCCGGCAACAGTGGGCCTGATGGCGGGGTTCGCGGTGATGATGTTCCTGGATACCGCGCTAGGCTAGGACGCGCGGTTTGAATCTTCGATAAATTCGATGTTTTTTGCGGATAATTCGAAGTTACGCAGCTAACACGCAAGGTAGCATGCCTGGAAATTTCATAATTCCTAGGAGACAACATGCTATTGCGATTCTGCCGGCGCTGGTCCGGCGCGCTTGCACTGGGCTGCGCCGCGGTGGCCGCGCAAGCCTGGGCGGGCCCCGGCGATGACACGCTGGTGGTGGCGTTCCAGCGTGAAGTGGTGAACCTGGACTATCTGTACACCACGTCGCAGGAACATGTGATTCTGTCCGACCTGACGGATGACCGCCTGTTCGACGTCGATACCGCCACCAACGAGATTTCGCCCATGCTGGCGACTTCATATCAGTATGTCGATGACACCACCATCGACGTCACCCTGCGCCAGGGCGTGCGTTTTCACAGCGGCGCGCCTTTTACCGCGGATGATGTGGTCTACACCTACAACTGGGTGCTGGCGCCGGACAGCGGAACGCGCGCCTCGGGCACCGTCGGCCGCTGGCTCAAAAGCGTGGAAAAGCTCGGGCCGTACCAGGTGCGTTTCCACCTGAAGGCCGTCTATCCCCTGGCGCTGCGCGACATGGCGCGCCGCATACCGATACGCCGCAATGGCGCCTATCAGGTCGACGGCAAGAACGACCGCGGGGCCCAGGCGCTGCACCCCGACGGGCTTGGCCCCTATCGCGTGGAATCGTTCGAGCCCGGCCAGAAGGCCGTGCTGGTGCGGTTCGACGATTACTATGCCGACAGTCCCAAGGGGCGCGCGGCCATCGGGCGCATCGTGGCCCGCACTATTCCCGACTGGGGCACCCAGCAGGCCGAGCTGATGAGCGGCGGCGTGGACTGGGCTTATGACATGCCGCTGGACGTGGCGCAGAGCATGGCCGCCACGGGGCGGGCGGTGAGCAAGTCCGGCCCCAGCCTGCGCGTCAGTTTCGTGGTGCTGGATGCGTCGGGCGTGACCGGGCCCAACCCGCTGACCGATGTGAAGGTACGGCGCGCATTGAACTACGCCGTCAACCGGGAAGCGATCGCCAAGTTCCTGATCGGCGGCGTGGCCGAGCCGCTGTATACGGCCTGCCACCCCACGCAGTTCGGTTGCGCACAGGATGTTCCGCGTTATGCGTACGACCTGGCCAAGGCCAAGTCCTTGCTGGCCGACGCCGGTTACCGGCAGCGCGAGCCCCTGGAGCTGTGGGCCTACCGCGACCGTGCCGTGGCCGAGGCGGTGGCTGCCGACCTGTCGGCCGCGGGCGTGAATGTCAAGCTGCGCTATGGCCAGCTGGCCTCGCTGGACAGGGCCCGCGCCGCCGGGAAGATCCGCGCGTATATCGGGTCGTGGGCGAATGGAGGAACCGCCGATACCGCGATGATCGCGCGCATTCATTTCGGCGACACCGACCGCAACCTGTCCCGCAATCCCCAGGTCATGCAAGAGGTGATGGCGGCCGAACGCACCAACGACCCGGCGCAACGCGCCGGGCTGTACCGCCAGGCGCTGCAGACCATTGCCGATCAGGCCTACTGGATTCCGCTTTACACGTACTCGGTGAACTACTTGATGTCGCCGGACCTGGAGTTTCCCGTTCCGCCGGACGGGCTGCCGCGCCTGTACCAGGCCCACTGGGCGGCAAAGCCCTAGCCACCGCCGCGCGCCGCGGCGCGCCTTGTACAACGGAGACTATCCATGTTGCGCTTTGCGCTAAGACGCCTGGGCCTGGCGGTGCTGGTGGCCCTGACCGTGTCGTTCGCCACCTTCGTGCTGCTGAACGTGGCCACCGATCCCGCCCAGGCCATCGCCGGCGAGAACGCCGAGCCGGAATTGGTCGAGCAGATCCGCCACCAGTACGGTTTCGACCGGCCATTCATCGAGCGCTACGGCGATTGGCTGTCGGCCGCCGTGCGGGGAGACTTTGGCGAAAGCTACTACTGGCACGACTCGGTCAGCCAATTGGTGGCCAAGCACGCCCCGCCCACAATACGCCTGGCCTTGATGGCCGTGGCGGTCACGGTGCTGCTGGCCATTCCGCTGGGCGTCGCCGCCGCGCTGCGGCCCAACTCGGCGCTGGACCGGTTTTCGCTGGGGATCGCCGTATCGGCCCAGGCCGTTCCCAACTTCTGGCTGGGCCTGGTGCTGGTGATCCTGTTCAGTGTGATGATCCCGGTATTTCCGGTGTCGGGCGACACCAGCTGGCTGCACTACGTATTGCCGGCGCTGGTGCTGGGCACCAGTTCCGTGCCCGCGGTCATGCGGCTGACGCGCGCCGGGCTCATCGAAGTGATGGGGGCCGACTATGTGCGCACCGCGCGCGCGAAGGGCTATCGGGGCATTTCGCTGCTGATGCGGCACGCCATGCGCAACGCGATGCTGCCCATTGTCAGTGTGCTGGCGGTGCAGCTCGGGCAGAAGTTCGGCGGCTCGGTGATCGTGGAATCCATCTTCGCCATCAATGGGTTGGGGCGGCTGACGCTGCAATCGATTCTGGGCAGCGATATTCCCACCGTGCAGATGCTGATCTTCATCTTCGCGCTGGTGTTCATTGTTATGAATTTCCTGGCGGACGTGCTCAATGCGCTGCTCGATCCGCGGATCCGCATGGGGTAGGCGCGTGAACCAAGAAAAAACCTTGAGGGCCGGCGTCGTGCCGGCAGCCGCGGATGACGCCCAGCACAGCCGCGAGGACCTGGATGCGCAGCGGCGCCAGGCCTTCTGGCGGCGGGTGCGCGGGCATCGCGGCCTGCAGGCCGGCGCCCTGATCGTACTGGCCCTGCTGGCCGTGGCGCTGCTGGCGCCATGGCTCGCGCCGCACGATCCCTATGCGCAGTCGCTGGCGCATCGCCTGGTGCCGCCGGTGTGGGCGCCCGAGGGTTCTTGGACGTATCCACTGGGTACGGACCAGGTGGGCCGCGATTACCTCAGCCGGCTGATCTACGGCACCCGCATTTCGTTGATCGTGGGGTTCGGCGCGGCCACTGTCGGCTGCCTGATCGGCGTGACGCTTGGCCTGTGCGCGGGCTACTTCGGCGGGCGCATCGATTCCGCGGTCAGCTTCCTGCTGACCTGCCAGCTGGCGCTGCCGGGGCTGCTGCTGGCCATGGCGCTGGTGTTCATCATCGGGCCGTCGCTGTGGGTGGTGATAGGCATTATCGGCGGGCTGCACTGGACCTACTACCTGGTGGTGACGCGCACCAGCACCTTGCGCCTGCGCCAGTTGGACTTCGTCGCCGCGGCGAAGGCGGTGGGCAGCAACCGGCGGCAGATCCTGTTCCACGAGATCCTGCCCAATCTGCTCAACCAGATCATCGTGGTGTTCACCTTCGAGGTGGGTATCGCGGTGCTGGCCGAGGCGGCCCTGTCGTTCCTGGGGGTGGGCATCCAGCCTCCCACGCCGTCCTGGGGGCTGATGATCGCCGAAGGAAAGATGGCCATTTTCCACCGCCCCTGGCTGGTGGTGCTGCCCGGCATGGCGCTGTTCCTGCTGGTGATTGGCGCCAATCTGCTGGGCGACGGACTGCGCGATGTGACATCGCCCGAGAAGCGCAATTGAACGGTTTGCCGTTACGGGAAACACACAGTATGTCTACGAATTCCTTATTGCAGATCGAGGGGCTGGACGTGACGCTGCCCACCGCAGGGGGGCCTTTGCACGCGGTGCGGGGCATGAGCCTGGCGTTGGACCGTGGCGAGGCCCTGGGCATCGTCGGCGAATCGGGTTCGGGCAAATCGATGACGGCGCTGGCGCTGATGCGGTTGCTGCCGCCCGGCGCCGAGTTGCGCGCGCGGACACTGTCCTACCAGGGCGCAGACCTGGCGGCCATGCCCGAGGCGCGATTCGCCGCCAGCATTGCCGGGCGCCGCATCGCCATGATTTTCCAGGAGCCCATGACCTCGCTGAATCCCGTCTACACCATCGAGCGGCAGATGACGGAACTGATGGTGCGCGACGGCGCCAGCGCCGCGCGGGCGCGCGAACGGGCGCTGTACCTGCTGGAACGGGTCAAGGTGCCCGATCCGGTGCAACGCCTGCGCAGTTATCCGCACCAGTTGTCGGGCGGGCAGCGGCAGCGGGTGATGATAGCCATGGCCCTGATGAGCGAGCCGCAGCTGCTGATCGCGGACGAACCCACCACGGCACTGGATGTGACGGTGCAGGCGCAGATCCTGGACTTGCTGGCGGAGCTGCGCCAGGAGTTCGGCATGGCGATGATCCTGATCACGCATGATCTGGCGGTCGTGGCCAGCGCGGTGGACCGCGTCATGGTCATGTATGGCGGCCAGCCGCTGGAACTGGGCGACACGCGCGCGGTGCTGAGCGATCCGCGCCACCCCTATACGCGCGGGCTGCTGGGGTGCGCGCCGGGCAAGGGGCGCCGCGGCGAGCGCCTGAATGCCATTCCGGGCATCGTGCCTTCGCTGGTCGGCGGGCA
>NZ_JAJMLX010000278.1 GCF_020991325.1 Bordetella petrii | reverse complement strand
CGGGGCCGCACACGGCCGGAGCCGGCCCGCAAACCGGCGATCCCGGCCGGGACGAGGTGCTGGCGGCCCATGGCATCGTGCGCACGTTCACGCAGCGCAAGGGCCTGTTCGGGCAGCCCTATACGGTGCGCGCGGTAGACCACGTGTCGCTGGCGGTGCGGCGCGGCGAGACGCTGGCGGTGGTGGGGGAGTCGGGATCGGGCAAGAGCACGCTGGCGCGCATCCTGCTGGGCCTGGACGATCCCGACCAGGGCCGTATCGTGCTCGGCGGACAGCCGGTGGGCGAGTTGGCGTCCCAGGCCCGCGCCCGCCTGGTGCAGCCTGTGTTCCAGGATCCGTATTCCTCGCTGAACCCGCGCCGCGCGGTGGGCGACATCGTGGCCCGCCCCCTGGAACTGCACCGGAACCTGGCGGCGGCCGAGCGCCGCGCGCAGGTCGCGCGCATGCTGGACCGCGTGGGCTTGCCGCAGCGGGTCATCAACAGTTTCCCGGGGCAGTTGTCGGGCGGACAGCGTCAGCGTGTCGCCATTGCGCGCGCGCTGATACTGCGGCCCCAGCTGCTGCTGTGCGACGAGCCCACGTCGGCGCTGGACGTGTCGGTGCAGGCGCAAATACTCAACCTGCTGCAGGATCTGCAAGAGGAGTTCGGATTGTCCATGTTGTTCATTACCCACGATATAGGCGTGGTGCGCCAGATCGCCGACCGGGTCGCCGTGATGCGCGCGGGGCGTATCGTGGAAGAGGGCGAAGCCGCCACCGTGCTGGCCCGTCCGTCCCATGAGTACACCGCGTTGCTGCTGGATTCCGTTCCCACCCTGGACCGCGCTTTTGCCGAGGCTGCTGCATGAACCCCGCCGTACTGCCCGCCACCGTGGCGGATTTGTTCTCAACCGAGCAAACCTGGCAAACCTGGCTGGATATCGAGGCCGCGCTGGCCCTGTCGCAAGCCAGCCTGGGGTTGATTCCCGCCGATCACGCGCAGCGCATTGCCGCGTGCGCCACGCTGCGTCATCTGGACCTGGATGCCCTGCGCGTGGACATCAAGCGCACCATGGCGCCCGTATTGTCGGTGGTGCACGCGCTGGCGCATGCCTGCGGCGACGAGGCGGGCGGCTATGTGCACTGGGGCGGAACCACCCAGAACATCATCCTGGGCGGGCGTGTCCTGCAGATGCGCCGCGTTCATCACCTGTTGCTGGCGCGCATCGGCGCGGCGCTGACCACCCTGGCCGACCTGGCGGAAGACGGCGCCGGAGCGGTGATGGCGGGGCGCACGAATCGCAAGCACGCGCTGCCCATTACCTTCGGCTTCAAGGTGGCCAGCTGGATCGAGGAACTGGCGCGCTGCGTGGAGCGCCTGCGCCAGGCCGAGCCGCGCACGTTCTCGCTCGTGTTCGGCGGCGCCATCGGCGCCATGCATACCTTCGGGCCAGATGGCATGCAGTTGGCCGAAACGATGGCCAAGCGCCTGGGGCTGGCCAGTCCGCTGGTGCATTCGCGCGCGATGCTGGACCCGTTTTGCGAATACGTGCTGGTGCTTTCCCTGTTTGCGATGGCGTGCTCGCGTATCGGCAATGAGCTGTACACCCTGATGGCCGACGAGATCGGCGAGGTGGCCGAGACGCTGCCCGACGGAGTGGTGGGCAGCAGCACCATGCCGCACAAGGACAACCCCAAGCATGTCGTGGGCCTCATCGCGCGCGCCGCGCGCCTGCGCGCCCTGGCCGCGCCGGCGCTGGAAGCCGGCCAGCCCAGCCACGAGGGTGATTCCGCCACCAACCAGCAGTTGTATGGGCTGATCGACGAGGCATGCCCGCTGGCCTACGACGTTGCCACGCGCCTGGACGAACTGTTGGCCTTGGTGCGTTTCGATCCCGCGCGCATGCGCGAGAACCTGGCGCGTTCGGCCGACGTCATCGCGTCCGAGCGGTTGATGATGGTGCTGGCGGCCACGCTGGGGCGCCAGCATGCGCACGACCGTGTGCACGCCGCGATCCGCGAGGCGCGGCGCGAGGGTTGCCAGTTGCCCGAGGTGTTGCTGCGCCAGCCGGATGTGGCGCGGCACTACACACTGGCGCAGATCCAGGAAGCGCTGGACCCCGCGCGCTACACCGGCAACAGCCGCGACATCGCGTTGCACGCGGCGGCGCTGGCGCGCGATCTGGCGCGCCAGCTCGCGCCTGGGCAGGCTCAGGCCGAACCGCTGGCCTGATCGCCCGACTTCAGCAAGCGGAAACTGGGCGCGGCCTCGGCATCTTCGCGGCACAGGCGGCGTACGTAGCCGCGCAGGCAGTCGACGAACAGGTCCGCCAGGGGAGGGCGGCCCGCGGGGGGGAAGATGCACGCGTACGTGACCCAGCGCTCGGGCGCGATGGGCCGGAATACCACGCTGTCGCCGGGCAGCAAGCGGGCAGAGGTACGGTCCATGATGGACAGGCCGTTACCGTCGCGCACCAGCTGCTGCACCATCAGCGTCGACGTGGTCTCGATCGCCATGCGCGGCTTGGCGCCCACGGTGGCGTAGATTTCGTCGAGGCGGCGGCGCCAAAGCTGGTGCGGCTGCAGCGACACGATGGGCTGGTCGACCAGGTCTTCGGCGCGGATCATGTCCTGCGCGGCCAGCGGATGGCTGCGCGGCAGCAGGGCCTCGACCCGCACCTGCAAAACGGGCTCGACCTGCAGTTCGACGATGGCGTTGGTGATGGGCAGCGAGATCAGGCCCAGGTTGTAGCGGCGCCGCGCCACTTTGTTCTCGATCTCGAACCGGCCCTCGATGTGGATGCGGCAGTCGAAATCGGGGGTCTGGCGCCGCATGTCGCTGACCGTGGGCGACACCAGGCAGGTGCCCAGCGGCACCGAGGTCACCAGCGTGAATTTTTCGCGGTTCTTGCCCCGAATGTCCTCGGCGATGCGGGGAATTTCGTCCACGCCCATCAGGATCTGTTCGGCTTCCTGGAAGAACAGTTCGCCCTCCGGAGTCAGCAGCAGGCGCCGGCGGGCCCGCGTGAACAGCTTCAAGCGGATTTCGTCTTCCAGCAGGCCTATCAGGCGGCTGGCCGCCGACTGGCTCAGGTGCAGCCGTTCCGCGGCCGAGGCCAGCGAGCCATGCAACACGATCAGGCGGAAAAGGCGCAGGGATTTCAGGTTCATGGGAGGGCCGTTTGCGGCGGCAATGGTTCTATTAATTCGAAGACCTAATTGCTTAATTCGAATAATCGGTGGGGTCAACGGCGATAGGATGCCAGAAGACGACTATGGGTTCCACAAGAAACCCGCACACAGGAGACAAGCTTGAAGCGAATGATCATCGCGGCCCTGGCCGCACTGGCCGCCGCCGGGGCCGTGCGCGCCGAGTTGCCGGCCGGGGCGGGCCAGTACGTATTCCAGGACGCCGATACCGGGCAGCCGGTGCAGGTGTATTACTTCAAGCCCGAGGCCTATACGGCCGACACGCCGGTGGTGGTTCTGCTGCATGGCATCAAGCGCGATGCGCAGGACTATCGCGACGCCTGGGTCGACATCGCGCGCCAGCGCAAGCTGCTGGTGCTGGCGCCGCTTTTTACGCGCGAGGCCTATCGGGGCGCCAACGGCTATAACCTGGGCAATGTCTTCCACGCGGTATCGCACGAGGAAATCACGGGCAAGGCCAAGCCGGCGGCGCGCAATCCCGCCGCGCAATGGAGCTTCGCCCTGCCCGATGCGGTATTCGCCGATTTCACGCAGCGCCAGCCCACGGGGCAGTCGGGCTATACCCTGTACGGCCACGGCGCCGGCGCGCAGTTCGCGCATCGCTATGCATTGTTCCGCCCTGAAAGCCGGGCCTGCCTGATCATCGCGGCCAATTCAGGCTGGTACACCTATCCTGGCCGCGGCGCCGATTGGCCCTATGGCCTGCGCGACGTGCCGGATGTCACGGATACGCAGATCGCCCAGTACCTGGACGAACCCTTGTTGCTGATGCTGGGGGATGACGACGTGCGCCGCAAGGGCGGCGTCATGCGCAGTACCCGCGGCGCGCAGGCCCAGGGCCCCGACCGCAAGACGCGCGGCGAACGTTTTTATGCGAACGCCCAGGCCTTGGCGCGGCAGTCCGGGCGGCAGGCGCGGTGGGAACTGCAGCACGTGCCCGGCGCGGGGCATCGGAACGACCAGATGGCCGCGGCCGCGGCCGCGCGCGTGAAGGGCTGCGCCGCCCGGTAGCGACGGCGCCATTTTCATCATTCGCAGTACCGCGGCCTGCCGGCCGCGACGGGCCCGTCATGGCGCGCGGTCCGGGAATACGTTTTTTCAACGGAGGAGAAAACCATGAGAAGAACCGCGACCACCGCGCTGGCCCTGGCGCTGACAATGGCGGGCTGGACGGGCGCCGCGCACGCCCAGAGCAGTGTCACGCTGTATGGCCTGATCGACCTGGGCTATATGAACGACCATGACGACACCAAAGGCACCTCGCAGGGCATCGACAGCGGCAATGAATCCGGATCGCGCTGGGGCATCAAGGGCGTAGAGGACCTGGGCAACGGCCTGAAGGCAACTTTCCAGCTGGAAGGCGGGTTCAACGCGGACAATGGCACTTCGGCCCAGTCCGGCCGGCTGTTCGGCCGTTGGGCCTATGTGGGCCTGGAAAGCGACCGCTACGGTGAAGTGCGCCTGGGCCGGCAATGGGTGCTGGGCCGCGAATGGGGAGGCGCGGCCACGCCCTTCTCGATCGCATGGTCGCGCTCGGGCCTGGGCACCACATTCGGCTATAACGACGGCGATTTCGGCGCCAGCGGCATCGCCGACAATATGGTGATGTGGCGCTCGCCCAAGCTGCACGGGTTCGAGGCCGCGGTGGGCTACAGCTTCGCGGTGGACGGCGAGCAGGAATTCGGCACCGGCAACAACGACCGGATGATCACCGCCGGCGTGCGGTACGGAAAGGGGCCGTTGCGCCTGGCCCTGACGTACGAGCACTTGTATGCGGACCAACGGCGCGTCAGCGGCCGGGCCAATCCCGCGGGCGACACCAGCAACTGGCAATTGGGCGGTTCGTACGACTTTGAAGTTGTGCGGGTGTACGCGGGCGCCGGTCGACTGAGCGACGCCAACAAGGGACCGGCCAAGGACGTGGACAAAGACTATGCCTGGACGGCAGGCGTGCGCGTACCGATAGGGCCGGGCGCGCTGCTGGCGTCATGGCAGCAGACGACGCATTCGAAAATCCAGGCTTATGCGGTGGGCTACCAATACGACTTGTCCAAGCGCACCGACCTGTACGCCTTTTACAACCACAGCGATACGCGCGATTTCGATGCCGACGAGGACAACGGCCGGCGCCAGATCAGCGTAGGCATCCGGCACCGCTTCTAGCACGGCGCCGGATGCGCGGATCAGCGGCGGCCGTTGAGCAGGCCGCCGCCGATCTGCAGCAGGTCGTTCAGCCCGACCTGGCCGTCGCCGTCCTGGTCCAGCACCGAGCCCAGCAGGCCGCCGCCCAGGCCGCCTTGTTGCTGGGCCACATCGCGTTCATGGCCTAGAGAGGCGCTCAGGTTGCCGGCATCCATGCCGCTGCCCTGCATGCGCCTGGCCAGGAAGGCCATCACGATGGGGGCCAGCAGCCTGAGCAGGTTGGCGGCATTGTTGCCGCCCAGCCCGGTGGCCTGGCCCAGGTTGTCTTCGGCGCGCTGTTGTTTGTCGCCGAAAATGTGGCCCAGGATGTTGCCGCCGTCGGCCTGGCCCGCGTTGGCGCCGGCAGGCGGCGTTTCAACCTTCGGGGCCTCGACCGGTTTCTCGACCTTCGGCTTGGGCTTGGGTTTAGG
>NZ_JAJMLX010000277.1 GCF_020991325.1 Bordetella petrii | reverse complement strand
AACCGGCCCAGCCGACGCCCAGCGCCCAGCCCGCCGTCCCTGCCGATGCCCAACCCGTACCCGACGCGGCCAGCACCCAGCAACCGGACTCGGCCGACACCCAGAACCCGGCGGCACAGCAGCCGGCGGCCTCGCCCCGCCGCCGTGAATTGCTGTTGAATTCCCCCGACGCCCTGCCCCGCAGCACCATCGGCCAACCCGGAGGCGGCGCAGAGCCGCTGCGCTAGACCGTGGCACAAGGAAACACCATGCGCATCGCCATTGCAGGCGCCGGCGGCCGTATGGGCCGCATGCTGATCGAAGCCGTACTGAACATCCCCGGCCTGGAACTGGCGGTGGCGCTGGAGCGCGCCGGTTCCGACAACCTGGGCCAGGACGCCGGCACCTTCCTGGGCCGCGACACCGGCGTGCGCATTACCGACCAGCTCGATGCGCTGGCCGACGCCGATTGCCTGGTGGACTTCACCCGGCCCGAAGCCACCCTGAACCATCTGCAAGCCTGCGTGAAGCATGGCACGCGCATGGTCATCGGCACCACCGGCTTCGACGACAACGGCCGCGCCGCCATCGAAGTGGCCGCGCAGAAAATCGCCATCGTGTTCGCCCCCAACATGAGCGTGGGCGTAAACGCCACGCTGAAACTGCTGGACGTGGCCGCCCGCATCCTGAATTCGGGCTACGACGTCGAGGTATTCGAAGCGCACCATCGCAACAAGGTCGACGCGCCCTCGGGCACCGCCCTTAAAATGGGCGAAACCATTGCATCGGCCTGGAACGTGGCGCTGCCCGACGTGGCCACCTGGGCCCGCCACGGCGACACCGGGGTACGCAAGCCCGGCACCATCGGGTTCTCGGTGGTGCGCGGCGGCGATATCGTGGGCGACCACACGGTATATTTCTGCGGCACCGGCGAACGCATCGAGATCACGCACCGCTCGGGCAGCCGCAGCACCTATGCCGAAGGCGCCCTGCGCGCGGCGCGCTTCCTGCAAGACCACCGCAACGGCCTGTTCGACATGCAGGCGGTGCTGGGCCTTTAAGCCGGCGGCGCAGGGCCGTCGCGCCACACCACGGGCTCGGGCTCCAGCATGACCTGATAGCGCCCGGCCACGTCGCGCTGGATGGCGGCGGCCAGCGCCATGATGTCGGCCGCCGTGGCCCCGCCCCGGTTCACCAGCACCAGCGCCTGCCGGTCGTGCACGCCGGCGGCGCCCAGGTGACGCCCCTTCCACCCGCATTGATCGATCAACCAGCCCGCGGCCAGCTTGTAACGGCCATCGGGCTGCACATACGACACCAGGCCGGGATGCCGCGCCGCCAGCGCATCGCGCGTGGCGGCATCCACCAGGGGATTCTTGAAAAAACTGCCGGCATTGCCGATAACGGCCGGATCCGGCAGCTTGGCGCGACGGATATCGCACACCGCATCGAACACCGCGCGGGCGCTGGGCGCCTGGCCGGCCAAGCCAGGGTGGCGCTGCAGGTCGGGGTAGTCCAGCACGGCGCGCCACGGGCGCGGCAGCGCGAAACGCACCGCCACGATGATCCACGCGCCCGGCGCATCATGTTTGAACAGGCTGTCGCGATAGGCGTAGCGGCAGGCGGCTGCGTCCATGTCGACCAGCCGGCGTTGCCGCACGTTCCAGGCGGTAAGCCCAAGGAAACGGTCGGCGAGTTCCACGCCATAGGCGCCAATGTTCTGCACCGGCGCTGCCCCTACCGTGCCCGGAATCAAGGCCAGGTTTTCCAGACCGTCCCAGCCCTGGGCCACACAGGCCGACACGAATCCATGCCAGTTCTCGCCCGCGCCCGCCTCGATGATCCAGGCATCGGGCCGCGCTTCTAGCAGGCGCACGCCGGTGAATGCAACGCGCGCGACCAGGCTGTCGACCCGCGGCGGCAACACCAGATTGCTACCGCCGCCCAGCACCAGCAGGCCGGGATAGCGGCCGGCAAATTCGGACACTTGCTCGAGCCGGGACGGCGAGTCCAGGCTGACAAAGGCGGAGGCATATGCCGACAACCCCAGGGTATTGAGCGGGGTCAGGTCCTGGCTGGCGGGAGCCATCGGAATATCGGGCAAGGCCTGGGAAGAGTCCGGCATGTAAGGGCAAGAATTGCTGAAAACAGGGGTCCGCGGCGCGTCCCGCGATGCTTGTTCAAGGCGAAAAGCGGACGCCGGCCACGAAGGATATCCCACATATTAACGGCAGCCCGTTATGCGTTTGCACGCGCATGAGAAAACCGCTATGATGCCGGTCTTCGTTGATCGGCCTATGCATTTTACGGCCCAGCAACGCGGGAGTAGCTCAGTTGGTAGAGCGCAACCTTGCCAAGGTTGAGGTCGCGAGTTCGAGACTCGTCTCCCGCTCCAGAATTCTTGCCCGCGCACCTACGGTGCGCGGGCAAACAACAAGGCCGGACACTTCGTGTCGCGGCCTTTTTTGCCGCCGGGCTTAGCACGCGCAACGCGATTACCTGTACCGCACCAGCCATCACATGGCAATCGAACGGAACCAGGCAGTTGGCTGCCGCATTGACATATCGGGAAATACCGATACAATGAGGCCATGGATTTGCTCGAAATATTCAAAGCCCTCTCGAACCGTACGCGCCTTGAAATCTTGAAAGGTTTGAAGGATCCCGCCAAGAACTTCCCTCCGCAGGATGAAGGCGACGTTCGTACGGTGGGAGTCTGCGTCAGCAGTATTCAAGAAGGCGTAGGGTTGTCGCAGTCAACGGTGTCTGATTATCTTGCGACTCTGCAACGAGCGGGCTTGGTAGAAGTCAGGCGCATTGGCCAGTGGACCTATTACAAGCGGAACGAAGCAACCATCAGCGCTCTGGCCAAAGTCATAGGGAAAGAGCTGTAATTTTTTTTGTCACTAAATATCGGAAATTCCCGATATTCCTTTTTATAGATTAAAGGATTGAAATGAAAGCGATAGTGCTTAAATCATTTGGCGGCCCGGAATCGTTCGAACTTCGCGACGTACCCAAGCCAGTGCCGCAGGCGGGCCAGGTTCTGGTCCGGGTACATGCAACCTCCATCAATCCGCTGGATTACCAGGTCCGACGCGGCGATTATGCCGACCTGGTGCAACTGCCAGCCATTACAGGACATGACGTATCTGGCGTTGTCGAAGCAGCCGGGCCGGGTGTGAAGGCCTTCTCCCCTGGCGACGAAGTCTGGTACACCCCGCAAATATTCGACGGGCCAGGCAGTTATGCCGAGTACCACGTTGCCGCCGAAAGCATTATCGGAAAGAAACCCGCCTCGCTAAGCCACCTTGAGGCGGCAAGCCTGACCCTGGTTGGCGGAACGGTGTGGGAAGCACTGATCGTGCGTGCGGCGCTAAGAGTGGGCGAGAGCATTCTGGTGCACGGCGGCGCTGGAGGAGTCGGCCATGTGGCGATCCAGCTGGCAAAAGCCATGGGAGCAAGGGTGTTCACGACCGTGCGCGAAGCAAACTTTGAGTTCGCACGAAGCCTGGGGGCCGATGTGACCATCGACTACGAAAAAGAGGATTATGTCGATTCCATCATGCGGGTGACGGGCGGCCGCGGAGTCGATGTCGTGTTCGACACCATCGGCGGCGACACATTGTCGCGCAGCCCCGACGCGCTTGCGCAGCTTGGCCGCGTAGTCACGATCGTGGACATTGCAAAGCCGCAGAACATCATTCAGGCCTGGGGCAAGAACGCGAGTTATCACTTCGTTTTCACCAGGCAAAACCGCGGCAAGCTTGATGAGTTGCGTGCATTGATAGAGCGCGGCCAACTGCGGCCACACGTTGGCGCCGTCTATTCACTTGACGATATTCCGCTGGCTCATGCCCGGCTGGAGAGTCCCAACAACGGTCTTCAAGGAAAAATCGCGATTGCCGTCGACCGTGGGCTTATTTCGCAGATGGTGACGCTTGGTTTTTAGCCGTTCGACTCGCGCTGGATCCCCCCATGCCACACCCGGGCGGGCAGGTGCGTGCCATAGCTGTAGCAAAGCTCGGCCAGGTCGGCCACTTGCCAGAGCGCCAGGTCGGCCCGCTTGCCCACTTCCAGGCTGCCGATCTCGCCCGCCATGCCCAGCGCCCGCGCCGCCGCATGCGTGACGCCATTCAGGGCCTCGGCCGGCGTCATCCGGAACAGCGTGCACGCCATGTTCAGCATCAGCAGCAGCGACGCGAAAGGCGAGGTGCCGGGGTTGCAGTCGGTGGCCACCGCCATGGCCACGCCGTGCTTGCGCAGCAGGTCTATGGGCGGCGTGTTCGTGTCGCGCAGGAAGTAGTAGGCGCCCGGCAACAGTACCGCCACGGCGCCGGCGGCGGCCAAGGCACGCGCGCCGGCCTCGTCCAGGTGCTCCAGGTGGTCTGAAGACAAGCCGCCGCAGCGGGCCACCAGTTCACTGCCGCCCAGGTTGCTCAACTGCTCGGCGTGCAGTTTCACCGGCAGGCCGAGCGCCGCGGCCGCCTTGAATACCCGTTCCACCTGGGCGGTGTCGAAGCCGATGTTTTCGCAGAAGGCGTCCACCGCATCTACCAGCCCGGCGGCGGCCGCGGCGGGCAGCATGTCGTCGCAGACAGCATCGATGTAGGCATCCGCGCGGCCGGCGTATTCGGAAGGCAGCGCGTGGGCCCCCAGGAAGGTGGTGCGCACCGTGACGGCTTCGGTTTCGCCCAGGCGCCGGGCGGCACGCAGCATGGCCAGTTCCGCATTGCGTTCCAGGCCATAGCCCGACTTGATCTCGACCGTGGTGACGCCTTCGCGCATCAGTGCGCGCAGCCGCGGGCGCGACTGGTCGGCCAGCGCCGCTTCGCCCGCGGCGCGGGTGGCGCGCACGGTAGAGACGATGCCGCCGCCCGCGCGTGAAATGTCTTCGTAGCTGGCGCCGTTCAGCCGCAATTCGAATTCGCGCGCCCGCGAGCCTGCGTAGACCAGGTGCGTGTGGCAGTCGACCAGACCCGGCGTGAGCCATTGGCCGCCCGCATCGAAGGTGGCCCCCACCCCGCTTCCCGCCGGCAGCTCGGCCGCGCGGCCGATCCAGGCAATGCGGCCCTGGACGATGGCCAGCGCATCCGCATCGTCCGCCACGCCGTAGTCCGCCGTGCGCCCGGGCGCGAAAGTGGCCAGCCGGGCGTTGACGATCAAGGTGTCCCAGGCCTGTTGCATCCCTTGATGTTTCATGGAGCCGCTCCGTTCGGAATATCGATAGGACAAAAGTTTACTTGACTATACTTGTATATCCAAGTTAAATCCCTCCATCGACGGTCCCATCTGGAGCTCCCATCATGAACGCCGCGCTGCGCGACCAACCGCTGGCCCCCTACGCCCGCATCAAACAGCACATCATCGAGAACATCGAGTCGGGACAGTGGGCCGTGAATGAACAGGTGCCGTCCGAGAACCAACTGGCCGCGCAGTTCGATGTGTCGCGCATGACGGCGCGGCGCGCCATCCTGGAACTGACGCAGGACGGCATGCTGGTGCGCAGCCAGGGCCTGGGCACCTTCGTGGCCGAGCGCCGGCCGGTGCTGCCCGTGCTGGAAGTGCGCAACATCGCCGACGAGATCGCCGAGCGGGGTCACCAGTACGGCAATCGCATCATCACCCTCGAACAGGACACGGCCACCGACGGCATCGCCATCGCGCTGGGTATTGCACCCGGCAGCCCGGTGTTCCATTCGGTGCTGCTGCACCTGGACAACGGCGTGCCTGTGCAGCTGGAAGACCGCCACGTCAACCCGCAGGCCGCGCCCGGATACCTGGAACAAGACTTCAGCCGCGAAACACCCAATGCCTATCTGAGCCGCG
>NZ_JAJMLX010000276.1 GCF_020991325.1 Bordetella petrii | reverse complement strand
ACTGCTCCAGCGCCTGCGCGGCGTTGCGCAGCAGCGCGGCGGGCGGCACGCGCGGGTAGCTGATGTCCAGCGGAAAACCGAAAGGCGACTGTTCGCCGCCCACCGTGCCCTCGGCGCCGGCCAATTCCAGCGGGAAGGTCTTGCCGCGCAGGGCCTCGAAGGCGGCGCGGCCGTCGTCGTTGGCGGTTTCGCCATAATGGCGCGGGCTGGGCGATTCCGCGAAAGGGCTCCAGTAGCCACGCTCGGCCGCAGCGGCCAGGGCTTTTTCTAGCAAGGGCTGGTGGCGTTCAAAAAAATCATGTGACACGAGGCGATCTCCGGGATGAACAGGGTTCTTGAATAAGGGGTACGCGGGCGGTTCAGGTTTCCTGGTCGAAATCCAGCACCAGGCGGTCGCTGACCGGAAAGCTCTGGCAACTGAGCACAAAGCCCCGCGCCACTTCGTAATCTTCCAGCGCGAAGTTCGCGTCCATGTCGACTTCGCCTTCGATGACCTTGCAGCGGCAGGTGGAACAGACCCCGCCCTTGCAGGAATACGGCAGCTCCACCCCCTGCGCCAGCGCGGAATCCAGCACGCTGTCCTTGTTCTTGTCGATGAAGAAACTGCGCCGGTGGCCGTCCTGCACCACCGTGACTTCGCACTGCCCCTTGCCGGGCGCGGCCGGCGCCTCGCGTCCCGTGCGCAGAGCGCGCGGCCCGCGCGGCGCGCCGAACAGTTCGAACTTGATGTGCGACTTGGGAATGCCGCGTTCCTGCAGATGCTGCACCACGCTTTCGATCATGGTTTGCGGGCCGCAGACAAAGGCGTAATCGATATCGCCGGGCCGCAGCCAGGCCGTCATCAGCTGGTCGACCTTGTCGCCATCCAGCCGGCCGTTGAACAACTCGATGTCCTGGCTTTCGCGGCTCATGATGTACACCAGCGAGAACCTTTCCATGTACAGGTTCTTCAGGTCTTCGATTTCCTCGCGAAACAGCACCGACGAAGATGCCCGGTTGCCGAAAAACAGCGTGAAGCGGCTGTGCGGCTCGGTGGACAAGGCGGTTTTCACCAGCGAGAACACCGGCGTAATGCCGCTGCCCACGGCAAATGCCACATAGTGACGCTGGTTTTCGGGAGCGAAGTCCACTGTGAAGCTGCCGGCGGGCGGCATCACTTCCAGCGTCTGCCCGGGTTGCAGCTGATGATTGGCCCAACTGGAAAACACGCCCTCGTCGACCTTCTTGATGGCAACGCGCAATACGCCATCGCCGGGCGCCGAGCAAATGGAATACGAACGGCGCAGCTCCTCGCCGTCCAGTTGGGTGCGCAGTGTCAGGTACTGGCCCGGCCGGAAGGCGAACTGCGACTGCAACGCCGGCGGCAGGTCGAAGGTCACCACCACCGCGTCGCGCGTGTTGCGCGCCACCGAGGCGACTTTCAAAGCATGGAACGAAGTCTGGCTCATGGCGTGTTGCTGCCCCGCTCAGTGGGTCTTGAAATAATCAAAAGGCTCGCGGCATGCGCCGCAGCGATACAGGGCCTTGCACGAGGTCGAACCGAAATGGCTGACCAGCCGGGTCTGGCTCGAACCGCAATGCGGGCAGGCCACGGCCGGTTGCGCCGCGCGGCGGCTGATGCCCGACACGTCGATGGCCCGTTCGGCGGGCGCCGCGATGCCGTAGTTCTTCAGCGCGGCGCGGCCGCGTTCGCTCATCCAGTCGGTCGTCCAGGCCGGGGCCAGGCGTGTCTCGACACGCACGTGTTCAACGCCATGTTCGGCCAGCGTGCGCTCGATGTCGTGGGTGATCTCGCGCATGGCCGGGCAGCCCGAATAGGTGGGCGTGATCGTCACCACGCAGGTTGCGCCGTCCCAGGCCACCTGGCGCACCACGCCCAGGTCCACCACCGACAGCACGGGAATCTCGGGATCGGGCACGCTTTCCAGCCAACCCATGATCTGGCGCGGCGAGGCGCAAGTGGCGGCGTTCACCACACGGCTCCGGGATAGGCGCGGGGCAGCGACTGCATCTCGGCCAGCACATAGCTCAGCGCTTCAGTATGGCGCCCCTGCCGGCCGCCCTGAAAGGCGGCATGGCCAGCTTCGGCGTCATCGGGCAAGGCCAGGGTGGCTTCGCCCAGCACCTCGCGCACGTGCTGCAGCCACGGTTCGCGCAGCGCGGCCAGGGTACAGCCTATGCCGCGCGCCGCCATGTCGCGGTCGACGTCGTCGTCGGCGAATAGCTCGCCGGTATAACGCCAGGCATCGTCGATGGCGTCCTGCATGCGCGCATGGCTTTCCTGGCTGCCATCGCCCAGTCGCACCACCAGGTCGGACGAACGACGCACGTGGT
The DNA here is from genome assembly GCF_020991325.1 of Bordetella petrii. Lineage (GTDB taxonomy): Bacteria > Pseudomonadota > Gammaproteobacteria > Burkholderiales > Burkholderiaceae_B > Bordetella_A > Bordetella_A petrii_E. The sequence continues at coordinate 3,494 of NZ_JAJMLX010000276.1, read as the reverse complement.
ACGTGACTTCTTTCAGCGACTTGGCCGCAATGGCCGCCACCCGCTCATCCGACGACTGCGTCAGGCGCTGCAGCAGGAAGTAATGCCATACGTCGAAGAAGAACTGGCGCGCCAGCGTGTTGCCGTAATGGCCGTTGGGCCGTTCCACCAGGACCGCGTTGCGGAACTCCGGCGCATGGCGGAAATAGGCCAGCGCGTCTTCATCGCGCCCCGCCCCTTCCACCTCGCCGGCCAGCGTCAGCCACATGCGGGCCTGGCCCAGCAGGTCCAGCGCGGTATTGGTCAGGGCCAGGTCTTCTTCCAGCGCGGGCCCGTGGCCGCACCATTCAGACAGGCGCTGCGACAGAATCAGCGAGGTATCGCCCAGCCGCAGCAGATACTCGAATAAAGGCTTGTCCATGTCCGCCCCGGCCTACATGTGCTTGATTTCGTCAGGCATGGGAAAAAACGTGGGATGCCTGTACACCTTGTTGTTGGCGGGGTCGAACAGCGGTTCCTTGTCGGCGGGGCTGCTGGCCACGATATCGGCGGCGCGCACCACCCAGATGCTCAGGCCTTCGTTGCGGCGCGTATAGACGTCGCGCGCATGATTGATGGCCATTTCGGCGTCCGGGGCGTGCAGGCTGCCCACATGCTTGTGCGCCAGGCCGTGCTGGCTGCGGATGAACACTTCCCACAGCGGCCATTCTTTGCTCATGATGCATATCCTTCAAGGGGCCGGCCGGCGCGGCCGGAAACAAAGGGGCGTAGTGCCGCGGCTCAGGCCGCCTTGCGGCGTGCCTGCTTCTCGGCATGGGCCACCAGGCCGTCGCGCACCCAGGCGCCCGCCTCATGGGCCTGCTTGCGGGCCGCCAGGCGCTCGCGGTTGCAGGGGCCGTTGCCCTTGATCACCGCGTAGAACTCCGTCCAGTCGATTTCGCCGAAGTCGTAATGGCCGCGCTCGGCGTTCCATTTCAGGTCGGGGTCGGGCACTGTCAGGCCCAGGTATTCGGCCTGCGGCACCGACTGGTCCACCATTTTCTGGCGCAGTTCGTCGTTGGAGAACAGCTTGATCTTCCAGGCCATGGACTGCGCGCTGTTGGGCGACTCGGCATCCGAAGGGCCGAACATCATCAGCGCGGGCCACCACCAGCGGTTCAGCGCTTCTTGGCACATGGCTTTCTGTTCGGGCGTGCCATGCAGGCACATCTGCATCAGCAAATCGTAGCCCTGGCGCTGGTGGAACGATTCTTCCTTGCACACCCGCACCATGGCGCGCGCGTACGGGCCGTAGGAACAGCGGCACAGCGGAATCTGGTTGATGATGGCCGAGCCGTCCACCAACCAGCCGATCATGCCGATGTCAGCCCAGCTCAGGGTGGGGTAATTGAAGATACTGGAATATTTGGCGCGGCCCGTATGCAGGTCGTCGACCAACTGGTCGCGCGACACGCCCAGGGTCTCGGCGGCGCTATACAGGTACAGGCCATGTCCGGCCTCGTCTTGCACCTTGGCCAGCAGAATGGCCTTGCGCTTGAGCGACGGCGCACGGGTGATCCAGTTGCCTTCCGGCAGCATGCCGACGATCTCGGAATGCGCGTGCTGGGAAATCTGGCGCACCAGTGTCTTGCGGTAGGCCTCGGGCATCCAGTCCTGGGGCTCGATGCGCACGCCTTCGTCGATGCGGCGCTGGAACGCCTGCTCGGGGCCGGTCAGTTCGTCGGCGCCGCGAACCCGCTTGACGCCTGTTTCGACTAGCTGTGCATACATGTTCGTCTCCTGTGCGGTCGCGCCGCCCATGAACGGCGTGCGCGCCGGCCATTGCATGGCCTGGCATGAGACGATTATTTAATACACAAAATCAATTGTCAAACCTATTTTTGTATCACATTAGATATGTGTATCATGTTGAGCATTGTCATATAAAGCCTGGATCTCCATGGCAGATGCCCCCTCTCCCGTCGGCCGTTATGTGGCGCGCCTGCTCAAGGACGACCCGCCACGCGCCAAGTCGCTATGCGTCAGTTTGCTGGGCGACGCGCTGGCCTGCCACGGCGGCGCCATCTGGCTGGGCGGCATCATCGAACTGCTGGAACCCCTGGGTATCAACGAGCGGCTGCTGCGCACCAGCGTCTTCCGGCTGGTGGCCCAGGGCTGGCTGCAGGCCGAACGCCATGGACGGCGCAGCTTGTACCAGCTGTCGGAACAGGGGCGTCGCCATACCGCCCACGCCTCGCAACGCATCTATGTCGGCCCGGCCGCCGACTGGAACGGTGAATGGACGCTGGTGGCCCTGCCGCGCCTGGGCCACAACGGGCTGGCCGAGCGCACGGAATTGCGCCGCGAACTGGAATGGGAAGGCTTCGGCATGATTGCCCCGGGCCTGTTCGCGCACCCCCAGGCCGATGCCCGTGCCGCCCACGACATACTGGACAAGCTGGGCATTCCTGACAAGGTACTGGTGCTGTCGGGACGCGACCTGGCCGGCGCTGGCGGCCTGCCCATCGCCAGCCTGGCGCAACAGTGCTGGAGCCTGGACCATCTGGCCGAGCAATACCGCCATTTTTCGCGGCAGTTCGGGCCGCTGGAAAAACTGGTGGACGGCCCGATGGATCCGGCGGACGCCTTTGCCGCGCGCATGCTGCTGCTGCACACCTGGCGCCGCATCGTGCTGCACGACCCTCAGTTGCCCGTGCCGATGCTGCCCGACCGCTGGCCCGGGCATGCCGCGCGCCTGCTGTGCGGCTATCTTTACTGGAAATTGTTCGACGCCTCGGAACGGCATCTGGACAGCGTGGCCGGACGCGACAACGAACGTTATACCCCGCTTTCGCCCGAAGCCGACACGCGCTTCGGCGGCCGCCCCGCGCGGCGGCCGGCAGGCCGCTCGGATTCGCCAGACATGGACTCAGCTACCGCCAACTAGCTGTTGCCAGGTCTCGGGCACCCATGGCGCTACCTCAGCCGCCGCAGCGAGTTTTCACCGGCACCAAGATACAAGGTGTCTGGCTCCCGCCAGGGTGCCGGACACCGTCTGACTGAGACCGTCGTGGCACACAACGGTGTCAGGCACCCTGGCGGGAGCCAGACACCTGGCATATCGCATGTGCGCGCCTTATCAAGGCGCGATCTGCACCCCCAGCGTATCCACATGCAGCTCGCCAGCAGCCTCGCGCCCGGCCCCCGGCATGCAAAGGCCGCGCGCCGCGCCAATGAAAGACAGCGTCCAGCGCGCCCGCAGCGCGCGTCCCAGCGCACGTCCGCTGTCGGCATCCACGCCGCTGGGCACGTCCAGCGCCAGCACGGGCAGGCCCCAGCTGTTCACCGTATCGATCAGGGCCTGCCAGGCATCGTCCAGCGGCCGGTTCAGGCCAATGCCGAACAGACCGTCGATGATCACGTCGGGCGGTGGGTTGGCGTCCAGAACCGGCTGCTCCATTCCGCCCTGCGCCCGCCATGCGGCATGGGCCTGTGCCGCATCGGGAGGCAGGCGCGCCGTGCCGGCCGGCATGGCG
>NZ_JAJMLX010000275.1 GCF_020991325.1 Bordetella petrii | reverse complement strand
TGGCCCACCAGCGTCAGCGCGCCCGTGTAGCCCAGGTCGCGCAGGGCGGCGGCGGCCATGGCGCCGGCCTGGCCGGCTCCGGCAATCACAATGGACGATAGCGGGGCCATGCAGAACTCCTTTGCTGTGTTCAGCCTTGCAGGTCGACCATGATGTCGCCGCCTTCCACCTTGACGGGGTACACGCGGATATCGCGCGTGGCCGGCGCGCACATGGCCTTGCCCGTGCGGATGTCGAACTTGGCCTGGTGCAGCGGGCATTCGATGCAGCCGTCTTCCAGGTAGCCGTCCGACAGCAGCGCGTAGGCATGCGTACAGACGTTGTCGGAAACGAAGAATTCGCCTTCGCTGCGGTACAGGGCCAGTTGCGTCTGGTCGACCGACACGGGCAGGATCTCGTCGTCGTCTTCCAGTTGGTCGGTGGTGGCGATCTTGGTCCAGGGCATAGGCTTATATATTCAGTGTGCTGAGTAAATATGCACAGTGTACTGCCTATAAATCGCAAATCGGGCTTAGGGATTTCCCGAGTCGCCAGGTAGGCCGCGCCGCGCCGCGGGCGAGCATGCGCCGGCACCTTTTGGATCCGCGCAAAGCCGCGGAAATAAAGGGAATGCGGCGCGGGCCGGTTAGCGTCAACCAGGTGCCCGATGCGGGCTTGAATGCTGCCGGAAACTGCGGGGAATACCTCGTTGACACTCGAAAAATCTATCAGTATGCTGAATAAAACGTCAGCATACTGCACTTTTTTCAGTGAACTTTGAGCACGCGCAAATAGAACCGGCGCCGGCGCTCGAAGGCACCGGCGGTGGCGGCGAATCGTCTTTGTGCAAGCTTTCTCTATAAGCCGGCAGGCAGTCAGAATCTCGCCGGCGTCACCCACGAACCGTTCCCCGGAACGATTATCGGAAAAGACCCAGGAGCTATCCATGCAGCGACGCCGTTTTCTTGCCCAAGCCGCCGGAGTTGCCGGCGCCGGACTGGCCACCGCCAGTGTGCCCGCGTTGGCGCAAAGCAACCCCGCCGTGCGCTGGCGCATGTCCACCAGCTGGCCCAAGAGCCTGGACACCATCTACGGCTCGGCCGATGAACTGTGCAAGCGTGTGGGCGAGCTCACCGAAGGAAAGTTCGAGATCCGCGCCTTTCCGGGCGGCGAACTGGTGCCGTCCGCGCAGAACATGGACGCCGTCAGCAACGGCACGGTGGAATGCAACCACGTGCTCAGTACCATGTACATAGGCAAGAACACGGCGCTGACCTTCGACACCGGCCTTTCGTTCGGGCTGAACGCCCGCCAGCACAACGCCTGGATCCACTATGGCGGCGGCCTGGAGCAACTGCGCAAGCTGTACAAGAAGTACAACATCGTCAACCACGTCTGTGGCAACGTCGGCGTGCAGATGGGCGGCTGGTACCGCAAAGAGATCAACTCGGTGGCCGACCTGAAGGGCCTGAACATGCGCATCGGCGGCATAGGCGGTATGGTGCTGTCCAAGCTGGGCGCCGTGCCGCAGCAGATTCCGCCCAGCGACATCTACCCCGCGCTGGAAAAGGGCACCATCGACGCGGCCGAATGGATTGGCCCGTACGACGACGAAAAACTGGGCTTCAACAAAGTGGCGCCTTTTTATTACTCGCCGGGCTGGTTCGAAGGCAGCGCGTCCATTACCACCATGGTCAACGACAAGGCCTGGGAAGCCCTGCCGCCGGCCTACAAGGCGGCCTTCGAATGCGCCTGCGGCGAGCAGACCATGAAAATGCTGGCCAACTACGATGCCCGCAACCCGCTGGCCCTGCGCAAGCTGATTGCCGGCGGCGCCAAGCTGCGCTTCTTCCCCAAAGAAGTCATGGACGCGGTATACAAGGCATCGCAGGAACTGTGGGTGGAACTGTCGGAAAAGAACCCCGACTTCAAGGAAATCTACCCCGATTGGCAGAAGTTCCAGGCCGATGAGGCCAGCTGGTTCCGCGTAGCCGAAAACGCCCTGGACAACTATACGTTCGCGGCGCTTGCGCGGGCCCAGTCCAAATAAGCCGTACACCTTAAGGGAAACCGATGAAGACAGAACCCGCCGGCCATGTGGAACCGGCCGGCGCGCGCCAGGGCGTGGGCGCGCGCGTGCCGCGCAAGGAAGACGAACGCCATCTGCACGGCAAAGGGCGCTTCGTGGCCGACATGGCCATGCCCGGCCTGTGCGAGGTGGCTTTCCTGCGCAGCCCGCTGGCCCATGCCCGCATTACCGGAGTGCGCGTGCCCGACAGCGTGAAAGGCTGTGTGGTCTTGCGCGATACCATGGCCGACGCGCGCGACATCGTGGCCGATTCCACGCTGCCCACCTATCAATCGTCCAGCCAGCCGCCGCTGGCCTGGGGCAAGGTGCGCTTCGTGGGCGAGCCGGTGGCCATGACGTTCGCGCCCAGCCGCGCCGAAGCGGAAGACCATGCCGAACTGGTTGAAGTCGACTACGACGACCTGCCTGTTTACGCGGATGTCATTACCGCCCAGCAGGCCAGCACCGACCTGCTGCACGAAAACTGGCGCGACAACGTCTTCGTCACCTTGAACATCGACAAGGATTTCGATGCCCAGGCCGCCCAGGCCGACCTGGTGGTACGCCGCAAGATCGACCTGGCGCGCCAGTGCATGGTGCCCATGGAAGGCAAGGCCGTGCTGGCCTACTGGGACCACCAGGCCGACCAGCTGGTGGTGGTCAGCGCCACTCAGGTGCCGCACATGATACGCAGCATTCTTGCGCAGTGCCTGGACCTGGACCAGGGCAGGGTACGCGTCATTTCACCCGACGTGGGCGGGGCGTTCGGCTACAAGTGCGTATTGCAGCAGGAAGAACTGTGCGTGGCCTGGCTGGCCAAGACGCACAAGCGGCCCTTCCGCTATATCGAAGACCGCCGCGAACACCTGACGGCCGGCGCGAACTCGCGCGAGCACTATTACGAAATGGCCGCCTATGTAGACAAGCGCGGCAAGCTGCTGGCCCTGGACGCGCAGATCACCATCGACGGCGGTGCCTATTCAGTATGGCCTTTCACGATCGGGCTGGAGCCCGGCCAGGCCATCGGCAACCTGCCGGGCCCGTACGGCTTCAAAGGCTACCGATGCGTCACGCGTTGCGTGGGAACCAATAAACCCGGTTTTGTTCCTTATCGTGGCGTGGCCCGCACGGGCGTGTGCTTTGCCATGGAACTGACCATGAATGCCATCGCCCAGGAAGTGGGACGCGAACCCTGGGAAGTGCGCCTGGAGAACCTGGTGCAGCCCGAGCAAATGCCGTATGTCAACGTCACCAACAAGCACCTGGACAGTGGCGACTACCCGGCCAGCCTGCGCAAGGCACTGGAGATGATCGACGCGCCGGGCGTGCGGGCGCGCCAGGCCGCCGGCGAACCGGACGGCCGCCTGATCGGCGTAGGCGTGGCCACCTATACCGAGCAGGCCGCGCATGGCACGTCGGTGTTCGCCGCCTGGGGCACCCCGGTCATTCCCGGCTACGACCAGGCCACCGTGCGCGTCACGCCCGACGGCGGCCTGGAAGTGCGGGTGGGCGTGCATTCGCACGGGCAGGGCATGGAAACCACCTTTGCCCAGATCGCGCACGAGATCCTGGGCATCGACGTGGGGCGCATCAAGGTGCTGCACGGCGATACCGGCCAGACGCCGTTTTCCACCGGAACCTACGCATCGCGTTCGCTGGTGATGTCCGGCGGGGCCGTGTCGCAGGCCTGCAAGCGCCTGCTGCCGCGCATGACGCACATTGCCGCGCACTTGCTGCAGGCCGACGCGGCCCAGGTATCGCTGCGGCAGGGCCGCTATTGCGCGGGCGAAAAATCGGTGGAAAGCCGCGAAGTGGCCGACGCCTGGTACCTGCGGCCGCACCTGCTGCCCGCCGATGTGGACCCGGCCGGCCTGGAAGTGCACGTGGGCTACAAGCCCAAGGTGGACACCGGCTGTTTTACTTATGCCAGCCAGGCCGCCGTGGTGGCTGTGGACCCGGGCACCGGCGCGGTCGAAATCCTGGACTACGCCATCGTGGAAGACTGCGGCACCATGATCAACCCCATGGTGGTGGAAGGCCAGACCATCGGCGGCGTGGCCCAGGGCATAGGCACGGCCTTCCTGGAAGAAGTACCCTACGACGGCAACGGCCAGCCGCTGGCTTCGACCCTGGCCGATTACATGCTGCCGGGCGCCACCGAGGTGCCCAATTTGCAGCTGCACCATTTCGAGACGCCGTCGCCGCACACCGAATTCGGCGCCAAGGGCATGGGCGAAGGCGGCGCCATCGCGCCGCCGGCAGTCCTGTTCGGCGCCGTGAACGATGCGCTGCGCCGCGTGGGCGCGGCGGAACTTACGCATACCCCCTTGTCGCCGCTGCGCGTGCTGGCCGCCATTGCCGCCGCCAGCACCGCCCAGGAGGCCGCATGAAAGCCGCCCGCTTTGAATACCTGCGCGCCGAGTCAGTGGCGCAGGCCGTTGGCCTGCTGCGCAGCCACCAAGGCCAGGCCAAGCTGATGTCCGGCGGGCAGTCGCTGGGGCCCATGCTGAACCTGCGCCTGGCGCGCCCGGCCGTCGTCATTGACATCGCGGGCGTGCCGGAGCTGTGCACCGTCACCGAACAGGACGGCAGGCTGCGGGTGGGCGCGGGAGTCACCCATGCGCAGATAGAAGACGGCGTGCACCCGCTGCTGCGCGGTTCCGCCCTGCAGCAGGTGGCGGGCGGCATTGCCTATCGCGCCATCCGCAACCGCGGCACGCTGGGCGGCAGCCTGGCGCATGCCGACCCGGCCGCAGACTGGGTGCTGACCATGGTGGCGCTGGGGGCCGAACTAGAAATCGCCGGCCCCGATGGCAGCCGCCGCGTGCCGGCCGGCGAGTTCATGCAGGGCGCGTACACCACCGCGGTGGGCGAAGACGAACTGATCGCCGCCGTGCATGTGCCGCGCCGCAGCGAGCAATCGCGCTGGGGCTATTACAAATTCTGCCGCAAGACCGGTGAGTTCGCCGAGGCCAGTTGTGCCGCCTGGTTCGACCCGGCCAACAAGGTGGCGCGCATTGCCGTGGGCGCGCTGGATGGCGCGCCGGCCTTGCTGCCCGGCCTGGCCAGCGAGGCCGCCCGGCAAGGCGCTGCGCCGGCCGCCGGCCGCATCCAGGAAGCGCTGGCCGCTGTCATGCCGGACAAAGACGCGCTGCATCGCACGCTGCACGCCACCGCCGTGGCACGTTGCCTGGCGCAAGCCCTGGCCGCTTAGGAAGACACATGGTTCAAGTATCTCTGGAAGTCAATGGCAGGCGGGAATCCCACGAAGTGCCCGCGCGCATGCACCTGGGCGATTTTCTGCGCGACCAGGTGCGCCTGACCGGCACGCACCTGGGCTGCGAACACGGGGTGTGCGGCGCGTGCACGGTATTGGTGGACGGCGAGCCGGTGCGCTCCTGCATTTCGTACGCGGCCGCCTGTGAGGGCCGGCATGTCACCACCATCGAAGGCTATGACGGCGACCCCGTCATGGCGCGGCTGCGGCCCGCATTCACACGCCACCACGCGTTGCAGTGCGGCTATTGCACGCCCGGCATGCTGGCCACGTCGCGCGATATCGTGCTGCGCCTGCCGGACGCCGACGAGGCCCGGGTGCGCGTGGAACTGTCGGGCAACCTGTGCCGTTGCACGGGGTATATGGGCATCGTGGCCGCGGTGATGTCGGTGCTGGCCGACCTGCGGGCAAGCCCCGATGCTGCCGTGACCGCATTGCGCGAGCAATTGGCGCAGGGCGGGGGCGCCCTGCCCGCCGCCGCGCCGCCGGTGGCGTTCCAGTCATTCACGCCGGTTGCGCCTGCATCGGCCGAGCCGGCC
>NZ_JAJMLX010000274.1 GCF_020991325.1 Bordetella petrii | reverse complement strand
GGCGGCGGCCGCCTGGCGCCGGCGCCCTGAACCGCGGGCAACCCTGGTGCGCGCCGGACGGCCGCCACGACAACGATTCAGAACAGCACGGAGACAAGCATGACACGCACAAGCATGAAACGCCTGATGGCCATGACCCTGTTCGCGGCAGGCGCGGCCGGCGCTGCGCCCGCCTTTTCCGCGGCGTATCCCGACCAGCCGATACGCATCGTGGTGGGTTATTCGGCGGGCGGCACCACCGACATCCTGGCCCGCGCCCTGGGCGAGCAGCTGGGCAGGGAATTGAAGCAGTCCATCATCATCGAGAACAAGCCGGGGGCGGCCGGTAATATTGCCGCGGCCTACGTGCAGGATGCCCGGCCCGATGGCTATACCTTGTTCATGGCCACCGTTTCCAGCCATGGCATCAACCCCGCCCTGTACAAGCGCACGCTGGGCTATGACCCGGTGGGCGGCTTCGCGCCGGTGGCCATGGTGGCTTCCATTCCTCTGGTGCTGGTCAGCAATCCGAAGCTTCCCGCCAGCAGCGTGGATGAACTGGTGGCCCTGGCCAGGGCCAAGCCGGGCGAGCTGAACTATTCATCCAGCGGCAATGGCTCCCCCGTGCACCTGGCCGGCGCCATGTTCGCCCAGCAGGCGCAGTTGGACCTGGTGCACGTGCCGTATCGCGGCGGCGCGCTGGCCAATACGGCGGTCATGACAGGCGAGGCACAATTCAGTTTTGCCACGCTGCCCGGCGCCATGTCGCAGGTGAAGTCCAATAACCTGCGGGCCCTGGCCGTTACCACGCCGGACCGGTCCTCTCAGTTGCCCGATGTGCCGGCGCTGTCCGAGAATCCGGCATTCCAGGGCTTCGACATCAATACGTGGAATGCGCTGTTGGCGCCCAAGGGCACCCCGCAAGCCGTGGTGGACACGCTGAATGCCGCCATCAGGAAAGCCATGGAATCGCCGCGCCTGCGCCAGCATTTCGAGAAAGAAGGCGCCGTGCCCACGTTGAGCACGCCGGCCGAACTGGGCAGCTTCATCGACAGCGAGCTCGATAAATGGGCCGGCGTGGTGAAGTCAGTGAATATCCGCGTCGATTGAGATGAAGCCGCCCGCGAAGCGTCACGCGCTTCACGGATGTTGCCGGGTGTCTGGCTCCCGTCAGGGCGCCGGACACCCAGCCATACCCGCCGTTGCAACGGATCGGCGAAAGCGTTGTGCAGGGGTGCCGCAAGCCGGTGTCAGCCGCCGCCCAGCAGGTCGTAGGAATCAAGCAGGTCGTAGACGATCTCGGGTTTGCGGTCCAGGGCGCGGCGTATGGCCGCGGGCAGGGTTTGCCGGGTCTTGCTGCACAGGCCAGGCAGGTCGGCAATCTCGATCTGCAGGCCGCGCACGGTGCGCACTTCATTGGCACCGGGGGCCACGGTCAGCGAAATACCCAACAGGGCGCGCAGGCGTTCCTGCATGTGGCGCAGATCGTCCAGGCTGCTCAGGTTTTCCAGCCGGGCCACCAGCTTTTTTTCTTCTTCCTTGGTCAGGCGCAGGATACGAATATCGCCGCCAGGGGTGGCCAGGAGCCTGTCGCGGTCGCACACACAGGCCCCGGGCGGACATTCCTGGCGAATGGGAAACGGAGCATTCATCACGCCGACAACGGTATCACACGCGGCCCCGGCTACTTGGCGTAGACCAGGTCGCGCAGCCCCAGCGACAGGCCCGGCCAGTAGGTGATGACCAGCAGGCAGGCAATCACTACCAGCACGAAAGGAATCAGCGGCCGTATCAGCCGTTCCAGCGGCAGCTTGGCCACCGCGCAGGCGGCGAACAGGTTCACGCCGAACGGCGGGGTGATCATGCCCAGCGCCAGGTTCACCACCATGATGATGCCGAAATGCACCGGATCCACGCCAAACTGCATGGCCACGGGCAGCAGCAGCGGGGCCAGCACCACCACCGAGGCCGAGGTCTCGATGAACATGCCGATGAAGAACAGGGCGATGTTGACGCCCATCAGGAACATGGTTTTATCGTGGAACAGCTGGCCCAGCCAGGTGCCCAGCGCATCGGGCACGCCGGCGCGGTTGAGCAGGAAGCTGAATACGCCGGCGTTGGCGATGACGAACATGATGACTGACGTCGACACCACCGAGCGGTGCAGCGTGGCCGACAGTGTACGCACGCTGAGCTTGCGGTACACGAACATGCCCACCGCCACGGCGTAGATCACCGCTACCACCGAGGCTTCCGTGGGCGTGAACACGCCGCCGTAAATGCCGCCCAGGATGATCACCGGCATCAGCAGGGCCAGCCAGGCGCGCTTGAACGCCGGCCACAGCGGCAGCCGGCCGTCGCCGTCCTGTTTGCCCAGCCCGTTGCGCTTGGCGTACATCCACACGTACAGCATCAGGGCGGCGCCGATCAGGATGCCGGGCACTACGCCGGCGATGAATAGTTCGCCGGTGGAAGTGTCGGTGGACACGGCGAACAGGATCATGGGGATCGAGGGCGGGATGATCACGCCCAGCTCGGCCGCGCTGGCCTGCAGCGACGCCGCAAAGGGCGCCGGGTAGCCGTGGCGCACCATCGCCGGGATGAGGATGGCGCCCACCGCGAACGTGGTGGCCACGCTGGAACCCGCCACGGCGGCGAAGATCATGCAGGTCAGCACGCAGGTGCACGCCAGCCCCCCCTGGATGCCGCCCACCACGCTCTTGGCGAACTCGACCATGCGGTCCGATATGCCGCCGGCTTCCATCAGGTTGCCGGCCAGGATGAAGAAAGGCACGGCCACCAGCGGGTATTTATCCAGGGCCGCGTACAACTGCTGGGCCACCACCAGCCAGGGCAGGCCGCCCAGCGACACGCCCGCCAGGCTGGCCAGGCCGATGGCGACCGCCACGGGCACGGACAGCCCGAAGAAGATCAGCATCGTCAGAATCATCAATTGGGACATGGCAAGTTGCCTATAGTCAGTACGTGTCGGTCTTTTATTGCGCTACGGGAAGCGCGTTGCGCTCCGGGGGCGGGCTTTATCCCTGCGCGTCGTTGCGCACCGGGGCGGGCTCATCGGCGCCCAGCAGCCAGCGCACCAGCACGGCGATGGCGGCCAGCGTGGCGCCCACGGGTATGGCCAGGTAGATCCAGGAAATCGAGATGTCCAGGCTGGGTACATTCTGGAAGCGCACGCGGTAGGTCATGTGGCCGCCTATCCAGGCAATGAAGCCCAGGAAGCCAATGCAGATAACCGCGATCAGGTGTTCCAGCAGGCGCCGCTTGCGGCCCTGCAGCAGGCTGTGCAGCAGTTCCACGCTGATCATCGCGCCATGGCGGAAGGCCAGGGAAATGCCCAGCAGCACCGTCCAGATCAACAGCGCGCGGGTCAGCACTTCGCTCCAGTCCGACGGCGCTTGCAGGATGAACCGGGCAATGACTTGGTAAAAGCCTGCCGCCGCCGCGGCGACGAGCAAAATCTGGGCTAGGGCCGATACTCCCTTGAACAGGGAGCGTTCGGCGAATCGGATCAGGCGCATGATGGTTTCCGAATGCGGATCGGCGGTGTGAAACTAGGCGAAAAACAAGCCGGGCCGCCTGCGGGGCGGCCCGGCCGGGTCGGGCTTACTTGGTATTGCGGATGGCTTCGATCAGCGCCTTGTCATATTTTTTATAGTATTCGGCGTAGGCGGGTTCGACAGCGGCGGCGAACGCATCGCGATCGACGTCGGTGGTGACTTGCATGCCTTCCTTGCGCAACTGCTCGACGCCGGTTTTCTCGATGTTGTCGACGTAGTCGCGCATGGCCTGGGCCGACGCCTTGCCGGCCTTCTGGAAGCTGGCCTTCTCGGCATCTGACAAACCTTCATAGACGCTGGCCGACATCAGCACCAGGGCGGGGCCGTACACGTGGCCGGTCAGCGACAGGTACTTCTGCAGTTGCGACAGCTTGGCCGAGGTAATCACCGACAGGGGGTTTTCCTGGCCGTCGATGGTGCCCTGCTGCAAGGCGGTGGCTACTTCGGGCCAGGCCATGGGCGTGGGCAGGATGCCGATCGCGCGGAAAGCCGAGATGTGGATGGGGTTTTCAGTGGTGCGGATCTTCAGGCCCTTGGCGTCGGCGGGGGTTTTCACCGGCCGGACGTTGTTGGTCAGGTGGCGGAAGCCTTGTTCGCCCCAGGCCAGCGCGATGATGCCGCGATCGGGAAACTTGGCCAGCATGTCCTGGCCGATCTTGCTGTCCAGCACCTTGCGGGCGTGGTCCAGGTCGCGCAGCAGGAAGGGGATGTCGAACACACCGGTCTCGGGCACGAAGTTCAGCGTGGCGCCCGTGGACACAATGGCCAGGTCGATGGTGCCGATCTGCAGGCCTTCGATCACTTCGCGCTCACCGCCCAGCGCGCTGTTGGCGAACTGCTGCACCTTGTACTTGCCGCCGGTGGCGCCTTCGATGGACTTGGCAAAGGCTTCCGCGCCGGCCCCATAGTGGGACGAGGTGGACAAGGCGTACGCCATCTTCAGGGTATTCTGGGCGGCCGCGGGCAGCGCGGCGGTAGCGGCGCAGGCCGCCAGCAGGGTGGCGGCAAGCCAAGTCTTACGCATGGTGTCTTCTCCAGTGAACAAATATTGGTATTGGCGCGTCGAATGTCACGCCCAGCGCGCATGATAGCGGGATTCCCCTGACAAACAGACCATTGGTTACCATTGCAAAATGATGGATTTCCCTGATTTTTCTCAACGCCGGCCCTCGCCGGGCCTGATGGCCGCCCTGCGCCAGGGCGCGCGCATGATGATGCGCGACGCCCGCGCCGGCGAATTGCGGCTGCTGGTGCTGGCGCTGGTAGTGGCGGTGGCCGCGGTAACCAGCGTGGGTTTCCTGGCCGACCGCGTCGGCCGCGCTCTGGAGCGCGATGCCAGCCAGATGCTGGGCGCCGACCTGGTGCTGGATGCTGACGAGCCCATTGCCGGCGAATTCAGCAATGCCGCCCGCCAGCGTGGGCTGGACGTCTCTCGCACTTTGCAGTTTCCGTCCATGGCCAGCGCGGGCGATGCCGCCCAGTTGGTGTCCTTGAAGGCGGTCGAGCCGGGGTACCCGCTGCGCGGCAGCCTGAGGGTGGCGGATGCGGCCTATGCCGAAGGCGCGCCCACCCGCGATATCCCGGCGCCGGGCACGGTGTGGGCCGACGCCCAGTTGCTGGCCTTGCTGGGAATCGGCGTGGGCGATACCGTGGGCCTGGGAGACGCCCGGTTCCGCGTGGCCCGCGTCATTACCTACGAGCCGGACCGCGGCATGCAGTTCGTGAATGTCGCGCCGCGCATCATGATGCGCGCCGACGACCTGCCCGCCACCGGCCTGGTAACCCTGGGCAGCCGCATCGACTACGCCTTGCTGGCCGCGGGCGAACCCGCGCAGGTGGCGGATTATTCCGCTTGGCTGGGCCAGAACCTGCAGCGCGGCCAGAAGCTGGCCACGCTGGAATCCGGGCGGCCAGAAGTCCAGCGCACGCTGGACCGCGCGCAACGTTTCCTGTCGCTGGTGGCCCTGCTGGCGGTGCTGATCTCGGCGGTGGCGGTGGCCCTGGCCGCCGGACGCTTCATGACCCGCCACCGCGACGGCATCGCCGTCATGCGTTGCCTGGGCGCGGTGCAGTCGCAGATCACCCGCATGCTGGTGCTGGAATTCACGTTGGTGGGGCTGTTTGCCTCGGCGGCCGGGTGCCTGCTGGGCTACGCCGTGCACCAGGGGCTGGTGCTGGCGCTGGGCAATCTCATCGACACGCAATTGCCGCAGCCATCGGCGGTGCCCGCCTTGCAGGGCCTGGTCACGGGCGTGCTGCTGTTGCTGGGGTTCGCGCTGCCCACGTTGGCCCAACTGCGCCATGTGCCGCCCGCGCGCGTGCTGCGGCGCGACGC
>NZ_JAJMLX010000273.1 GCF_020991325.1 Bordetella petrii | reverse complement strand
CGGCCGACGACCAGGCCCACGCCCCCAAAGACAACGACGACGATCCGGACAAGGCGCCCGTGCACCCCATCGCCCAGACGGTCGAACTGCGCCAGCGGGCCTTCCCGCTGCTCGACATGATGCGCCGCTCGCTGGCCGAGGGCGCCGATGTCACCTGGGAAGCCACCAAGGGCTGGTAAGCGCCGGCAATGTCGCAGGTTTGACAGTCTGCGGCCCCGCCTGCGCGGCATACTGCACCCTGGTTCTTATATTTCTTGTCACGGAGGCCTGCCATGCGCAGCGACGTCACTGTCATTTTCGACGCCCGCCGATCAGTCGACCTGTCTGTAGACGTGGCGCCGTCGCCGCAGGCCGCGGCCGACGCGCGCGACTGGTTCGAATCGGCCTGGGATACGCTGGGGTGCGAACCCCTGCGGCCCAGCGGCAAGGTCTTGCTGCTGGACAAAATCATGGGCGTGGCCGACGCACTGGGCTACGACATATTGTCGACCGACCAGAAAGAAAGCCAGGAATTCGCCACGCATGCCGCCCTGGCCCTGGACAAGCCGCGCATCATCGTGGATTTGCCCGGGCTGTCGGTGGGCTACTGATCCAGCTAGCGGATGCCGGCCCGCATGAACGACTGCACGAACTGCCGCTGAAACAGCAGAAACGCCACCAGCAGCGGCGCGGCCGATAGCAGCGTGGCCGCGGTGATCACCGACCAGTCTATGCCCTGGTCGGTGGCGGCGAACACCTGCAGGCCTACCGTCAGCGGACGCGATTCCACCGAATTGGTAATGATCAACGGCCACAGGAAATTGTTCCAGTGGTGGCTGACAGACACCAGGCCATAGGCCACGTAAATGGGCTTGGCCAGCGGCACATACACTTTCATCAGCACCTGCAATGGGCCGGCGCCTTCCACGCGGGCGGCTTCTTCCAGTTCGCGCGGTACGGTCTTGAAGGTTTGCCGCAGCAGGAAAATGCCGAAGGCCGAGGCAAAGTACGGCAGGCCCACCGCAAACACCGTATCGCGTATGCCCAGCCAGCTCATCGAGCGGTAGTTTTCCACCAGCAGCACATCGGGCATGATCATCAGCTGCAGCAACACCAGCATGAACACCAGGTCGCGTCCGCGGAACTCGAAGCGCGCGAAGGCGTAGCCCGCCAGCGTGGACAGCACCAGTTGCGCGGCTAGCACCATGGTGACCAGCATGAAGGTGTTAAGAAAATAGCGCGGGAACGGCGCCGCGTGCCAGGCGCGGCTGAAGTTTTCCAGCGTCAGCGGCGCCAGCAGGTCGAAGCGCGTGGCGTACGCGGGCGGGTGGAACGCCGCCCACAGGGCGTACACCAGGGGCAGAATCCACAACAGGCCCAGCAGCCAGGCGCCCAGGGTATCCAGCTTTTGGGTCATTGGTAGTGCGTCCTGCGATCGAGCCAGCGGAACTTCACCAGCGCGGTAATGGCCAGAATCAGCAGCAGCACGACAGTCAGCGTGGCCGCGTACGAGGTGTCCCAGAAACTGAATCCCACCTGGTAGATATAAAACAGCAGCAGGGTGCTGGCGTTATCGGGGCCGCCGCGCGTCATGACCACCACGTGGTCCACCAGGCGGAAGGCGTTGATCAGCGCATTGACCAGCACGAACAACGTCGTGGGCATCAGCAGGGGCCACAGCACGCGCCGGAAATATTGCCAGCGCGACGCCCCTTCCAGCAGGGCCGCCTCGCGCAGCGAGGGCGACACCGTCTGCAGTGCGGCCAGGTAGAAAATCATGAAGAAGCCGGCTTCTTTCCAGATGGTTACCACCATCAAGGCCGGCAGCGCCGTGTCGCGGCTGCCCAGCCAGTTGGGGCCGGGCATGCCGAACACCTGCATCACCTGCGCGATCAGGCCATATTGGGGCGTGTAGAAGAACAGCCAGATATTGGCCACCGCCACCATGGGTAGCACGGTGGGGGTGAAGTAGGCCATGCGCAGGAACCCGCGCCCGGCCAGCTTGCGGTTCACCCACAGTGCCATCGCCAGGGCAATGGCGATGGACGTGGGAATGGTGCCCAGCGCAAACCACAGGTTGTTCCATAGCGACTGCCAGAACACCGGATCGTCGCGCATCAGCGTGTAGTTTTCCCAGCTCACGAAGCGCGCCGGCCGGCTGCCCCGCGGGGTGGAGAAAAAGCTGTGCCATACCGTGGCCAGCGCCGGGTAGTGCGTGAACGCGGCCAGCAGCACCAGGGCGGGCAGCAATAGCAGCCAGCCGTAAACCGCCTGCAGCGACCGGTTCATGCTGCCCGGCCCCTAGCGGTACGAACGCAGCACGCGGTCAGCCTCGCGCTGCGCGTCCTGCAGCGCCTGCTCGGGCGTCTTGGCGCCGGTCAGCATGCTTTGCAGGGCATCGTTCAGCGTCTTGGTCACGCGCTGGTTCTCGTGCGTGGAGAACTCCGCCACGCTGACGTCCAGCTGGTCGCGCGCCACCGTGGCGGCCGGCACTTCCTGGGCGTACTGCTTCATCTTGTCGGTTTCCCAGGCGGCCGGCGTCACGGCCACATATCCCGTGGCAATGCTCCAGTCGGCGGCGCGTTCAGGGGTGGTGGCCCATTGCGCGAACTTCAGGGCGGCGGCCTGCTGTTCGGGCGTGCCGCTCTTGAATATGTAGAAGTTGCCGCCGCCGGTGGGGCTGCCGCCGCGCTTGGCCTTGGGCATCATGGCCACGCCGAACGGAAAGTCGGCGTTCTTGCGGATGTTGGTCAGGTTGCCGGTGGTGGTCCACACAATGGCCGCCTTCTTTTCCAGGAAGTCCTTGGGCGTGGTGCCCCAGTCCACCGTGCCGCGCGGCATCACGCCGTGCTTGGCCGACAGGTCGTTCCAGAAGGTGGCGGCCTCGATGACCGCGGGCTTGTCCAGGTAAACCTCATTGCCTTCTTCATTCATCAGGATGGCATCGTTGGGCGTGGTCAGGGCCTGGAACAGCCAGTAGGCAAACGCGCCGCCCGAGGGAATCTTGATGCCCCACTGCGTGACGTTGCCGGCGGCATCTTTCTTGGTCAGCTTCTTGCTGTATTCGACCAGTTCGTCCCAGGTGGCCGGCGCGCGCTCGGGGTCCAGGCCGGCCTGCTTGAACAGGTCTTTGTTGTAGTACATGACAATGGTGGAACGCTGGAACGGCACGCCCCACACGTGGCCGCCCGTACGGCTGTTCTGCATGAACGCGTCGTAGAACCCCCCAAGCCACTTCTTGTCGGCGTCCGATTTGGCCAGGCCGTCCACCGGCACGATGGCGTCTTCGTCGATCAGGGTGAACATGTCGGTGGACAGCAGCACGGCCAACTGCGGCGGGTTGCCGCCTTTCAGCGCCGTCAGGGCCTTGGCGATCGAGTCCTGGTACGAGCCCGCATAAATGGGCTTGATGTCGATGCCGGGGTTTTCCTTTTCGAAATCCGTCACCATGTTGTCGACGATCTTGGTGATGGGGCCGCCGACGGCCACGGGGTAATAGAACTCGACTTCGACGGACTTGGCCTGCGCGTGCAGCGGCACGGACAGGAAGGCGCCGGCCAGGCCGGCCGCCAGGGCTTTGAGAGCGGTGCGTCGCATGGTGTTTTCCTAGAATCAAGCGTCGCCGGGGCGACCGGTGGGGGAGATGACCGCTGCATTGGCGGCAAAAAAATGCTGGTGTTCCGGCTGCCAGGCCAGGCCCAGCGCGTCGCCCGCGTCGGCCCGTACATGGCCCGCAGCGCGCACCGCGACGCCGCTGGTGTGGCCCAGGCGGCACACCACGATCGAATCGGCGCCGAAGTACTCCACGCTTTCCACCACGGCGGGCCTGCCGCCGGCATCGATGCGGATGTGTTCGGGGCGCACGCCCAGGCGCACGGCGCCGGCCGGCGCACCCAGTACGGCGGTGTCGGTGCCGGCAATGGTGGGCGAACCGCCCTGCGCGGCCAGGCCGATCAGGTTCATGGGGGGGGTGCCGATGAAGCGCGCGGCGAATTCAGTGGCGGGGCGCGCGTACAGCCCGTCGGGCGTGTCCAGTTGCTCGATGCGTCCGCCGCGCAGCAGTACCACCTGGTCCGCCATGCTCATGGCTTCGGTCTGGTCGTGCGTGACATACACCATGGTGATGCCCAGCGCCTGCTGCAGGGCGCGGATCTCGCGCCGCATGTCGTGGCGCAACTGGGCATCCAGGTTGGACAGCGGCTCGTCCATCAGGCATACCGGGGCCTCCGAGATCACGGCCCTTCCCAATGCCACGCGCTGCTGCTGCCCGCCCGACAATTGCGAAGGCTTGCGGTCCAGCAGCTGCGACAGGCCCAGCAGGTCGGCCACGCGCTGCAAGCGGCGTGGGTAGTCGGCCGCGGGCTCTTTGCGCACCTTCAGGCCGAACAGGATGTTCTCCCGCACCGACAGGTGCGGAAACAGCGCGTACGACTGGAACACCATCGAAATGCGCCGCTGCGAGGGCGGCAGGTGCGTGACATCGCGCTCGCCGATGCGTATGCGTCCCGATGTGGGCGTGTCCAGGCCGGCAATCATGCGCAGCGTGGTGGACTTGCCGCAGCCCGATGGTCCCAGCAGCACCGTGAAGCTGCCCGACGGCGCGGTGAATCCAACGCCCTGGATGGCGGCGGCGTCGCCGTACTGTTTGGTCAGGTCTTCCAGAATGAGCGTGGACATAGTTCTTATGTGTGCAACGTCAGGCTGAGATGGCCCGCCGCCAGGGCGGTCCGGCGCCCGGGGACGCCAGGCTGCGTGGCCGGGCCCTCTATTCTGGCCGCAAATGAAATCCTTTTCATTCTGCGGTGCAAACATGACGCCGGCATGTCAGGCCCCCGCGGATTCATTCGTCGATCAGGGCCCCGCCTTCGTGGAATGGGTACGGGCCCGGATAGGCCCCGATGTAGGCATGATGCGTGATCAACGCGCCATCGCGCCATTCGTGTAAGTGGAAACCCGGGGGCTCCATGACGAAGGCAGAAGGCCCGTCGGCGCGCAAATCCAGCGCCACTTGGTGAGCCGGGCTGGGGCATGTGGACGCCACCGTGCCGCCGAAGCGCCGGAAAATGGTGCGATGCAAATGGCCGCACAGGATTCTTTCCACATTGGGATGCGCAGCCACGATGGATTCCAGCGCCTCCGAGCCCTGCAGCAGGCCGATGGCGTCCATGTGGGCAATGCCCGTCTTGAATGGCGGGTGATGCATGGCAATGACCGTGGGCCGGCCCGGCTGTTCGGCCAGGCGGTCGCGCAGCCATTGCAGGCGCTGTTCGCACAGCATGCCATGGCTTTGCATGGGCACCACGGTGTCCAGCATCACCAGGCGCACGGGGTGGTCTTCCACCGTGTACTGCACGAAGCCGTCCATGTCCCGCAAATACCGGTGATCGGGAAACCCCGCCGCCAGTTCTTCGCGGGCGTCGTGGTTGCCGGGCATCAGGTAGTACGGAATGCGCAGGCCGTCCAGCATGTTTTTCAGGTGCGCGTATTCCTGGGGGCGCCCGAAGTCGGTCAGGTCGCCGCTGATAATGGCCAGGGTGGGGGCGGGATCCAGCAGGTTCAGCGCCTGCACGGCCGGTGGCAGATAGCGGTCGGTTTCGACCACGCGATAGGCCTTCTGGCCCGGCATGCGGATATGCAGGTCGGTGATTTGAGCGATAAGCATGATGAGCCTGAATTCGGAAAAAATCGGTTATGCGCAGTGTGCGCCTGCTATCGGGCCAGCGCCACGCTCACGGTGTCGCCCGCGGCGTGGCCGCTGTGGGCCGGGGCCACCACGGGAAAACGCTGGCCGTCTTCCAGGCCGATTTCGTAGCGCACGGATCCGCCCAGGAAAAAGCGCGCCAGCACGCGCATGGGGTGGAACTGCCGGCGCCCGAACTGGCCCAGGTCGAGCGCACCCAGGCCGTGGCGTATGTGCGGCCGCA
>NZ_JAJMLX010000272.1 GCF_020991325.1 Bordetella petrii | reverse complement strand
GCCATGGCGGCAACGGGCGCGGACGCGGGAACCGCGTCGGCTTCCAGGCGAAAGATGGCCACGGCGGTGCGCAACGCGGCGGCCTGGCTTTCCAGCGAGGCCGCCGCCGCCGCGGTTTGCTCGACCATGGCCGCGTTCTCCTGGGTGGCCTGCTCCAGTTGCGCCACGGCGTCGTTCACCGCGCCGATGCCGGCCGCCTGCTCTGCGGCCGCGTCGGTAATGCCGGACACCAGGCGCGTAACCTCGCCCGAGGCCGCCACTGCCTCGTGCACGGTGCGGCCGGCCGTATCGGCCTGCCGCACCCCGTCGTGCACCCGTTGCGTGGCCGCCTGGATCAGGGCGCGGATCTCGTCTGCCGCCTGGGCGCTGCGCTGCGCCAGCAAACGGACTTCGCCTGCCACCACGGCAAAGCCCTTGCCCTGCTCGCCCGCGTGGGCCGCTTCGACCGCCGCGTTCAAGGCCAGGATATTGGTGCGGAATGCAATGCTGTCCACCACCTCGACAATATCCTCAATGCGGCGGGTATCGTCCACGATGTGCTGCATGGCGGCGCTGACCGAACCCATGGCCTGCCCGCCGCGCTCGGCCAGCCGCGCCGCGGCATGGGCCTGGGTGCGGGCCTGGTCGGCATGTTCGGCCGTGGTGTGCACCATGCCCGCCAGAGTGGCGAGGTTGGCCGAGGCGTCCTGCAGGGCGCCCGCCTGCCGGGCGATGCGGTCCGACATCTCGCTGTTGCCCGCGGCGATCTCGCGCGACCCGCCGTGGATTTCCTCCACGCCCCGGCGCACCGCGGCCACCGCGTCCGTCAGCCCCCGCTGCATACGGCGCATGGCCGAATACAGCACGCCGATTTCATTATTGCCGCGCGCCTCGATGGCCGCGCTGAGGTCGCCGTCGGCAATGCGGTCGAAATGAGTGCCCGCCTGGTTCAGCGGCCGCAGCACCGTGCGGCGAAAGGCCAGCCCGAAGCCCAGCCCCAGGGCTCCCACCAGTACCAGCAAAGCCACCGCGGCCATCATGGCGCGGTCCAGCACCGTGCCCGCCCGGGCGACAGCGGCCTGCCCCTGCGCACGCGCATAGGCCTGGAAAGCCCCCACCGCGTCCAGGTAGGCGGTGCTGCGCGCCGGCAGCACTTGCTCGACGATGCGGTTGGCCTCGATGCCGTTCCAGCCCTGCAGCGCCTTGTGCATGGGTTGCAAGGCCTCGGTGGCCAGGCCGGCATAGGCCGCCAGCACGGCTTCGAACAGGGCCGCGCCCTGGCCGCCGGCGTCCGGGTTGGCTTGCAGGCGTTCATGGCTGGCCTGTGCCTGCTGCAAAAGCGCCTGCGCCTGCTGCAGCGCCTGGTTGCGCTGCTCTTCCAGCCCGCCTTCCATGAAAGTCTTGGCGTCGGTCAGCCAGGCGCGGGCCTGGAACAGTTCGCTGTTCAGGTTGCTGAGATCGCTGGCGCGTTCCACATTGCCGCGCCCCAGCGCCTGGATATCGGCGCGGCTGTCCCGCAGCAGGTCGATCGCGCCGGCGGCGGCGGCCACGAACAATGCCACGAATACCGCCAGCATCGCCGACAGCGCCTGGTTCACACTTAGAGTCTTGCGCATAACGCCCCATACGAGAATTCCGCGAAAACCGCGGAAGGCCGGGTAATTATGCGTAACTAACTTGGCAAATTCTTGACATATCAGGGCGTGGCTTCGCGTTCGTGCCCGGGCACGTCCGCCACCAGCATGTCTATCAGTTCCCGCGCGAAAACCGGCAGGGCCGCGCGGTCGCGTACGCAGATCTGCAGTTTGCGCAGCGCCCATTCGTCGGTCAGGGGGACGATGGCGATGTTCAGGGTGCGCGCGAAGCGCTGCGCCACCGACTCGGGAATGACGCCTATGCCCACGCCGGTTTCTATCATGCGGCACACGGCCTCGAAGTTGCCGACCTCGATGCGGAACTTGAATGTGCGCCCCAGGGCAGCGGCGGCCTGCACCAGGAAGGGATGGATGGCACTCCATTCGGACAGGCCGACGTAGTCGTCTCCGAGTGTGTCGGCGAACGCCACGGCGGGTTCGCTGGCCAGGGGATGGCCGGCCGCCGTCACCAGCACCAGGCGGTCTTTGCGGTACGGAATGAACTGCAGGTTCTGGTCGGCCGTGCAACCCGCCACGATGCCCAGGTCGGCCGAACCCTCGGCCACGGCCCGCACTACCAAGTAACTAAGGCGTTCGCGCAGTTCAACGTTGACGTCCGGATGGGCGGCCAGGAAGCGCCCCAGCACCGCCGGCATGAATTCCGTCATGGCGGTGGTGTTGGCGAGCACCCGGACATGGCCTTTCACGCCACGGGCGAATTCCTGCATGTCGCCGCGCAACTGCTCAACCTGCCGCATGACGGTGCGCGCATGGCGCGTAAAGGCTTCGCCCGACGGCGTCAGGGTCACCCCCTGGCTGGTGCGGTACAGCAACTGCGTGCCGAAATACTCTTCCAGGTTCTTGATGCGCGTGCTGGCCGCCGGCAACGACAAATGGGTTTTCTCGGCGCCGCGGGTCAGACTATGCCAGTCGCCGACGTGCACCATCAACTGCAGATCGGTCAGATCGAAATGCCCCGCCATGTATTCCCCTGCTTCGGCAATTGCTAACCCGGTATTAAGCAATCATAAATTGGCAAGCCGGCCCGGATTACGGCAAAGTGCCTGGATTATCTATAAGCCTCATCATAGACTTTTCCCGACATGTCAGACTCCAATCACGATTTCCAGGACATCCGCGAAGCCGTCCGCGACCTGTGCTCCCAGTTTCCCGGCGAATACTTCCGCAAAATCGACGAAGAACGCGGCTACCCCGAAGAATTCGTGCGCGCCCTGACCGAAGCCGGCTGGCTGGCGGCGCTGATCCCCCAGGAATATGGCGGATCGGGCTTGGGGCTGACCGAAGCCTCGGTCATCATGGAAGAAATCAACCGCAGCGGCGGCAATTCGGGCGCCTGCCACGGCCAGATGTACAACATGGGCACGCTGCTGCGCCATGGTTCGGAAGCGCAAAAACGCGAGTACCTGCCGCGCATCGCCAATGGTGAACTGCGCCTGCAGTCCATGGGCGTTACCGAGCCCACCACGGGCACCGACACCACCAAGATCAAGACCACTGCCGTGCGCCGCGGCGACCGCTATGTCATCAATGGCCAGAAAGTGTGGATTTCGCGGGTGCAGCATTCCGACCTGATGATCCTGCTGGCGCGCACCACGCCGCTGGACCAGGTTACCCGCAAGTCGGAAGGCATGTCGATTTTCCTGGTAGACCTGCACCACGCCGTGAAAAACGGCATGGAAGTGCGCCCCATCCCCAATATGGTCAACCACGAGACCAACGAACTGTTCTTCGACAACCTGGAAATTCCGGCCGAGAACCTGATCGGCGAGGAAGGCAAGGGGTTCAAGTACATCCTGGACGGCCTGAACGCCGAACGCACCCTGATCGCCGCCGAATGTATCGGCGACGGCTACTGGTTCGTGGACAAGGTGGCCGCCTATGCCAAGGAACGCATGGTGTTCGGCCGCCCCATCGGGCAGAACCAGGGCGTGCAGTTTCCCATCGCCCGGGCCCACATCAATGTGGAAGCCGCCAGCCTGATGCGCTACGAGGCCTGCCGCCTGTTCGACGCCCACAAGCCGTGCGGCGCGCAGGCCAACATGGCCAAGCTGCTGGCGGCCGACGCGTCCTGGGAAGCCGCCAACGCCTGCCTGCAGTTCCACGGCGGGTTCGGCTTCGCCACCGAATACGACGTGGAACGCAAGTTCCGCGAAACCCGCCTGTACCAGGTGGCGCCCATTTCCACCAACCTGATTCTTTCCTACGTGGCCGAGCATGTGCTGGGCCTGCCCCGTTCATTCTGACCGCAGCCCATGACCACCACTGCTCACCCCCACCCCAGCGCCGCGCTGGCCGAATTCGCCGCCGGGCTGCGCTTTGAAGACATTCCGGCGCCGGTATTGCGGCGCGCCGAAGACCTGCTGCTGGACACGCTGGGTTCCATCCTGGCGGGCGCCGGTGCCCGCGCCGTGCAGGCCATCGAACGCTATGCCGCGGCCATGGGCCCGGCCGAAGGCCCGTCGCAGGTGCTGATCACGCGGCGCCAGACCTCGCCGCTGTTTGCCGCCATGGTGAACGCCGCGGCCGCCCACGTGGTCGAGCAGGACGACGTGCACAATGGCTCGGTGTTCCACCCCGCCGCGGTGGTGTTCCCCCCTGCCCTGGCCGTGGCCCAGGCCCTGGGCCGTTCAGGCAAAGACCTGCTGGTAGCCGCGGTGGCCGGCTACGAAGTGGGCATCCGCGTGGGCGAATACCTGGGGCGTTCGCACTACAAGATCTTCCACACCACCGGCACGGTAGGCACCGTGGCGGCAGCCGTCACGGTGGGCCGCCTGCTGGGCCTGAACGCCGAACAAATGCTGCATGCCCTGGGCTCGGCCGGCACGCAGGCCGCCGGCCTGTGGGAATTCCTGCGCGACGCGGCCGATTCCAAGCAGCTGCATACCGCCAAGGCCGCCGCCGACGGCCTGACCGCCGCCTACCTGGCCCAAGAGGGTTTCACCGGCGCGCGCCGCATCCTGGAAGGCGCGCAAGGCATGGCGGCGGGCATGTCCCAAGATGCCGACCCGGCCCGCCTGCTCGACCGCCTGGGCGAGCGCTGGGCACTGGCCGAGACGTCCTTCAAGTACCACGCTTCGTGCCGCCATACCCATCCGGCGGCCGATGCCCTGCAGCAGGTCATGCGCGAATACAAACTGCAGGTGGGCGACCTGGCACAGGTGGTTACCCACGTGCATCAAGGCGCCATCGACGTGCTGGGCCCCGTGGTCGACCCCAAGACCGTGCACCAGTCGAAATTCTCGATGGGCACCGTGCTGGCCCTGATCGCGCGCAGCGGCCGTGCCGGCCTGGCCGAATTCGACGCGGCCCTGGGCAACCAGGACGTGGCCCAGTTGCGGGAAAAAGTCAGCATGGAACTCGACCCCGAGGTGGATGCCGCCTACCCCGAACGCTGGATCGGCAAGGTTACGGTGCGCACCACCGACGGCCGCGTGCTGCATGGCCGCGTGGACGAACCCAAGGGCGATCCCGGCAACACGCTCAGCCGGCCCGAAATCGAAGCCAAGGCCCTGAGCCTGGGGGTGTATGCGCAAGCCGCCACCGACGCCGAAGTGCGCCGGTTGATCGATACCGTGTGGGGCCTGGAAAGCCTGGCGCGCGTGGAAGCGCTGCTGCCGGCCAGATAGCGGCCTTGATCCTGCTTGGCGGTGTCTGACACGCTAGGTGTCAGACACCCATGGCACTACCTTGACGGGAAAAGCAGGCCGGTCTGCGGGTGTCTGACTCCCCGCCAGGGGTGTCAGACACCGATGTGTGCGCCGGCCAGACCCCTGCCTACGCCAGCGCCGCGCGCTGGGCCCGCACCAGTTGGCCGATGCCCTGCTCGGCCAGGGCCAGCATGGCATCTAGTTCGGCGCGGGTGAACGTGGCGCCTTCGCCCGTGCCCTGCACTTCGACGAAAGCGCCGGCGCCGGTCATGATCACGTTCACGTCCGCATCGCAGGCGGAATCTTCTTCGTAGTCCAGGTCCAGCACGGGCCGGCCGGCCACCAGCCCCACCGACACGGCCGCCACGGCGTCGCGGATGGGGTTGGCGGCCAGGTCGCCACGCCGCATCAGCAGGGCCACGGCATCGGCCGCCGCCACCCAGGCGCCGGTGATGCTGGCGCAGCGGGTGCCGCCGTGCACGCTCAGGCCGTCGACCAGCAGATCGCCGCCGTTGATCGTTTCGAGCACATTGATGCACCGCAGGAAGGTGGACTTGCCGGAGCCGGACGGCCCCACCACCACGACCACCTCGCCCGCGTCGATGTTGAGCGAGATGCCGTCCAGCACCGTGG
>NZ_JAJMLX010000271.1 GCF_020991325.1 Bordetella petrii | reverse complement strand
GCCGCCCTGGCCCCCGCGGCCTGGAGCCGCTGGCAGGCGGCCGCGCGCGACTGGGACACCCACTACGCCGGCCGCCCCGATTTAGGGGACACCTTGGCCGATTTTTGCGCAGAATTATCCAGGAAACGCTAGAATAGAGAGTTTTCCGAGTTTCTTTGCCCTGCGCATTTTGCGGCGGGCCAGGGCTCGACTTTGACAGCCTCCCGGGGCACGTGGGCCGGCCAACTTCCGGCGCCCGCGCGCAAGCACGGCGAGCGCGCTCTATTACCCGGAGTTTTTAATCGATGAAAACCGCTCAGGAATTGCGAGTCGGCAACGTGATCATGGTCGGCAAGGATCCCCTCGTGGTCCAGAAGACCGAATACAACAAGTCCGGCCGCAACGCCGCCGTCGTCAAGCTGAAGTTCAAGAACCTGCTCAGCGGCTCGGGCAGCGAATCCGTCTACAAGGCCGACGAAAAATTCGACGTCGTGGTGCTCGAGCGCAAGGAATGCACCTACTCGTACTTCGCCGACCCCATGTACGTCTTCATGGATGAAGACTACAACCAGTACGAAATCGAAGCCGAA
Source organism: Bordetella petrii (assembly GCF_020991325.1). Lineage (GTDB taxonomy): Bacteria > Pseudomonadota > Gammaproteobacteria > Burkholderiales > Burkholderiaceae_B > Bordetella_A > Bordetella_A petrii_E. The sequence continues at coordinate 5,468 of NZ_JAJMLX010000271.1, read as the reverse complement.
AGCATGGGCGATGCGCTGAACTACCTGGAAGAAGCCATGCCCGTGGAAGTGGTCTTCTACGAAGGCCGCGCCATTTCGGTTGAACTGCCCACCATCCTGGTGCGCGAAATCACCTACACCGAACCCGCCGTGCGCGGCGACACCTCGGGCAAGGTGCTCAAGCCCGCCAAGCTCAACACCGGTTTCGAACTCAGCGTGCCGCTGTTCTGCGCCATTGGCGACAAAATCGAAATCGACACGCGCACCAACGAATACCGCAGCCGCGTGAACTGATCCGGCTTCCGGTGGGGTATGGCGCTTAAAGTATTCGACCTGGAATGCGACCAGGGCCATCTTTTCGAAGGCTGGTTCGGCTCGCATGACGATTACGACGCGCAGCAGGCGCGCGGCCTGGTTACCTGCCCGGTCTGCGCGTCGGCCAAGGTGTCCAAGCGCCTGTCGGCTCCCCGCCTGAACGTGGCGCACTTGCGTGCGCCCCCCGCGCCGGCACCCGCCGCATCGCCCGGCCCCGGCGCCAAGACCCCCGCCGACCCTGCCGCCATGGCCCGCCTGCAGGGCGCCGTGCTGCGCCAGATCCGCGAAATACTGCGCAACACCGAAAACGTGGGCCCGCGCTTCGCCGAAGAGGCCCGCCGCATCCAGTCGGGCGACGCCGACGAACGTCCCATCCGCGGCACCGCCACGTCCGAAGAACGCGAGGCCTTGCAGGACGATGGCATCGACGTCATGGCCCTGCCCGATTTCCTGGACGACGACCGGCTGCAATAACGCTGCCGTACCGCGCAAACGGTGTCTGGCACCCTGACGGGAGCCAGACACCTGGAGTGCCGGCGAAAACTCGCCGCAGGGACCTGGATACCAGGCGCTTGCACCGCCATGCCAAACAAAACGGGCCCGATGGGCCCGTTCTGTTTGGGTGCTTATATGCCGTGCTACTTGCCGCTGCGCTTGCGCGTCGCGGCGGTATTTTCGCGTTCGAGCTCGGCTTGCTGGGCCTGCAGGGCATCGATTTGCCGCTGCATGGCGCTGAGCTCGCCGCGCAGCTGCTGCTGTTGCTGCGACAGCGCGGCAGCCTGCACGCGCGCTTGTTCCTGGCGGGCCGCCACCTGCTGTTCCTGCTGGCGGCGCAGGGATTGGTCGGCCTGCAGGGTGGCCAGTTCGCTGCTGCGTTCGGCCAGCATGCGCTCCGAGCGCGCATATTCGGCCTGCAGCTTGATGCGCTTGATGTCGACTTCGGCCAGGTCGGCCGATTGCCGCGCAAAGGCCCGGTAGGTTTCTTCGGCCTGTTTCTCGGATTCGGTGCGCACCACGCGCCAGAAGTCTTTCTGCTGGAACAGCGCCGCGTAATACGTCAGGTCGTCGGCCTTGAACAGCAGGCTGGCGCCGTAGGTACCGTTGTAGGTGGTGCGCAGTTCGGACACCTGGCGGTTCTGGATCAGCGCCTGCAGTTCGGCCACGGTGGAATTGGCTTTGGGCGCCGCGGGCGCCGGCGGCGTCACGGGGGTGTCGCCGGGCTGCTGATTTTCCACCTGCTGCACCGGCGAGCGGCTGGCTTCGGGCTGCGCACTGGCGCAAGCCGCCAGGCCGGACAACGCCACGCCCAGTACCGCCAAGCGCACTGCGGTGTGAAGTTGATGGACTTTCATGCCTTCCCCAAAAAAACGTTGCAGAACTATACCAATTAATTGCGAATCCCAGGAGCGTGGTTTCCCCTGTGGCACCCACCCTACAGAGGTTCGGCCAGCCCTTCCGCCAGTTCGCCCTGGTTGTTGCCCAGTCTCAGCTTGCGCATCTTTTCCCACAGCACCTTGCGGCTGATCCCCAGGTAATGCGCGGTGTCCTGGCGCCGCCAGCCATGCGATTCCAGGGCCGCCAGAATGCGGGCTCGTTCGGTTTTATCGGCCTCGGACAACAGCACGTCGCCCGTACCCGCCGCCAGCACCAATGCCGCCCTGCCCGGCGCGGCCGCCATGCGGTCGAAGATCTGTTCGATGCGCGGCTGGTGCCAGGACTGGAACTGGCGGCGCACGATAGCCACCCGTTCGACCACATTCGACAATTCGCGCACATTGCCGGCGAAGGTGGTGTTGGCCACCCGTTCCAGCAGCCAGGCAGGCGGGGGCTCATCCCCGACCGTGCCGTGGAGGTCGAGCAAGGCCCGGAAGATGGCGATCTTTTCCTCCGGACCGCGTTCTTCCAGGCTGGGAATGTACAGTTCGATGACGGCCAGGCGGTAATACAAGTCCGAGCGGAATTCATCCTGCGCGCACAACTCGCGCAAGTCTTTATTGGTGGCGGCCACCAGCCGGAAATCCACGGGCACTTCCACGGTGGACCCTAGCCGCGTCACCGTGTTCTGTTCCAGCACGCGCAACAGCTTTACCTGCTGGTACAGCGGCAGGTCGCCGATCTCGTCCAGGAACAGCGTGCCGCCGTCGGCCTGTTCGAAGTAGCCCTTGTGGGTGCCCACGGCCCCCGTGAACGCCCCCTTGGCATGGCCGAAAAAATGCGCCTCGAACAAGCCTTCGGGGATGGCGCCGCAATTCACCGCCACGAACGGGCCGTCGGCCCAGGCGGCGCGGTCGTGCAGCAGCCGGGCCACGCGCTCTTTGCCCACCCCGGTTTGCCCATGTACCAGCACGTTGCTACGGCAATCGGCGAACATCTGGGCTTCGGCCAGCAAGGCCTGCATGGGGGTAGACACCGCCACGAACGGCTGTTCGCAGCGCGCCACCTGGCGATCGGCGCGATCCAGCGAACCCAGCAGATCGAACAGCTGCTTGCGCAGTTCGGCCGACGTGAAGGCCAGCGGCAAGGTATGGGAATACTCGGGCGGATAAAAGCGCGGGTCGTGGCCGCGCGTTTCGGCGGCCACCCAGATCACGGGCATGCCCTGCGAGGCCAGCCAGTCGTAGCCGCTGAAGCGCTTGTCGCCCATGACCGATACCGACACCAGCGCCAACGAGGTGCGCGTGATGTCGCGAGGCGGCGGAAAGGCGGTGCCGGCGTCGGCGCGCACCACCGTCACATCGATGCCGGCCAGGCAGCGCTCGGCACGCTCGGCGATGTCCGAAGTGCCCTCCCAGACAAACAGGTCGAAATCGTCGCGGATGAGCTTGCTACGCATGCGCCATACCGTGGGACAGGAAAAGAAGGTGCGTCATCATCTCAATACACCAGCCGTGGCTTGCCGCAATCCACGGACAGCAGCGACACGTCGGTTTCTCCAAGGTTCAGGCCCAGCAGGTTCAACAGGTTCTGCAGCAGCGCCGACAAGGGATCCAGCAACGGCTCCAGCAATGCCACCACCACGCTGAGCAAACCGTTGATCGAATTGCCGCCCGCGTTCAACACCAGGTCGGCCACGGTATCGATGCGGCATTGCTTCAGGTTGCCGAACAGGCCGCCCACGCCGCACCCGATATCCAGCACGGGTGACAGCAGCGAACCCAGCACGTTGCCCACCACCTGCAAGGTGCCGCCCAGCACGCCCGTCAGCCCGCCCTGTGACATGCGCTGGCCCAGGGTGTCCATGGCCTGGCGGGACCACTGCAGTTCGTTCACTACCTGTGTAATGGAACGGCCGTTGGCGGACGGACCCACCAATTGGGCCGCCAGTTCCTTGCGCTGCTGGGCATTCAGGCTGGTGCCGCTGCCCAGCAGGTCGCCCAGGATGCCTCCTACCACGGCATCGGTCACGTCTGCGGCGGTGGCCGCCAGGTCCAGGTCGGTGGCCACCACCGTCTTGTTCGCGTCGGGCGAAGGCGGTTCGGTCAAGGTCACCGACACCGGCGTGCCGGCGCGGAACACCGGCAGCGCCACACGGCTGGTCAGCGGCAGAATGCCCAGCACATTCAGCACCTGGTGGCGCTGCACCGAAGTGAATTCTTCTTCGATGCAGGCATTGGTGCGCGAGAAGAAGGTCTCGTCGTTGGAAGGATCCATGGCGGGAAACTTGCCCAGGCACACGTTGGCCACCGACGAACGCACGTCGAAGGTCGCCTGCTGCGGTGTCAGGGGCGCCTGGCACAGGGCCGTCAGCGTCGCGTCGGATTGGCCCGCCTCGATGATCAGGGGCAGATCCACTTTCGTGCCCAACGTGCTCAGCAGGGGCCCCACCACGGGGATGCTCTCGGTTTTCAGCCGCAAGTAGACGCGCACCCCGGCGGTGCTGGCGCGCGTGCCCACGCCGCCCACGGCGATCGACGGCGGCTCGACCACGCGCACCCGGCTTTGCACGCCCAGGATGGGCACGTCCAGCCCCAGGTTGATCAGGTTATCGCCGTTGGCGATCATCAGGCTGGTTTGCAGCAGGTCGATGACCTTGATGTCGGCCTGCAGCGCCGATTGCGCGTCCGTGGCCAGGTGCGCGTCCAGCAGGCCGCCGTCACCGAACAGTTTGATGGGGATATCCAGCGGCGCCACATCCAGCATTACATTGATGATGTTGGCCAGCAGCCCCACCTGCGCCTGCGCCGTGCCGCTGGTGCGCTGCGCGACGGCCAGCGTGGCGTTGAGCAGGTCTCCCAGCGATACGGCGTCCAGGGCGGCCAGCTCTTCCGGCGTGCCGATGCCCGACAGCACCGACAACGGCAGGCCCAGTTGCTGCAGCAACCCGGACGGCGTGACATCCAGGTTGACCAGCCCGGCGGAGTCGAGCACGGTCAACTGGTTGGGCGTGGCCCCCAGCGTGGCCAGCAGCTTGCCCAGCAGACCGTCGGATGCCAGGCGCAGCAACCGGGATTCGACACTGAAAGCGGCGGTGGGTGCTGTGTTCGACGCCACCGCCACGACGCTGGCGCGAGTGCCGCCCACCCAGTCGCCCACCACACTGGGGATCAGCGCGCTCAGCGTCTTGTCGATGCGCACCCGCACCGCATTGACGCGGCCGCCCGTGGCGGCGTCCGGCTCGAATAGATGCATGCCGCCAGCGTCGGCGCGGGTGGGATCCCAATACTTGCAGTCCACCGTGACATCGGCAGCCGTCACCGTGTCGACGAAACCCGGCACATTGGCCACCGCGCTGGCCTGCGCCGCCACGGTAACCGGCGAACCGGCCGCGCAATCGGACGGCGCGCCAGTGGGCGCCAGCACCTGCACGGCCGACAAGGCCGCCAGGTCGGCCGCCTTCTGCAGTTCGCGCTTCATGTAGAACAAATAGCCCACCTGCACCGACAGCAGGACCACCATGCCGATCAGCACGGCGAATGCCGCCGATATGGCGATGGAGCCGCGCTGGCCCGAAGGCGCAGGCAAGAGGCGTGATAACGGTTTCATTGCAGGGGCGTTGCCGGTTGCAGCGGATTATTCGCTGTCTGTTTTCACTTTCTCGACGAACCACTCGGGAATCGGGCGCTTGAAGCTTTCCAGGTAGCGGTTCCACGACGCGGTGGATACCGGGCCCAGTATCGGCAAGGCGCCGCCGGCGCGGCGGCCGTCGGCCTGCGCGGCCAGCAGGCCGCGCGTGA
>NZ_JAJMLX010000270.1 GCF_020991325.1 Bordetella petrii | reverse complement strand
AGCAGGCCCTGCCGGGCCAGCCAGGCCTTCAGCGGCCCCGGATTCGGTTCGGCGAACACCAGGCGTATGACCGGCGCCAGCGCGTGGAACAGGCGGCGCGCCTCGTCCAGGCGCTGGGCGCGCACGGCGCGGTCCAGGGCCACGTACAGATCGGGCCGTACGTGGGCCGCGGCCGCGATCATGCCGCTGCCACCCAGGCACAAGGTGGACAAGGCATGCAGGTCTTCGCCAGCCAGCACGCGCAGGCCGCCATGCGCGATCAGCGCCACGGTCTTGTCCAGCGAGCCGCCGCAATCCTTGATGGCGGCGATGTTGCCGTGGCCGGCCAAGGCCAGCAGGGTATCGGTGTCCAAAGATGTACCGGTGCGGTACGGGATGTCGTACAGCACCAGTGGCGCGCGCGAGGCATCCGCCAGGGCGCGGAAATAGGCCAGCGCCCCCTGCTGGCCAGGCCGCACGTAATAGGGCGCCGGGGCCAGCACGCCCGCCAGGGGCCGGGTGCCGAAAGCCGCCAGCCGATGCAGCACGTGGCCCTGGTGGTTGCCGGCCAGGCCCATGACCACCGGCAGGCCGCCGGCCTCGTCCAGCACGGTATCCAGCACGGCCAGTTGCTCGGCATCGTCCAGGGCGGCGGCTTCGCCCGTGCTGCCGCACACCACCAGGCCGTCCACGCCCGCCACGGCGCAATGGCGCACCAGCCGGCGCAGCGCGGCACCGTCGACCCGCGAATCCAGAAACGGGGTGACCAGCGGGATCCACACCCCCTGGAACACCGGCGTAGCAAGCACTTCAGACATGACAATCTCCTGGGTAGACCGCTTGGTTACCGTGCAGAAGAGCCAGGAATACAGGGAAATGCGCGCAGCGCGCAGCGCCGCCGGTTGCCGCCGTTCCGTCGCCCATCTGACGGAACAGCAAGGCTCCGGTCAGATGAGCCGCTGTTTTTTGGATTTCAGGCCGGCGCAACGCACGGCCGCGTCAGCAGGGGCGCGGAAATGGTTGGCGAACAAGGCGGCCTGGAACATGAAGACAATGCGTGGGCGTTGGGCAGGAGCAAAATCTACCCCGCGGCCCACGCACTGTCAATGGCCGGCTTAGCGCACCATGTGCAGGTAATGGCGGTGGCGCTCGTACTGGTCGAGAATGTCGCCAATGACGGCGTCGCGGCTCCAGCCCATGATGTCGTAGTCCTGACCGCCCTCGCGCAGGTGGACCTCGGCCCGGAAGTACTTGCGTTCTTCTTCGCTGGTGTCTTCGTTGGGGGTCAGGGTGGGCCGCACGAATGCCTCGGGGCGCACGGAATACGAGAAATCCAGGTGCTCGCCGTGCGAGACGTCCATCACCACCGACCCGTCATCGGCATGCTGCGCAACTTCCACCGCATAGCCCTGCTTGCGCAGTTCGTCGGCCACGTCTTCCAGGGCCGGCGTGACCACGTCGGCAATGTAGCGCAGCACGTGCGAACGGCGCGGCATCATCACCATATTGCGCAGGCGTCGTTCCCACGACTGCCCGCCGCGCGCCGGCCGTGACAGGGTCAGCGACTGGTAGCGGATGCCCCGCTTGGTGGCGTCGAGCTTCAGCGCCTTGAATAAGCCCCATATGGACAGCAGCAGAATGACGGAGAACGGCAGCGCGCTGGCGATAGTGGCGGTTTGCAGTGCCGACAGCCCGTCGGCCAGCAGCAGCGCGATGGCCACGGCCCCCATCGACAGCGACCAGAAAATGCGCTGCCACACCGGCGTGCGCTCGGCCCCGCCCGATGCCAGCAAATCGACCACCAGCGCCCCCGAGTCGGCCGACGTGACGAAGAACACCACCACCATGGCGATGGCCACGAAGGAAATGATGCCGCCCAGGGGCAGGTTTTCCAGAAAGGCGAACAAGGCCAGCGCCGAGTCGGCCTCGACGGTTTGCGCAAAGCCGGGGATGTTGTCCACCAGGATCATGTGGATGGCCGTATCGCCGAACACTGTCATCCAGAACAGGGTGAAGCCCGTGGGTACCAGCAGCACGCCGCTAATAAACTCGCGGATAGTGCGGCCGCGCGAAATACGCGCGATGAACAGGCCCACGAAAGGCGACCACGCAATCCACCAGCCCCAGTAGAACAGCGTCCAGCCGCCGATCCAGTCGGTGGGTTCGTAGGCATACAGATTGAACGTCTTGCTGACGATGTCGGACAGATAGGTGCCCGTGTTCTGCACGAAGGTCTGGAACAGGAACACCGTGGGGCCCATTACCAGCACGAACACCAGCAGCACCACGGCCAGCAGCAGGTTGGATTCGGACAGAATGCGGATGCCCTTGTCCAGGCCGCTGGCCACCGAAATGGTCGCCAGCCCGCAAGTCACGACTATCAGCACCACCTGCACCGGCACGTTGACCGGCAGGCCGAACAGATGGTTCAGGCCGCTGTTGATCTGCGCCACCCCCACGCCCAGCGACGTGGCCACGCCCAGCACCGTGCCAATGATGGCGAAAATATCCACCGCATGGCCGATGGGCCCATGGATGCGGTTGCCGATCAGCGGGTACAGGGCCGAGCGCAGCGTAAGGGGCAGGCCATGCCGGTACGAGAAAAAGGCCAGGATCAGCGCCACGATGGCGTAGATGGACCAGGCGTGGAAGCCCCAGTGGAAAAAAGTGATCTTCATGGCTTCGCGGGCGGCCTGGGCGGTGCCCCCTTCGCCCACTGGCGGCGACATGAAGTGCATGACCGGTTCGGCCACGCCGAAGAACATCAGGCCGATGCCCATGCCAGCCGAGAACAGCATGGCGAACCAGGTGAAGTTGCGGTAATCGGGCTCGCTGTGGTCGGGGCCCAGCTTGATGTCACCGTAGCGGCTGACGGCCAGATACACCACCGACAACAGGATGATGGCGACCACCAGTATGTAGAACCAGCTGACGTTGGCCAGGATCCAGCCCTGCGTGGTGTCGAACAGGCTTTGCGCCTGTTGCGGCGCGGTAATGGCAAATACCACGACCAGCAGCAAGAATGCGGCGGCCGTATAGAAAACGGGCCGGCGTATGACCATGGATGGGGATGTTTCTTTCAATTTCTCTCCTTCCGTGTTCGGCCCCCCCGGGGCGCAGATGGTTACTTCATGCTCAGGCTTTCCAGGAACACCGCGCACAGCGCCTGCATGCCCTGGCGGTCGTCTTGGTCGAACCGGCCCGGTTCGGGGCTGTCGACGTCCCAGACGCCCAGCAGTTCATCGCCCAGCACCAGGGGCACCACGATCTCGGAACGGGACGCGGCGTCGCAGGCAATATGGCCGGGAAAGGCATGCACGTCTGCCACCAGCTGGGTCTGGCGCTGGCTGGCGGCCGCGCCGCACACCCCGCGGCCCAGGGCGATGCGCACGCAGGCGGGCTTGCCCTGGAAGGGGCCCAGCACCAATTCACGGCCGTCGTAGAAGTAGAAACCTGCCCAGTTGATGCGCGGCAGCGCCTGGTAGGCCAGGGCGGCCAAGTTGGCCGCGTTGGCGATGCGGTCGGTTTCGCCCTCCAACAGGGCGCGCGCCTGGGCGGCCAGTTCGGCGTAGAAACGGGGCTTGTCGTCGGTGGGCAGGTCGGCGGCGATGAACATGTAAATGTAACTGTACAGGCAACTATCAAACCAAGTGATTTTAGGCCCGTGCCCCCATCATGCGGCGCAACAATGGCGTTGTGGGACAATATTTGCTCTTTATTTCCGTTCTTTCGTCACGATTCCCCTCATGGACAAACCCTTCGAACCCGTGTGCGCATTTTCCCAGCGCGCCAAACAGCTCACCAGTTCCGCCATCCGCGAAATCCTCAAGGTCACCGAGCGGCCCGAGGTCATTTCTTTTGCGGGCGGCCTGCCCGCCCCCGGCGGCTTTCCGGTAGAGGTAGTGCGCGCGGCGTTCGACAAGGTATTGGCCACCAACGGGCGGGCCGCCCTGCAATATGGTCCCACCGAAGGCTATGCGCCGCTGCGCCAATGGGTGGCCGACGACCTGAACCGCGCGGGCGCCAACGTCGCGCCCGACCAGATCCTGATCGTGTCGGGGTCGCAGCAAGCGCTGGACCTGCTGGGCAAAGTGCTGATCGATGAAGGCAGCAAGATCCTGGTCGAAGACCCCAGCTACCTGGGCGCCCTGCAATCGTTCAGCCTGTACCAGCCGCAGTATGTGCCGGTGCCCACCGACGACGGCGGCCTGATTCCCGAAGCCCTGACGCCCGAACTGGCCGAAGGCGCGCGCTTTTTGTATGCGCTGCCCAACTTCCAGAACCCCACCGGCCGCACCTTGAACCTGGAGCGCCGCAAGGCGCTGGTGCAGCGCGCGGCGCAACTGGGCGTGCCCATCATCGAAGACGACCCCTATGGCGAACTGCGCTATGCGGGCGAGCCGCAACCCGGCCTGCTGGCGCTGGCCGGCGAGTATGGCGCCAATGTCATCCGCCTGGGCACGTTCTCGAAGGTGCTGGCGCCAGGCCTGCGCCTGGGCTACATCGCCGCGCACCGCAGCATCATCGACAAGCTGGTGCAAACCAAGCAGGCCACCGACCTGCACACGCCCACCCTGACCCAGATGGCCGTGTACGAAGTCGTGAAAGACGGCTTCCTGGAAGAACACCTGCCCACGGTGCGCGAAATCTACCGCGCCCAGGGCCGTTGCATGCTGGAAGCCATCGAGCGCGAATTCCCCGATACGGTGACCTGGACCAGGCCCGAAGGCGGCATGTTCCTGTGGGTGACGCTGCCCGAACACATCGACAGCGCGAAGCTGCTGACGCAGGCCATCGAACAGAACGTGGCCTTCGTGCCGGGCGCGCCGTTCTATGCGGGCAGCCCGAAGGCCAATACCCTGCGGCTGAGTTTCGCCACGGTGCCCGAAGACCGCATCCGCGCGGGCATCGCCATTCTGGGCAGGCTGCTCAAGCAGTACGCCTGATATAAGATGTGCAGGGCGGCCATCATGCCGCCCTTTTTTCAACGCCCACACCGATCCGCCGCATTGTCATCATGGTGAGCGCGCCACATTCCGCATCCCCCGATCTCAACGACATCGTCTTCACCGACTGGGTCGAACGCTGGCTGCCCCGTTCCTGGCGGCCGTACGCGCGGCTGTGCCGCCTGGACCGCCCCATCGGCACGTGGCTTACGCTGCTGCCCTGCATCGCCGCCCTGATCCAGGCCGCGGGCGGCCTGCCCGAGCTGGGCCGCCTGGTCATTTTTTCACTGGGCGCGCTGCTGATGCGCGGCATAGGCTGCACGGTGAACGACATGTGCGACCGCGAGTTCGACAAGCACGTCGAACGCACGCGCTTCCGGCCCCTGACCAGCGGGCAGCTTTCCATGCGCCAGGCCGTGTGGTTCCTGCTGGGCCAATTGCTGGTGTGCGGTTCGCTGCTGTTCTTCATCAACGACATGAGCCGCTGGCTGGCAGTGGCGGTGCTACCCTTCGTGTTCATCTACCCGCTGTGCAAGCGGGTGACCTACTGGCCGCAGGTCGTGCTGGGCATCTGCTTCAACTGGGGCATGCTGATGGCCTGGTCGGACACGCAGAACACTCTGCCGCTGGCCGCCATCGCCATGTGGGCGGGCGCGGTGCTGTGGCAAGTGGGCTACGACAGCATCTATGCCTACGTCGACATACGCGACGACCAGAAGGTGGGCCTGCGCTCCACCGCCATGCGCTTCGGCCAGCAAGGCAAACTGTGGATTGGCGGCTTCTACCTGGCCACCATCGCGCTGTGGGCCTGGGGCGGCTACGCCATGGGCATGGGCTGGGGCTACCAGGCCGGCATGGCCGTGGTGGCGCTGCACCTGGCCTGGCAACTGTATACCTTCGACCTGCAGCGGCCCGATCGCAATTTCATGCTGTTCCGCGCCAACCTCTGGACAGGCGCCCTGCTGGTGCTGGCGGCGCTGGCCGGCACACTGCTCTGATCCACCCCGGCCGCGGCCGGCATCCGGAAACTTTGCAAGGACCCGCCATGTTCAAGCCCGTTCGACTTTCCGTAGCCCTGGCCGCCGTTGCGCTGACCGCGGCGGCCCCCGCGGGCGCCGCCCCCG
>NZ_JAJMLX010000027.1 GCF_020991325.1 Bordetella petrii | reverse complement strand
GGGCGGCGCGCGCCGCCGCGGGCCGCCGCGCCGGAACGGTTCGAGGCAGAAGAACCGGCGCTGCGCGGCCGGGAGGCGGAGTTCTTGTTCATGATGCTTCCAATGGGGGCGCGGCGGGCGCCGCGACCAGTCAGACTACCGGAGGGCACGGCGGGCCGCCTATGCCCCCATGAATAGACGTTGCGGCTCGCCGTCGACTTCGACGCGCTGGTCCGGTGTCAGGCGCACCCGCCCTTCCACCAGCCAGCGCGCCGCGGCGGGGTAAGCCTGATGCTCGACCGCTAACACGCGCCCGGCCAGGGTCTCGGGCGTGTCGCCGCCCAGCACCGGCACGCAGCCCTGCGCGATGATGGGGCCGTGATCCAGCACGGGGGTCACGAAGTGCACCGTACAACCGTGCAGCCTGACCCCCGTGGCCAGGGCCTGCGCATGAGTGTGCAGCCCGGGAAACATAGGCAACAGTGAAGGATGGATGTTCACGAGCCGCCCGGCGTAATGGTTGACAAAACCCGGCGTCAGCACGCGCATGAAGCCGGCCAGCAGCACGTAGTCGGGCTGGTATTGGTCGATTTCACGGGCCAGCTGTGTGTCAAAGGCTTCGCGGCTGGGAAAGTCTTTGTGGTACAGCCCCTGGGTAGCGATGCCCTGCTCGCGCGCCCACTGCAGCCCGGCGGCGTCGGGCCGGCTGGCGATGACGGCGCTGACCGTGGCTGGCCACGCCTGATCGCGGCAGGCCTGTACCAGGGCTTGCATGTTGCTGCCGCGCCCCGAGATCAGGATGACCAGGCGGCGCGTAGAAGGGGGAGAAGCGGGCAAGATGAGATATTCCAAGGGCGAACCAACCCAAAATTGTAAACTCTCGGTCGTGAAAACCTTGCTGCAACTTTATCGATCCGCGCCGCCGCCCGCGCAACGGGCGCCTTGCGCGCTGACCATCGGCAATTTCGACGGCGTCCACCGCGGGCACCAGGCCATTCTGGCGCGCGTGCGGCAAGCCGCGAACGAACGCGGGCTGCTGCCCGCGGTAATGACCTTCGAACCCCACCCGCGCGAGTACTTTGCCACGCTGAACCAGCGCCCGGAATTGGCTCCCACCCGCATTTCGGGCCTGCGCGACAAGCTCGAGGCCCTGGCGTGCCAGGGCATGGCGCGGGTGGTGGTGGAACGCTTCGACGCGCGCCTGGCGGAAATGTCGGCCAACGCCTTTATCGAGAACCTGCTGGTCCAGGGCCTGCAGACCCGTTGGCTGCTGGTCGGCGAAGACTTCCGCTTCGGCCGCAAGCGCAGCGGCGACATCGACCTGCTGCGCGAAGCCGGGATGGTGCATGGATTCGAGGTACAGACCCTGGCCGACATCACCGACCGGCACGGCCACCGGGTGTCCAGTTCCGAAGTGCGCACGGCGCTGGCGGTGGGCGACCTGGACCGCGCCCAGCACCTGCTGGGCCGGCCGTTCCAGATCAGCGGCCACGTGATTCACGGCCAGAAACTGGGCCGCACGCTGGGATTCCCCACCATGAACCTGCGCGTGGCGCCGCGCTGCGCCGCGCGCTCGGGCATTTATGTGGTGCGCGTGCTGGGCCTGGGCGACGCTCCCCGGCCGGGCGTCGCCAGCCTGGGCGTACGCCCCACCATTGAAGACCACGGGCGCGTGCTGCTCGAAACGCACCTGCTCGATGGCCCGGCCGACGCATACGGTAAACTCGTGCGGATCGAGTTCCTGCACAAGCTGCGGGACGAAGAAAAGTTTCCCGACATCCCTTCCCTGACTGCCGCCATCGCCGAAGACGCGCAAAACGCGCGCGCTTATCTTGCCGTTCATGGACTATAAAAAAACCCTCAATCTGCCCGACACCGCTTTCCCGATGCGGGGCGACCTTGCCAAGCGCGAACCCGCCTGGGTTGCCCAATGGGAAGAGAACCATATTTACCAGGCCGTCCGTGCCGCCAGCCGCGGCCGGCCGCGGTTCGTGCTGCACGACGGGCCGCCGTACGCGAACGGCGACATCCATATCGGCCATGCGGTCAACAAGATCCTGAAAGACATCATCGTCAAAAGCCGCAACATGGCCGGCTACGACGCGCACTATGTGCCAGGCTGGGACTGCCACGGCATGCCGATCGAGATCCAGATCGAGAAAAAATTCGGCAAGCGCCTGCCCGTTACCGAAGTGCAGGCCAAGGCGCGCGCCTACGCGCTGGAACAGATCGACCGGCAGCGCAAGGATTTCAAACGCCTGGGCGTGCTGGGCGAATGGGACCGCCCCTACCTGACCATGAACTTCAGCAATGAAGCCAATGAAATCCGGGCGCTGGGCGGCATTCTGCAGAAAGGCTACGTCTTTCGCGGCCTGAAACCCGTGAACTGGTGTTTTGACTGCGGCTCGGCGCTGGCCGAGGCCGAGGTGGAATACGCCGACCGCGTCGATCCGGCGGTGGACGTGGCCTTCCCGTTCGCCGACAAGCCCGGCCTGGCCGCGGCTTTCGGGCTGGACAGCGTCGACGACGGCGCCGTGGTCATCTGGACCACCACGCCCTGGACCATTCCGGCCAACCAGGCGCTGAACGTACACCCCGAGCTGGAATACGCGCTGGTGCGTGTCAGCCCCGCGCCCGCCCATGGCCCGCTGCTGATGCTGGCCAAGGAACGGGTGGAATCCTGCCTGCAGGCCTGGAAGCTGGAAGGCGACATCATCGCCACGGCTCCCGGCGCCAACCTGGAAAACCTGCGCTTCCATCATCCGCTGGCGGCCGCCCATCCTGGTTATGCGCGTACCTCGCCGGTGTACCTGGGCGACTACGTCACCCTGGACGCCGGCACCGGCGTGGTGCACTCGGCGCCCGCCTACGGCATTGAAGACTTCGTGTCCTGCAAGGCCCATGGGCTGCCCGACGATGACATCCTGAACCCCGTGCTGGGCGACGGCAAGTATGCCGAAAGCCTGCCGCTGTTCGGCGGGCTGTCCATCTGGGACGCCAACCCCCGCATCGTCGAGGCCCTGAAAGAAGCCGGCTCGCTGATGGACATGCACAAGCTGTCGCACAGCTACATGCATTGCTGGCGCCACAAGACGCCAGTCATCTACCGCGCCACCAGCCAGTGGTTCGCCGGCATGGACGTCCAGCCCGCCGATGGCGGGCCCACGTTGCGCGACAGCGCGCTGGCGGGCATCGACGCCACGGCCTTCTATCCATCCTGGGGCCGCGCACGCCTGCACGCCATGATCGCCAACCGGCCCGACTGGACCTTGTCGCGCCAGCGCCAATGGGGCGTGCCCATGGCGTTCTTCGTGAACAAGGAAACCGGCGCCCTGCATCCGCGCACGCCGGAATTGCTGGAACAGGTCGCGCAGCGCGTCGAGCAGCACGGCATCGAGGCCTGGCAGTCGCTGGACCCGCGCGAACTGCTGGGCGACGAGGCCGGCCAATACGAAAAGAACCGCGATACGCTCGACGTATGGTTCGATTCCGGCACCACGCACGCCACCGTCCTGGGCGGTAAAGACCAGGTGCTGGGCGGCTCGCACGGCGCCGAACTGGCATGGCCGGCCGACCTGTACCTGGAAGGCTCGGACCAGCATCGCGGCTGGTTCCATTCGTCGCTGCTGACCGGCTGCATGCTGTACGGCCAGCCGCCCTACAAGGCGCTGTTGACGCACGGCTTCGTGGTCGACGGCCAGGGCCGCAAGATGAGCAAGTCGGTGGGCAATGTCATCGCTCCGCAGAAGGTGTCCGACTCGCTGGGCGCAGAGATCCTGCGCCTGTGGGTGGCATCCACCGATTACTCGGGTGAACTGTCCATCTCCGATGAAATCCTGAAGCGCGTGGTGGAAGGCTACCGTCGCATCCGCAACACGCTGCGCTTCCTGCTGGCAAACCTGGCCGACTTCGATGCGGTGAACCAGGCGGTGCCGTATGGCGAACTGTTCGAGATCGACCGCTATGCGCTGGCCATGACGGCGCAGATGCAGGCCGAAGTGCAGGCAAACTACGAACGCTACGATTTCCATCCCGCTGTGTCGCGCCTGCAGACATTCTGCTCGGAAGACCTGGGCGCGTTCTACCTGGACATTCTCAAAGACCGCCTGTACACCACGGCGGCCGACAGCCTGGCGCGCCGTTCGGCGCAAACCGCCCTGCTGGACATCACGCAGGCGCTGCTGAAGCTGATGGCGCCCATCTTGTCGTTCACCGCCGAAGAGGCCTGGAAGGTATTGGCCGATTCGGCATTGCGCCACCAAGCCGATGCCGCGCGCGTCACGATCTTTACCGAGGTCTACCACGCCCTGCCGCCCTACGCCGATGCCGACGCCCTGGCGGCAAAATGGGCTCGCCTGCGCGCCATCCGCGCCGAGGTGCAGCGCAAGCTCGAAGAAGTGCGTACCGCGGGCGGCATCGGGTCGTCGCTGCAGGCCGAAGTCGACCTGTACGCCGATGGTGACGACCGCGCCACGCTGGAAAGCCTGGGCGACGACCTGCGCTTCGTGCTGATCGTCTCGCGT
The DNA here is from genome assembly GCF_020991325.1 of Bordetella petrii. Lineage (GTDB taxonomy): Bacteria > Pseudomonadota > Gammaproteobacteria > Burkholderiales > Burkholderiaceae_B > Bordetella_A > Bordetella_A petrii_E. The sequence goes on along the minus strand of NZ_JAJMLX010000027.1, from coordinate 21,950 downwards.
GCCAGTGTGCATGCAGGCAACGGCGAACTGCGCATCGACATTGCGCCCTCGGGCCACAAGAAGTGCGAACGCTGCTGGCACTGGCGCCTGGATGTCGGCAGCAATGCTGACCACCCCGAGATCTGCGGCCGCTGCGTGTCCAACCTGTTCGGCTCGGGCGAGCCGCGCGAGAAGGCCTGACACGATGGCACCCGCTGTATCCGACAAGCCGCTCGCCGTCCCCGGCCGCGCGCCGCGCCTGGGCCACTGGTTGGGGCTGGCCGTGCTGCTGATCGTGCTGGACCAGGCCACCAAGCTGTATTTCGACGCGGCATTCGAATACGGCCAGCGCCTGAATGTGCTGCCGGTATTCGACTTCACGCTGATGTACAACCGCGGCGCGGCTTTCAGCTTCCTGGCCTCGCAGGCCGGCTGGCAACGCTGGTTCTTCACCGCCCTGGGCCTGGTGGCCGCGGTAGTCATCGTGTGGCTGCTGCGCCGCCACCCGGCGCAGCGGCGCTTCTGCCTGGCGTTGACCCTGATCCTGGGCGGCGCCCTGGGCAACGTGATCGACCGCATGGCCTATGGCCATGTCGTCGACTTCCTGCTGTTCTACTGGAACGACTGGTACTACCCGGCCTTCAACCTGGCTGACGCGTTCATTACCTGCGGCGCCGTGCTGCTGGTGCTGGATGAGATCCTGCGCGCGCGCAAGCCGCGCGCCTGAACGCGGCCGGCCCGGCGCAGCACCGCCGCCGGGCTTCAAGACGCCCCGCCGGTTTTTTGCCGCATAATGGCGGAATCCGCAATCTCGGTTTCCATCATGCTCGACCTCGCCCGCAAACGCATTGTCCTAGGCCTGACCGGCGGTATTGCCTGCTACAAGATCGCCGAACTGGTGCGCCGCCTGACCGAACAGGGTGCGGTGGTAGATGTCGTCATGACCCAGGCCGCCACCCAGTTCATCACGCCGGTCACCATGCAGGCCCTGGCGGGCCGGCCGGTGTTCGTCGATGCCTGGGATGCACGCATCGCCAACAATATGGCGCATATCGAGCTGACGCGCGGCGCCGACGCGGTGCTGGTGGCCCCCGCCAGCGCCGACTTCATGGCCAAGCTGGCGCATGGCCTGGCCGACGACCTGCTGTCGACGCTGTGCCTGGCACGCGCCTGCCCCTTGCTGGTGGCGCCCGCCATGAACCGCGAAATGTGGGCCAATCCGGCCACGCAGCGCAATGTGGCCCAGTTGCGCGCCGACGGTGTCGCCGTGCTGGGGCCCGCGTCCGGCGAACAGGCGTGTGGCGAAACCGGCGATGGGCGCATGCTCGAAGCTCACGAATTGCTGGCCGACCTGATCGCCTTCTTCCAGCCCAAGATACTGGCCGGCCGCCACATTCTGCTGACCGCCGGCCCCACGTCCGAACCGGTGGATCCGGTGCGGGTGCTGAGCAATCGCTCGTCCGGCAAGACCGGCTACGCGCTGGCGCGCGCGGCGCGCGAGGCCGGTGCGCGGGTCACGCTGATCACCGGCGTCACGGCCCTGCCCCTGCCGCGCGGGGTAACGGCCTTGCCCGTGAACACCGCCCGCCAGATGTACGACGCCGTCATGGCCAACGCGCACGACGCCGACGTCTTTATTGCCGTAGCAGCCGTGGCCGACTGGCGTGTGAAAAATGTCAGTGCGCAGAAACTGAAGAAAACCAGTGAAGGCGGCGGCGCCCCGCTGATGGAATTCGAACCCAATCCCGATATCCTGGCCGAAGTGGCCAAGCTGGCCAAAGGCCCCTGGTGCGTGGGCTTCGCCGCCGAAACGGAAAAACTGGCCGAACATGCCGAGGCCAAGCGTGTCCGCAAGGGTATCCCGCTGCTGGTGGGCAACCTGGCCCACAAGGTCATGGACGCCGACACGACCGAACTGGTACTGTTCGACGCCAACGGCACGCACCCCCTGCCGCCCGGGTCCAAACTGGACGCGGCACGGCGGCTGATAGCGGAGATCGCGGCCCGCCTGCCCGCCCGCTGATCCGCCGCGGCCTGCATCGGGCCTGCGCAGGCTGCCTTCAGTTGACCGAACCCTAGCCCGCCGCCGGGCTCAGCCTCAGGTCGGCCGGGCCATCGCCCTTGATCAGCCGAGCCAGCAACGCCACGACCGCAAGCGTCAGCAGCACCCGTCCCACCAGAATGATCCAGATGTCCGCGCCCAGCGTCAGCAGCAGGGCCGTGTCTTCGATCAGCGAGTGCGACAGGGATATCCAGGTGAGCGCCAGGAACCGCGTGCGCGCCGACAACTGGCTTTTATCGGCCTCTTCGATGATCAAGGCGCCGCCATAGCTCAGGCCCAGCAACACGCCCACCGTGGTTACCGGCGCCACGCGCGCATTCAGGCCTGACAGGCGCAACAGGGGCATCAGCAAGGCGGTGATAGCGCGCGTGATGCCCGTGCGTTCGAACACATCCAGCAGCACCAGCAGGGCCACGATAACGCCATAAGTGAACAACAGCGACATGGCCGTGCCTTGCAGCCAGCCCAGCATGCCGCTGGCCTGCGCGTCGGCGGCCAGGGCCGAGCTCTGCAGCCAGCCGAGCGACACCGGTTCCTGCAGCCAGCCCGCCCAGCGGCACGTCCAGGCCACCGCCGCCCCATAGAGCAGCGCGGCAGCCACCCGCAGGCCGGCGGTGGCCCAGAAACTGGCCCCCGCCCGCCGCACGATGGCCTGTTCTACCGGCAGGCCATGCGCGAACAGGATCATCGAGCACAGCACGCTGAGTTGCGCCGCGTTCAGATCCAACCCGGGCGCCAGGCCGATCAGCGCGCCTATGGCGCCATAGACACCCAGGCACACACCCGCTATCCAGATCATGCCCGCCTGTGGCGGCAAATCCAGCAACGCCATGGCTGGAGCGATGAACCGCCCCAGCATGTCGACCCAGCCCAGCCATTGCCCCAGTTGCACCAGCACCATGACGGGCAGCATGACCTTGATCAGGACTATGAACAGACGGCGGCTGCGGCGCAGCAGGTTCAGCAGGTAGGACACGGTGAATTCCAGATAAAAGAAACAGCCCGATGGCTGGCGCCAGCATAGCCAATCGGGGCGAAATCGGGCTGCATTTGATTGTGCAAAACGCGATTTTATTGTGCTAATTTAGAATTTTTACGCACAAATATTGCGCATGGAACTAGACACCCTGGACCACCGCATCCTGGCGCAGTTGCAACGCGACGCCGACCTGTCCAATGCCGCCCTGGCGGCCCGCGTAGGCCTGTCGCCCTCGGCCTGCCTGCGGCGCATCCAGCGCCTGAAGAAGGCCGGCGCCATCCGCCGCATCGTGGCAGTGGTCGACCCGGCGCAGGTTGCCCACGGGCTGTCGGCGATCGTCACGGTGGAATTCACGCACCATGGCGCGACGCGGCGCCAGCCATTCATGGCGCGCGTGCGCGCCGAAGCGTCGGTGACGCAGTGCTATATGGTCACGGGCGATATCAGTTGCGTGCTGGTGGTGCATATGCGCGACATGGATGGCTACCTGGCCCTGGCTGAACGCCTGTTCGAGCATGACGACAACGTGCAGGCGTTCTATACCCACATCGTGATGCAGACCATCAAGCACGAGCCCGGCATCCGGCTTTGACCCCCGGATGCCGGCGACGCGTTCAGGGCGCGGGCCTGAAGCGCGTGGCGTGCTCGGCCCAGTTGGCCAGGGGCAGCGGCGTGCCGCTGTCCAGGATACGCGCCAGCATCAATTGCATCTGTGGCCATCCGCCCCGGCCGCTCGCCCAGCGGCGCGGCGTCACCACGCGCCATTGTCCCGCGGCGTCGCGCTCGGCCATGACGAAGCGGAAGGTGTAATACCCCGCCACTCCCATGCGCAGGTCGGTCACGACCAGGGCGTCGTCCAGCACATCGTAGCGGAGCCAGTCATTGGTGAACCAGCGCAGCCGTTCGTGCAGGGGCACCCCCGCCAGCACGTCCGCCTGCGGAAGATGCAGCGGCAAGCGGACCATCTCGGGCAGGTTGCGGTCGAACCATCCGCTGACGGCTTCGTAATAATTACCCTGGCCATCTTTGGCAATGACGCGCCACAGCAGCGTATTGAAAGGCATGGGGGTGGCCAGTACCGCGGCCGGATGCACGCCCTGCTGCCGCAAGGCCTGGGCCACGCGGCTTTCGGCATGCCAGCGGCCCGCCATCGACACGCCCAGATAGGCCGTGCTGAAGATCAGCGCGGCCGCCAGGACCCGGCGCGCCCGCGCCGTGCAGCCCACCAGCGCGGCCCCCAGCACCGCGCCCAGCAGCGGCAGCGTATATACCGGGTCGATGATGAACAGGGCGGACCAGCTTTCAGGAATGCTTTGCAGGGGCCAGAACAACTGGGTGCCATATACCGTGAAAGCATCCAGAATGGGGTGTGTCACCAGCACCAGCAGCAGGGTCATGAACAGCCGCCCGCCACTATAGGGCGCATCCGGCCATTTCTTGCGCACCAGCCAGGCCAGCACGGCGGCCAGCGCGGTCAGCACGAACACCGAATGGGAAAACCCGCGGTGATAGGTCATCAGTGAAACCGGATCTGGATAGTGCATCAGCACATCCAGGTCGGGCAACGTGGCCAGCAGGCCGCCATACAGCAGGGCCTTGCGGCCCTGGTAACGGCCCATCAAGGTGCCCTGGATGCCGGCGCCCAGCATCGCTTGTGTCAGGGAATCCATATCGTCAGTCGGAGTCTTGCCGTAGAGAACCGCGATGCGGCGCGGCCTGTCCGGCCGCACCGCAACGCGCAGGCGTTAAGATACCGCATCGGCCGTCCGGGCGGCCTTCCACAGGATGTGACTCATGGCCATCGATGGCGAACCCAAAGACGGCGATTTCGTGCGCTATATTGAAATGCTGAATCGCCAGGCGGGCGTCACCCCGGGCCAGGTACCGCCGCGCGCGGCTCGGGCGGCCCGCAGCAAGCGGCAGGCCGAACTCGGCCCGCGAGACCCCGCAGCCATGCCCATGCCCGTCCCGGCCAGTACCTCGCCCGACGGCCCGTCCGCCGATACCGGGTCCCCTGCGACGCTGGCCGCCCGGTCCAGCCGGCGCCGCGTGGCGCTGGTATTGACCATCGCGGGCGTGGTCGCCGCATGGCATGCCGCCGGCATTGTGTTCGACGTGCTGGACAGTCCGTCGTTCGAGTTCGACGAACTGGTTCCCGGTATTTTCCTGGGCGTGTGCGCCTTCATGCTGCTCAGGGGCGGCAGCCGCATGCGGGGCGCCCAGCGCGCGGCCCTGCCCAGCCTGCCCCCGCTGTCCACATTGCCCGCCGGCCGGAAAAGCCGGCCCTGACGGCCGGCCCGGGCGAAAGGCCGCTTGGTGCTAACATTTCCGCCCCATGGCGACCACGCCTACGAATCAGATTTGCGGAGCAAACGTGAGCGATACCCTAGCCGGGCTGACCGAAGCCCAGGCGGCAACCATGCTGAAATTGCAGGACCGCCTCAACAGCATCATCAACCCGCAATGGATAGATGGCGGCGCCCGCTTCCTGCGCGCGGCATTCGTTGAATCCGCCGAAGCGCTCGAGCACTACGGCTGGAAATGGTGGAAAAAGCAGACCATCGACCTGCCCCAAGTGCAGATGGAACTGGTCGACATCCTGCACTTTTACCTGTCGCACACGCTGGTGACCGCTGGCGGCTCGGCCGAGGAAGCCGCCCACATGCTGGTGGGCGACCTGGCATCGCCGCCCGCCATTGCGCTGGACGGCCAGACGCACCGGCTGGACGAACTCGACGTGCCGCAGTTGCTGGAGCTGATCGGCGGGCTGGCGGTGTGCGGCCGGGCCAGCTACAAAACGCTGGAATGCACCATGGCGCGCTGCGAACTGACGTGGAACGATGCTTTCACCCAGTATGTGTCCAAGAACGTCCTGAACATCTTCCGCCAGGAAAACGGCTACAAGGCGGGCACTTACGTGAAAATCTGGCAGGGCGAAGAAGACAACGTGGTGCTCGCCCGCCTGATGGCCGGGCTGGATCCCACGCGCCCGGATTTCGCCGAAGCCCTGCACGCGGGGCTGCAGCAGGCCTACGGCAAACTGCAATGACACGCTGAAAATACGCCGGCGAATCGCCGCAATCGGGGCCCGGCATCCTGGATGCCGGGCCCCGCCCTTTTCCTTCATGGCACGCCGCGCGGCAAGCGCACGGCCAGCTGCAACGGACTTACACCGCCTCGATCACCGATTGCAGGAATTGCTGGGTACGCTCTTCGCGCGGTTTGGAAAACAGCACGTTCGATTCAGCGTCTTCGACAATATTGCCCTGGTCGAAGAACAGGGTGCGGTCCGAGCTGCGTTCGGCGAAACTCATCTGGTGCGTGACGATGATCATCGTCATGGTGCGCTTGGCGGCGAGGTCGCGCAGGATCTGCAGAATCCCCCCCACCAGTTCCGGATCCAGCGCGGAGGTCACTTCGTCGAACAGCATGACTTCCGGGTGCATCGCCAGCGCGCGCGCAATGCCCACCCGCTGCTTTTGTCCGCCCGACAACTGGGCCGGATACGAATCCAGCTTGTCGCCCAGGCCCACCAGTTCCAGGTATTCCTTGGCGCGCTCGGCTGCCTCGGCGCGCGGCACCCCCGCCACATACACGGGGGCTTCCATCACATTGCCCAGCGCGGTTTTGTGCGGGAACAGATTGAAGTGCTGGAACACCATGCCGATCTTGCCGCGCACTCGCCGCAGGTGCGCGGAATTGGGCCCCACGCTGCGGCCCTGCGCATCCACCCACATCGATTCGTCATCGATGAAAATCTCGCCGCTGCTGGGCCGGTCCAACGTCATCAGCAGGCGCAGCAGCGTGGATTTGCCCGAGCCCGACGGGCCGATGACCGACACCGTCTGGCCGGCCGGGATTTCCAGGTTGATGCCTCGCAGCACCTCCAGATCGCCGTAGCGCTTGCACAAATTATTCAGGCGAATGCTCGCGCTCATCGTGTACCTCCGAATTTTTTCAGCCAGGCTTCCAGACGGCGCACTCCCCATGCCGCCACCAGGCTGAGCACCAGGAACAGCACGCCCACCAGGGTCAGCGGCTCGGTATAGCGGAATGTGGCCGACCCGATGATCTTGCTGCGCTGGAGCAGTTCGACCACCGTAATGGCGGACAGCAGCGGCGTGTCTTTGAACATGGCCACCAGATAATTGCCCAGGGCCGGCACCACTGGCGGAATGGCCTGCGGCAGGACCACGCCTATCGAGGTGCGCCAGGGCGACATGTTCAGGGCCGTGGCGGCCTCGATCTGGCCGCGCGGCACCGACTCGATGCCCGCCCGGTAGACTTCGGCGCAATAGGCGGCATAGTGCACGCCCAAAGCCAGAATGCCGGTGGTCAGCGGCGACATCTGCACGCCGCTCTGCGGCAGCACATAGAACAGGAAATACATCTGCACCAGCAGCGGCGTACTGCGCACGAACTCGATCAGCACCGCCACCGGTGCCGATATCCAGCGCGAGCGCACGCGCCGCAGCATGGCCAGCACCAGGCCCAGCACGATGGCCAGGGCCATGCCCAGCGCCGTTGCCTGTACCGTGATGACCAGGGCGGACCCCAGCACGGGCAGGATTTCCCAGGCGAACGCCCAATCGAAAATGGGATTCATCGGACTCGGAACCTCCGCTCGAGCAGGCGGATACCCGCGGTAATGACCAGCGCCACCGCAAAATACAACAGCAATAGCAAGACGAATATCTCAGTCGTGCGCAGGGTTTCGGCTCGCAGCATCTGGCCGCGGAACGTCAGATCGGTAATGGTGATCAGCGAAACCAGCGCTGTGTTTTTCAACAGTTCGATCAGCAGATTGCCGGCGGGCGGCAGCATGGCAGGAAAGGCCTGCGGCAGCACGATGCGCCGCATGGCCTGCGCCGAAGTCATGTTCAGCGCGGTAGCGGCTTCGCGCTGCCCGGCGGCCACGGCCAGGATGGCGCCGCGCACCACTTCGGCGCCGTAGGCGCCGGCATTGGCCGCCAGCACCACGATGCCCACCGTCACCGCCGGCAGCTTCAGGCCGAACAGCGGCAGCACGTAATAGAACCAGAACAGCTGCACCAGCGCCGACGTGCCGCGGAATACTTCCACGTAGGCCAGCGCCGGCCAACTGATCCACCGTTGCGGCGACAGTCGGGCAAGGCCGGCGGCCAAGGCCAAGGGCACCGCCAGCAGGGCCGCCCCCACTGTGATGCGCAGTGTCATCGTCAGGCCATCGAGCAGCGGCGGCAGCAGCGTGAGCATGCCTTCCATCGAGACGGCCACGTGTTACTGGCCACCAGCCGCGCACAGCTTGGCGGCCGTCACATCACCCGGCAATTCGTCTTTGGTAAAGCCGAAGGGCTCGACAATCTTGGCATGTTCTTCGGTGCCGATGAGCTTGGCCAGTTCGGCATTGAACGCGTCGACGAACTCTTGGTCGTCCTGGCGGAAGGCATAGGCGCCGTAGCCACGCACGCTCTTGCCCTCGATGACGGGGTCGGTGAAGGGATCGGCTTTTTCCAGGTCGCCCACCGCCGATTTGTTCATCAGGTCGTTCACCGTCATGGCCGTGGCGGCATAGGCGTCGGCGCGGCCCGCCTGCACGCCCGACAGCGCGCTGACCACGTCCGGGAACACCACCACGCGGTCCACGGGAATATCCATCTTGCGGGCGTACTCGCCTTCGATGGCCCCCACCACCACGCCCAGTTTCACGCCGTCCTGCTTGGCAATGTCTTCGTAGCTGTGCAGATTCTTGGGGTTGCCCTTCTGCACCAGGAACGCCTCGCCCACCCCATAGGTGGGATTCGAGAACGCGGCCTGCTGGCAACGCTCGGGTGTGACGTACATGCCCGCGGCAATGATGTCGAAACGCTTGGCCTGCAGGCCGGGAATCAGCGAGCCGAATTCCGTCAGCACCCCTTCCACTTCGTTGATGCCCATGCGCTTGAGCACCACGCGGGCGATCTCGACGGATTCTCCCGTAATCTGGTTTTTCGCACTATCCATATAGGCATAGGGGGCCTCGTTGGCATAACCGATGCGGATCTTGCCGGCCGCCTTGGCCGCCGCCAGCGTGCTTTGCGCGGCGGGCGGATCGCTGGCGGCGGGCTTGGCCGCCTCGTCATCCGAACCGGAGTCGGAGCACGCCGCCATCAACCCGAGACTCAACGCCAGCACAGCCCATTTCGTTGTGTTCAGTATGCGTGTCATGCGCCACTCCCTTATCGAAAATATTTATGTACAAAACCAATTCACGCGAAATAGTACGTCAATTAATTATTTGAGCACAAAGTATATAGCGACAAAAAAGCAGGCCATGGCCTGCCCGGACTCGCCGCATAGCCTTGCCACGCGGGCGTAAAGGGCGGAATCGCCCCCTCGCTCCGCGTAACAACGCTGTTACTGAGCGTAGGAAAAACGTCCGTTTCGTATCACCCCCATGACCCGCGCGCGCTCATCGAAACCCTGGTGATCGGTTTTGGTGATATTGAGCACGCCGTTGGGCACGATCAGGTCGCGCGTGCTTTCCAGGGCATCGCGCAGCGCCGCCCGGAATTCAGGCGTACCCGGCTTGGCACCCGTTTTCAAGGCCCGGGCGACCGCGGAATCGAGCAACATCCAGGCGCCATAGGCATCGCCGGCGAATTGCGTCAAGGTATTCGGCCCATGCTCGGCTTCGTACTTGTCGGCAAAGGCCACGGCCACCTTCTTCACCGGGTTGCTGTCCGGCAATTCGCGCGCCACAACACCGGGGCCCGTGGGGAACAGTGTGCCCTCCACATCCTTGCCGCCCACCTGCAGGAATTCCAGCGTGCCTATTCCGTGCGTCTGGTAGATGGGCCCCTTGTAGCCGCGTTCGAGCAGTGTTTTCTGCGGCAGGGCTGCCGGCGTGCCGGACCCCGCGATCAGCACCGCATCGGGCTTGGCCGCCATGGCCTTCAGCACCTGGCCCATCACCGAGGCATCGGTGCGCTGGAAGCGCTCGTGCGCCACCAGCTTGATGTCGCCGCCGGCGGCCTTGTTGAACTCGGCCCACCAGCTGTCGCCATAGGAGTCTGCAAAACCGATGAATGCGACGTTCTTGATGCCCTTGGCACGCATGTCCTCGACCAGAGCGGTGGCCATCAGTGAATCGTTCTGGGGCATTTTGAAGGCCCAGCGGCGCTTGGGGTCGTCGGCCGGCTGCACGATGACGGCCGAGGCCGCCAGCGCCACCATGGGGGTGCCTGTTTCGGCCAGCACATCCAGGCCGGCCAGCGCCGCCGCGGTGATGTTGGGGCCGACGATGGCGTCCACCTTATCTTCCGATGTCAGCTTGCGCAGATTCTTCACGGCGCGGCTGACGTCCGTGCCATCGTCCAGCACGACATAGCGCGCCGGCTGGCCGCCCAGGGTGGACGGCCACAGGCGCAGAGCATTGCTGGTCTGGATGCCGATGGCGGCGGCAGGGCCGGTGGTCGACACGTCGATACCGATCACGACTTCGGCTTGGGCCGACCAGGACAGCATCGGCAAAATGGTGGCGGCTATGGCGGCCAGGCGTAGCAGTGGATTGGGCATGGCGAATGTCCGGCAAGGTGTTGAAGAAATATCGTCAGCGACGGAATAAGGCGTTATTTTGCCCCAGGTACACCCACCCCGCCCGGCGCGTGGGCCTCATAGGCCATCGCGGCCAGCGTCAGGTCTTCCAGCGCGCTGCCCACCGCCTTGAACACGGTGATATCGCCATCGCCGCGGCGACCTGGGGCGCGCCCTTCGATCAGGTCGGCAAGCGTGCCCCGTATGTCGGAACGCACCAGCGTGCCGGCCTCGAAGGCCGCCAACAAATCCCCCGACTTGGTCGGCGCCTCGGCCGTGTCGACGTAGACCTCGGCATTGGCAAAGCAGGCAGTGTCGGTTTCTATCATGTCGGGCTTGAAACTGCCGATCAAGTCCAGGTGCGTGCCCGGGCGCAGCCAGGCGCCAAGCACCAGCGGCTGCGTGGACAGGGTGGCGCAACTGACAATATCGGCCTGGCGTACCGCCGGTTCAAGGGCATCTACCGCCTGGGCATCGAAACCCTGTGCGGCCAGCGACTGCGCCAGCGCCCGCGCGCCTGCCGGCCGCACATTCCAGACCAGCACCCGCTCGATGGGGCGCACGGCCCGCATGGCCTGCGCCAACAGCCCGGCAATGCGGCCCGAGCCCACGATCAGCAGCACGCGCGCATCGTGCCGGGCTAGGTACGATGCCCCCAATGCTGCCGCGCCAGCCGTGCGGAACACCGTGACGACGTCGCCATCCACATGCGCCAGCGGCACGCCCGTGCGCGCGCTGTACAGGGTGTAGACGGCATGCAGCCCGGGCAACCCCTGGCCGGTGTTGCCGGGGAAGATGTTAATGACCTTTACGCCAAAATAGCCCTGCTGGTTCCAGGCCGGCATGATCAATGATGTGCCTTGGGCGTCCCCGCATTCAATCGCATGCACATGGCGTGGCGGCACACTGGCGCCGGCCCGGAAGGCCTCGCGCAGCGCGGCAATGACGGCGGGAAATTCCAGGACGCGGCGGGTTTGTTCGGTATCAATGACGAGCATGCAAGGGCCTCCGGTACAGGCCCCATTATCGCCGCCCTCCCGGATAACAAGATGCCAGCTCGCGAGCTGGCATCTTGCCTGGCCGAACGAAGCTGGCCAGTTCAGCGTCGGGGATCGCGGAATGCCGAGATCGTGGGGTGCATGTTGCGGGCTTCGTCCATGCCGTGCAGCACCTCGCCGATTGCTTCCAGGAAGTTGTTCACCCGTAGCCAAAGATGGCGCCAGCCCGATGGCGCCCCGCGTGCCGGTGTGCCCGGTGTTGCGGCCCTGCTTGTGGATTCTTCCATGACCAACTCCTTGAGAAGAATGAAAGGGAACCACGCAGAATCATCTTAGGCCTATTCTTTTTGCGGCACAACATAAATTATTCCTGCAAAAAATCGCCGCAAGAAGGGAACATAAGGGCCTTCCCGGGCCAGCCAATGCCATTTTTCAGTCATTTTTTGTGCATTGCATCATTCACTAGAAACCACACTGGTGTCCGGGCGGGAAGCTGCCCCGGCGGTGCGCCCACCTACTATCTGTATCCATGCGAATCGGGCCAGAAGGCCCACTTTGTCCCCATTTGGAGTCTGTTCCATGCCGCAAAGCGACCGCATCAACCGCCGCATCGTCCTGGCCGCCCATCCGCGCGGCCTGCCCACGCCAGGGGATTTCCGCCTGGAGGAAACCGCCGTGCCCACTCCTGGCGATGGACAATTGCTGCTGCGCACGCTGTCGTTGTCGCTGGACCCCTACATGCGCAACCTGATGGACAAAATCGGGCCGGCCTATGCCCAGGCGGTTCCGCTGGGCCAGACCATGGTGGGCGCCACCGTCAGCCGAATCATTCAGTCGCGCCACCCCGGCTTTCGCGAAGGCGGCCTGGTGCTGGCCGAAGCCGGTTGGCAGGACTACGCGCTGTCTGACGGCCAGGACCTGCTTGCGCTGGGCAGCCTGGCGCAGCCGTCCCTGGCCTTGGGCGCCCTGGGCATGCCGGCATTCACCGCCTATGTGGGGCTGCTGGACATCGGCGGCCCGCAGCCGGGCGAAACCGTGGTGGTGGCCGCCGCCACGGGAGCCGTGGGCTCGGTGGTGGCCCAACTGGCCAAGCTGAAGAAAGCGCGGGTGATCGGCATCGCGGGCGGCGCCGACAAATGCCGCTATGCAGTGGACGAGCTGGGCCTGGATGCCTGCCTGGACAGGCATGACCCCCAATTGGCCTCGCGCCTGGCCGCCGCCTGTCCGGATGGCATCGACGTGTACTTCGAGAATGTCGGCGGCGCCGTGTTCGACGCGGTCGTGCCGTTGCTGAATATCGGCGCGCGGGTGCCAGTATGCGGCATCATCGCGCACTACAACGACCAGGAACCGCCCGCCGGCCCCAATCGCCTGCCCCGCGTAATGGAAACCGTCCTGCAGAAGCGCATCCGCATGCAGGGGTTCATCATCCTGGATCACTACGCCGACCGCTTCGACGCCTTCAGGCAGGACATGGCGGCGTGGATAGCCGCGGGCCGCATCAAGACCCGCGAAGACCGCGTGCAGGGGCTGGAGCGCGCCCCGCAAGCCTTCATCGGGCTGCTACAGGGCCGTAACTTCGGCAAGCTGGTGGTCGACGTCGCCGATGCCTGAAGCTCGCCGGGGCAGGTTCAGCCCTGCCCCAGCAGGTCCAGGTCGACCGGCAGGGCCCGGTTCAGCGCGGTAGCCACCTTGACGCGCAGATCGTTGCTGTGGGCACGGCGGATCTCGCGTTTGACGTCCAGCAGTTGCTGCGGATGCATGGAGAATTCGGTCAGCCCCAGGCCCAGCAGCAGGCGGGTCAGGCGCGCATCGCCCGCCATTTCACCGCAGACGGCCACGGGCTTGCCCGCCCGCACGCCGGCGTTGATGGTATTGGCAACCAGGCGCAGCACCGCCGGATGCAGCGGGTCGTACAGGCTGGCCACATCGTGGTCGCCACGGTCGATGGCCAGGGTGTATTGAATGAGGTCGTTCGTGCCGATGGACAGGAAATCCAGCGCCTGCGCGAACGGTTCGATGGCAATGGCGATGGCCGGCACCTCGACCATGGCGCCCACCTCCAGGCGTTCGGCATAGGCCTGGCCCCGCGCGTCCAGGTCCCGCCGGGCCGCGTCGATGGCAGCCAGCGCGGCCGTGACTTCATGCATGTGCGTCACCATGGGCAGCAGCAGGCGCACATGCCCATGCGCCGATGCCCGCAGAATGGCCCGCAACTGCGTCGCGAACATTTCGGGACGCGCCAGGCAATAGCGTATGGCCCGCTGCCCCAGGGCCGGATTGGTGGCCACCGTGGCTTCGTCGTCCAGTGTCTTGTCCGCGCCGATATCCAGGGTGCGGATGGTAACGGGCCGCCCGCCCATCACGCGCGCCACGGAGGCATAGGCCTGGTATTGCTCTTCTTCGTCGGGCAGTTTCTGCCTGCCCATGAACAGGAATTCGCTGCGGAACAGGCCAATGCCGTCGGCGCCCGCTGCCGCTGCGGCAGCGGCCTCGTCGGGCAATTCAATATTGGCGTTCAGGACGATATCGATGCCATCGAGCGTGACGGCGCGTTCGTCGCGCAGCAGGGCCAGTTCGGCACGCTCGGCCATGTACGCGACATGGCGTTCGCGGTATTCCTGCAGCATGCCCGGCGAGGGGTTCACCAGCACCACGCCCGCGGCGCCGTCCACCACCACGGTGTCGCCGTCGCGCACCAGGTCGCGCACATTGCCCAGCGCCACCACGGCCGGCACCCCCATGCTGCGCGCCACAATGGCCGTGTGCGAGGTGGGGCCGCCCAGGTCGGTGGCAAAGGCCGCGAATCGGGCACCGCGCAGGCGCAGCATATCGGCCGGGGAAATGTCATGCGCAATGACCACCAGGGGATCGTTGCCGTCCAGGTCGCCTGCCTCGGGCAGTATGGCTGTGCTGCCCGACAGCACCTGCAGCACCCGTTCGATCACTTGGCGCACGTCGGCCCCGCGTTCACGCAGGTATTCGTCTTCCATGGCGTCGAACTGCTCGCCCAGGATCTGCCCTTGCGCGGCCAGCGCCCACTCGGCGTTGTAGTGGCGCTCGGCGATCAGGGCGCGGGTCTGCTCCGCCAGCAGCGGGTCGGCCAGCAACAGGCGATGCACGTTCAGCATGGCGCCCAGTTCACGCGGCGCATCGGCAGGCAGCGTGTCGGCCATGTGCAGCAGGTCGGCCTGCGCGGCGGACAGCGCCTGGGTCAGGCGCTCGCTTTCGGCCTGGACATCTTCGGGCGCGATGCGATAGTGGGCCACTTCAAGCGAGGCGGCTCCCAGGACGACCGCACGCCCGATGGCGTAGCCGCGCGCCACGCCCTTGCCATGCAAAGCCACCACTGCGCAGCCGGGAACGCCGGCAGCGGAAGAATCGGAACGCGTGCTATTCGTGCTCACCGAATTTGCTGTCGAACAGAGTCTGGATTTCTGAAAGTGCCTGGTCGGCGTCGCCGCCCGAGGCTTCGAGACGGACGGTGACGCCCTTGCCGGCCGCCAGCATCATGACGCCCATGATGCTCTTGGCGTTGACACGCTGCGCGCCGCGCGAGATGAAGATTTCGCTGCCGAACTTGCTGGCCAGCTGGGTCAGCTTGGCGGCGGCACGTGCATGCAGGCCTAGCTTGTTGGAAATGATGATGTCGGAAGTCGGCATAAAAATCAGGTAATCACAGCTCCACAGGAGCATTCCCGCCACGGGCACCGCGTGCCGTCATGGGGGTCGTGCCATGCCTCGACATAATAGGGCAAAAAACGGCGGCTCAGTCTACGCGCAGACAGCCCTGCACGCCACCCGCCAGGGCTTTCTCGCGGGTTTCGGCCAGGCTGAGGTGCCGCGAAGTCAGGGCGCGCAGCAGCATCGAGGTATTCAGGCCCGCCACCACACAGCACTGCGTGCCTTCGGCCTGTGCGCCGGACACCGCGCGCTTGGCAATATTGGCCGGCGTGGCGCCGATCAGGTCGGTAAGCACCAGCACACCATCGCCGGTGTCGGCTGCGCGTATGTCGCGCAACACGTCGGGCACCCTGCTTTCGGGCGCCTCGTCGGGCTGGATGTCGTGCACGGCCATGGGGCTGCCGGCCTCGCCCAGCACGTGCTGGGCGAACTCGCGCATGGCTTCGCCCAGCGGCGCGTGCACGACGATGACGATGCCGGTCATGGCTTTGCCTTTACGCCGCCGCGCGTTCCAGGGCGGTTGCGAACAGGCCCGCCACATCGAAGCCGGTTTGCTCGGCGATTTCCACAAAACAGGTGGGGCTGGTGACGTTGACTTCGGTGACGTAATCGCCGATGACGTCCAGGCCCACCACCAACAGCCCGCGCGCCGCCAGCCTGGGCGCCACGATGGCGGCGATTTCACGGTCGCGCTCGGACAGCGGCTGCGCAACGCCACGGCCGCCGGCCGCCAGGTTGCCCCGGGTTTCGCCCGCCAGAGGAATGCGCGCCAGCGCGTAGGGCACCGCTTCGCCGCCGATCAGCAGGATGCGCTTGTCGCCCTTGACGATTTCCGGAATGTAGCGCTGCGCCATGATGGTGCGCGCGCCGTTGTCGGTGAGCGTTTCCAGGATGGCATTCAAGTTGGGTTCCCCAGCCTGCAGGCGGAAAATACCCGTGCCCCCCATACCGTCCAGCGGCTTGACAATGACGTCTTGGTGCTTTTCATGGAAGGCCTTCAGCCGCTCCATGTCGCGTGTCACCAGTGTGGGGGCAGCCAGCTCGGTGAACTCGGTGATGGCCAGTTTTTCGGGGTGGTTGCGGATGGCCGCGGCGTCGTTGAACACCTTGGCCCCCTGCCCCTGGGCGTATTCGAGCATGTGCGTGGAATACACGTATTCCATGTCGAATGGAGGGTCTTTGCGCATCAGCACCGCATCGAAACGCGACAGCGGCGCATCTTGCGCGGCACCCGTGTCGCGCCACCAGTCGGGCCCGTGCAGATCGGCGTCCGGCACCAGTTCAATGGGGGTAGCGCGGGCCTGCACGACCCCGGCGTCGATGAACAGGTCTCCCTGCAGGGTCACGCTGAGCGTATGTCCACGCGCCACCAACGCGCGCATCATGGCAACCGAACTGTCCTTGTAGGCCTTCAGGCGCGGCAAGGGGTCGATAACAAATAAGACATGCATCGTATGGATATCCCGGTCGCGCGCCGTGCCAAGCATCAGCGCGCCGAACCGACATCGTAGCGTAAATGGACGGCCTGCGCCGGCCAACCGGCGCAGGCCCCACGCCGCAGGCGGCGGGGGGTTGCGCCACGGGGTCAGCCTGCCGTATCGCCCTTGCCGGTGGCGGCTTTCTTGCGCGGCGCCAGCACCATGACCATCTGGCGCCCTTCGAGCTTGGGCATGGCTTCGACCTGGGCCAGTTCGGTCAGGTCGTCGCGCACACGCTCCAGCACCCGCATGCCAAGTTCCTGGTGGGCCATTTCACGGCCACGGAAACGCAGCGTGACCTTGGCCTTGTCGCCTTCTTCCAGAAAGCGGCGCAGATTGCGCAGCTTGACCTGGTAGTCGCCTTCGTCGGTCGCCGGGCGGAATTTCACTTCCTTGACCTGGATGACCTTCTGCTTGGCGCGCGCTTCAGCCTGGCGCTTTTGTTCCTGGTACTTGAACTTGCCGTAGTCCATCAATCGGCAGACCGGGGGATCGGCATTGGGTGCGATCTCGACCAGGTCGACGTCGGCTTGCTCAGAAAGACGGAAGGCGTCGGCCAGTTTGACGATGCCCAGTTGTTCTCCGTCCAGTCCTATCAGGCGCACCTCGGGGACACGGATTTCACCGTTGATGCGATTGGCTTTTTCAGTGGCGATGTTGACGACTCCTAAAAGATTTAAGTGGCACTGCTATCGGGTTGGCTGACGTCACGGCGCATTGCGACGTCCTGGGCCAGGCGGGAGATGAAATCATCGAGCGCGATGGCTCCGAGATCCAGCCCCCCCAGGCCGCGGACGGCAACCGTGCCATTCTGTTTTTCCTTGTCGCCCACGACAAGGATGTACGGCACCTTTTGCAGGCTGTGCTCGCGGATTTTACGAGTGATTTTTTCACCACGCAAATCGGACTGAACCCTAAAGCCTTGTTTTTTCAGGGTTTGTGTTATTTGCGCCGCATAATCGGCGGAATGTTCGGAAATGCAGCACACCACGGCCTGCATCGGCGCCAGCCAGGGGGGCATGGCACCCGCATGGTTTTCGATCAGCATACCGATGAAACGCTCGAGCGAACCGAGAATGGCCCGGTGCAACATGACCGGCGGACGGCGCTGATCCTGGGCGTCGACGTATTCGGCCCCCAGCCGCACAGGCATTGAAAAATCGACCTGGATCGTGCCGCACTGCCAGTGGCGCCCGATGGCGTCCTTCAGGGTGTATTCGATCTTGGGGCCATAGAACGCGCCCTCGCCGGGCGAGATCTCGAATTCGCAGCCCGTGGCGCGCAGGCTTTCCATCAGGGCGGATTCGGCCTTGTCCCAGATTTCGTCGCTGCCGATGCGCTTCTCGGGCCGGGTGGCCACCTTGTACAAGACATCGGAAAAACCGAAATCGCGGTAAACCTGCTGCAACAGGGCCGTGAAACTGGCGCATTCCTCCTGCAACTGGTCTTCGGTACAGAAAATGTGGCCGTCGTCTTGCGTGAAACCCCGCACCCGCATCATGCCGTGCAGCGAACCCGACGGTTCGTTGCGATGGCACTGGCCGAACTCGCCGTAGCGCAGGGGCAATTCCCGATACGAATGCAGCCCGGCATTGAAGATTTGCACGTGGCCAGGACAATTCATGGGCTTCAGCCCGTAAACCCGGTTTTCGGATTCGGTCGTGAACATGTTTTCACGGTAGTTGTCCCAGTGGCCGGTTTTTTTCCAGAGGGACAGGTCGAGGATTTGCGGCGCCTTGACCTCTTGGTAGCCATTGTCGCGGTACACGGCCCGCATGTACTGCTCGACCTGCTGCCACAGCGCCCAGCCCTTGGGATGCCAGAAAATCAGCCCGGGCGCCTCGTCCTGGAAGTGGAACAGGTCCAGGTCGCGGCCGATCTTGCGGTGGTCGCGGCGCTCGGCCTCTTCGAGCATGTGCAGATAAGCTTCCTGCTCGTCTTTGGTGGCCCAGGCGGTGCCGTAGATGCGCTGGAGCATCTCGTTGTTGCTGTCGCCGCGCCAGTATGCCCCGGCCACCTTCATCAGCTTGAAGACCTTGAGCTTGCCCGTGGACGGCACGTGCGGCCCCCGGCAGAGGTCGATGAAGTCGCCTTCGCGGTACAGGCTGAGCGTTTCGTTGGACGGGATCGAGGCGATGATTTCGGCCTTGTAGGCTTCGCCGATGCTCTTGAAGTACGCGACAGCGTCGTCGCGCGTCCATTCTTCGCGTGTAACAACCTCGTCTTTGCGGGCCAGTTCGGCCATCTTCTTTTCGATGGCCTGCAAATCTTCGGGCGTGAAGGGCCGCTTGTACGAAAAGTCGTAATAAAACCCGTTGTCGATGACAGGCCCGATGGTGACCTGGGCATCGGGAAACAGTTCCTTGACGGCATATGCCAGCAAGTGCGCCGTCGAATGGCGGATCAGATCCAGCCCATCGGGCTCTTTGGCGGTCACGATGGCCAGCTGGGCGTCCTGGTCCAGGCGATAGCTGGTGTCGACCAGCCGTGGCTCGCCGCCCGGCAGCGTCACGCGGCCGGCCAGCGCAGCCTTGGCCAGGCCGGGGCCGATGGATTGCGCGACCTCGGCAACCGTGACGGGTGCCGGGAACTCACGCTGCGAACCATCGGTCAATGTGATCTGTACCATCGAGAAATTCCTGCGGAAGAAACGACAAACGCGGCTATGCGCCGCGTTTCGTCTGGTTGCTTGCTGGTGGCCTGCCGTTTGCCTGGCACGGAGGAACCGACCGCTGAGTAAAACTTAACGCGACATGGGGCGAAAGTTTCCGGTCGTAGTTCGTGTCTGGCGAAGATTCATGCGCTGGCCACCTGGGCGCGGCACGCAGGTACGCGCACCGATCGTCAAACATTGTAGCACCCCCGGCAGCCTCCGCCTGCCCGGGGCCCGCGCCCGGACAAAGCCGGCCGGAAATCCCTGGACGGCACCGGAAACTGCCGGCAGCCAGACAGGTCTTATTTATGCAGCACTTGCTCCGAACCGGACAGGTCTTCGGTACGCTTGTTAACAAATTTTTCGGCACAGCTTTTGATGCTGCCAGCCAAGTACCGTGACCATGCCCGCCTCCTCGGCCTTCAAGCCCTCCGTTCCCGCTGCCCTGCCCGATGCCGGCGCCCGGCGTTACATGCTGCTGTCGGGCTCCACCGACCGGGTGCGCATCGCCATCCTGGACGACCACCCCGTCATCACGCTGGGCGTTGCCGCCTATCTGCGTACACAGCCCGATTTCGACATCGTCCACGCCGAAACCGCCTCCGATACGCTGCTCAATGGCCTGACACGCCAACCCTGCGACGTGGCGGTCATCGACTTCTACCTACCCAAGCAGGCCTGGGACGGCATGGACTACATCCGCCGCCTGCGGCGCAAGCACCCCGACATGGCCATCATTACCTTCTCGGCCGGAGCTCCGCTTGAAACCGAATACGCCGCCTTCCGGGCGGGCGCCAATGGCTATCTGCCCAAGTCGGCCTCGCTGCCTGCGCTGGTGGAAATCATCCGCGCCGCATGCAACCCAAGCACGCACGGTTTTCTTACCTACAAGAACGGCGCCTTACGGATTGCCAAGCCCCTGCATCCAGACACGCGCCTGACCACCGCCGAAATCGAAGTGCTGCGCCAAATCGCGCAAGGCTTGTCGGTAACCCAGGTGGCCGCCCGCCTGCTGCGCAGCAAGAAAACCGTCAGTACCCATAAACGGCGTGCCATGAAAAAACTGGGCCTGTCCGACGACCTGGCCCTGGCACTCTATTTGAACGAAAAGTTTGCGCACAAGGCTGGCCCCTGATCCACCCATGATTCACATCAAAACCTTGCTCACCTACAACCTTGAGCCTCACGCCCGACAAGCCCTGCTGGAAAACGCCCTGGAACACACCCACGCCGACTTGGCCGCCATACGCCAGGCCATTGAAGCCGGCGACCTCGCCGAAGCACGGCAGCAGGTGCATCGGGCGAAGGGCACAGTCAGCTTTCTTAGCGCCGACCGCGACGCATCGCGCCATCTGGACACCCTGACGGAAGCCCTGCGCACGGAAGACTCCCGGCGCATCGCCGATGCCTGCCAACCTGTCTATGCCATTTTGCGCGAACTAGAGGCCGAGGTGCGTGCCTTGTTAAACGGCACCGCGCCCGGTGGCGCAAAAACAAAAAACCGCCTGGTCGAAGACTGAGGCGGCTTGCTTTGGCTGTGCCTGCGGGCACTTGCCAGAATATTCTGGTAGGCGGTATTGGAATCGAACCAACGACCTCTACGATGTCAACGTAGCGCTCTAACCATCTGAGCTAACCGCCTGCAAAGAAGAAAGATTATATAGGGTTTTATTTAGCCCCGCAAGCTGGCGTCGGCGTCACGCACTGCCCGCATCAAGGCCTGGATTTTCTCGGGCGACTTCTGGCCCGGCGCGTGCTCCACGCCACTGCTGACGTCCACGGCCCAGGGGCGGATGGCCTGGATGGCAGGCCCGATATTGTCGGCATTCAGGCCGCCCGACAAGACAAGCGGCCGCGCCTCGGCATTGGCCCGCACGCCGGCCAGCAAGGCATGATCGAAGGCTTTTCCGCTGCCGCCATAACCCGCGCTGTAGCTATCGAACAGCCAGCCTGCCGCGTCGCCATACTGGCCGCAGGCGGCGGCCAGGCTGTCGGGAGTGTCGAGCCCCGGCGCGCCCGCGCGGAACGCGCGCAAATAACGTACGCCATAGCGCTTGCATTCCTGGCTGGACTCATCGCCATGGAATTGCAGCAGATCCGGGCCCACCTGGTCCAGCACGGCGCGCACGTCGGCCTGTTCCGGGTTGACGAACAAGGCCACCACGTCGACAAAGGCCGGCACGGCGCGGCGCAAACGGGCCGCCTGCCCGGGCTCGATGTAGCGCTTGCTGCCAGGATAAAACACAAAGCCGATCGCGTCCGCCCCGGCCTGCACGGCCGAGGCGATATCTGCTTCGCGAGTCAAACCGCAGATCTTGACGCGAGTACGCATGGTGTTACTTGAAGGCGGCAGCCGGGTCGGACGATTCGCCGCCGTAGATGCTGGTGCCGTAGGTCTGGTCGATTTCGATCTTGATTGTACTGGGGTCGACCGTGGTGACACCGGCCTTGTAGTGCATGACGATGCCGGGGAACAGCATGACCGTGGCCACCATGATCAGCTGGATCACGATGAACGGCACCGAGCCCCAGTAGATCTGGCCGGTGGTCACCGGCTCGACCC
>NZ_JAJMLX010000269.1 GCF_020991325.1 Bordetella petrii | reverse complement strand
GGCTCAATCCGGCCAGCAGGCCCGCGTCCAGCGCGGCGCGCGTGTCGAGCGCCTGGTCGCCGATGGCCACGCCAATGCGCCCGCCATCCAGGTCCAGCACGCCCATGGGCAGGTTTTGCAGGGGAAACTGCTCGTGCGAGTGGGCGCTGGGTACCCAGCTTTTGCCCGCGGCGTCGTGTGTGTGGTCGATCATTGGCGCGATGCCCTCTATTGCGCGGTGGTGCCGCCATCCATGGCCCAGGCCACGCCACGCACTTCGCTGGCGGCGGGCGAGCAGAAGAACACCGCCAGCTCGGCGATCTGCTCCACCGTGACGAAGCGGCCGGACGGTTGCCGCAGGCCGATCAGGCGCTGCGTGGCGGTGTCGTTGTCCAGGCCTTCGCGTTCGGCCAGGGCGTCGATCTGCTTCTGCACCAGGGGCGTGTGCACCCAGCCCGGGCAGATGGCATTGCAGGTAATGGCCGTGGGCGCGGCTTCCAGCGCCACCGATTTGGTCAGGCCGATCAGGCCGTGCTTGGTGGCGTTGTAGCCGACCTTGCCGGACCGGCCGCGCAGGCCACTGATGGACGCCATGTTCACGATGCGGCCCCAGTTGCGTTCGCGCATGGCGGGCAGGGCGGTACGTATGGTGTGAAAGCTGGCGGATAGGTTGACGGCCAGCATGTCCTGCCAGATCTGCGGCGAGAACTCGGCAATCGGGCTGACATGCTGGATGCCGGCATTATTCACCAGCACGTCCAGCGCGCCGTGGCGGGTATTCAATTGCGCAATCATCTGCTCGATCTGCAGGTAGTCGCGCAGGTCGCAGCGCATGAACTCGGGGCGGTCGCCGTGGCGTTGTTCAAATGCCTGGCACAGTGCCAGGGCTTCCGCTTCGCTGGCCAGCCCGTTCAGCACCAGGTGGGCGCCTTCTTCGGCCAGGCGGTGCGCCACGGCGAGCCCGATGCCGCTGGACGACCCGGTAACGAGCGCTACGCGGCCCTTCAACAATGCCATGCCTGTCTCCCTATGGATCTTGATGTGCGGGCACAGCGTAGCCCCTTCTGATTATGTATGTCTAATACATATTCAGATCATGATTTATATGTCATGCATATAATTATGGCGGGCCGACACGGCCGGGACGCGAAACCAGGAAACCATGGAACTGCGCCATTTGTTCAGCTTTATCGTCGTTGCCGAAGAAGCGAGCTTCACGCGCGCCGCGCGGCGGCTGCACATCGCGCAACCGCCGCTCAGCCAGCGTATCCGTGAGCTGGAAGACGAGGTCGGTGCGCGGCTGTTCGAGCGCAGCACGCGCAAGGTGGCGCTGACCAGCGCCGGACAGGCCTTCCTGGAGCACGTGCGCGGCTTGCCGCGGCTGATCGACGATGCCGTCGAGGCCAGCCGGCGCGCCCAGGCGGGCCAGACCGGCAAGCTGCGCCTGGGCTACACCGGCCGGGCCAGCCAGGCGCAGTTGCCGCGGCTGCTCAGCCGCTTGCGGCAAGCGTATCCCGACATCATGGTGGATATCCAGGGGCCGTTGCCCACCGGTGCCTTGCGCCTGATGCTGCTGGAAGACGAACTGGACGCGGCCCTTTGTTTTCTGCCGGTGCAAGGCCCGGGCCTGTCGACCCGGGTGTCGCTGGAAAGCGAGCTGGCCATGGCGCTGCCGGCGTCGCATCCGTATGCCCAGGCCAGGCGGCTGCACTTGCGGCAATTGCAGGCCGAACCCTTCGTGGCCTATCCGTCCGGACAGGGGTTTCACCTGCGCCAGGCGATGGAGGTCATTTGCCGCGACGCGGGCTTCGTGCCGCGCGTCGTGCGCGAATCGGCGGCGTCGCAGACCCTGTTGTGCCTGATCGCGGCGGGAGTGGGGGTGGGCCTGATTCCCCGCGAAATCCAGGCCTTGAACGTCGAAGGGGTGGTGTTCCGCGCGCTGCCCAAGAGTGCCAGGCGTGTCCAGCACGGGCTGGCCTGGCGGCAAGACAATGCCAATCCCGTGCTGGGCCGCCTGCTCGAGCTTTTCGAGCCGGGCTGAGCGGCCTTGCGCTGCTTGCCCGGCGTATCGGGGATCAGGGCGAGGGGTTGGGGTGCTGGGCGTGGATGGCGTCGATCGCGTCCAGCACTTCCTGCGACAGCGTGACGTCGACGCTGTCGATGTCTTCCTTGAGCTGGTCCAGATTCGTGGCCCCGATCAGGTTGCTGGCCACGGACGCCTGCTGGTTGACCCAGGCCAGGGCCAGGTGGGTGGGCGACAGGCCATGGTCGCGCGCCAACTGCACATACTTGCGCGTGGCGGCTTCGGACTGTTCGTTGCTATAGCGGGTGAAGCGCGTGAACAGCGTCAACCGCGCCCCTTCGGGCCGGGCGCCGTCCAGGTACTTGCCCGCCAGCACGCCCATGGCCAGCGGCGAGTAGGCCAGCAGGCTAACCTGCTCCAGGTGGCTGAATTCCGACAGCCCGGTCTCGTAGGTGCGGTTGAGCAGGCTGTAGGGGTTCTGGATGGACGCAATGCGCGGCAGGCCGTGGTTTTCGGCATGCTTCAGGAACTGTGCCACGCCCCACGGGGTTTCATTGGACACGCCGATGTGGCGCACTTTGCCGGCGCGCACGAAATCCTGCAGGACTTCCAGCGTTTCCTGGATGGGCACGGTGTGGTCGTCATTCACCCACGGATACGCGCGGCCGAACGTGGACGTGCTGCGGTCGGGCCAGTGCAACTGGTACAGGTCCAGGTAATCGGTTTGCAGGCGCTTCAGGCTGGCGTCCAGGGCGGCGGTGAGGTTCTTGCGGTCCAGGAAGGTTTTGCCGTCGCGGATGTGGCCGGGGCGCTTGGCGTCGCGCACCGGGCCGGCGGCCTTGCTGGCCAGCACGATGTCGTGGCGGCGCCCCGTCCTGGCCAGCCATGTGCCGATATAGGCTTCGGTGCGGCCCTGGGTGTCGGGCTTGGGCGGCACGGGGTACATCTCGGCCGTATCCACCAGGTTGATGCCGCGCGACAGGGCGTAATCGAGCTGCTGATGCGCTTCGGCTTCGGTATTCTGTTCGCCCCAGGTCATGGTGCCCAGGCCGATCAGGCTGACTTCGGTATCGGTGCGGCCGAGTTTGCGGTATTTCAAGAAAGGGCTCCGGCAGTGGGTGAGTGCAACCGATGTTACTACCCGCCGGCTGACACGATGATTTAATGGTCCGTTGGCGCTTGAAGGCATTCCATGGATATTTTCGACCGCTATTTGCGCGACTGGCACCTGGTGGCGGACGGCAAGCCGTTCACGACGGCCACTAGCCGCCTGCTGCCGGTGCGCCGGCACGGGGTGGCGGCCATGCTGAAACTTGCCCAGGCGGACGAAGAGCGCCGCGGCGCACAGTTGATGGCGTGGTGGCAGGGGAATGGCGCCGCGTCTGTGCTGGCGCATGATGCCCATGCCGTACTGCTGGAGCGCGCCCAGGGGCCGGGCTCGCTGGCCGCGATGGCCGCGGGCGACGACGCCCGGGCCACGCGCATCCTGTGCGATACGGTGGCATGCCTGCATCGGCCGCGCCCGCATGCCCCGCCGCCGCTGGTATCCCTGCATGACTGGTTCCGCGATCTGCATCCCGCGGCGCGGCGCGGGCAGGGCGTATTGAAGGTGTGTGCCGGCGCGGCACGTGAACTGCTGGCCCGGCCTGGCGACGCGACGGTGTTGCATGGCGACATTCACCATGGCAATGTGCTGGATTTCGGCGCGCGGGGCTGGCTGGCCATCGACCCGAAGGGTTTGCAGGGCGAACGTGGCTTCGATTACGCCAACCTGTTCTGCAATCCGACATGCCGCGCGGCGTTGGCGCGCGGGCGGTTTGAACGGCGGCTGGACATCGTGGCCGGCGCGGCCGGCCTGGAGCCGCGGCGCCTGTTGCAGTGGGTGCTGGCCTGGGCGGGCCTGTCGGCGGTGTGGATGGCGCAGGATGGCGCCGACCCGACCGGCACCTTGCGGGTGGCCGAGCGCGCGGCCGCGGCATTGGCATCTTGATTCCCGAACCCGACATTCCGGAGCTTCACATGAAACCTCGCATCACCATGATCACGCTGGGCGTAGACGACCTGGACCGCGCCTTGCGGTTTTACCGCGACGGCATGGGGCTGCCCACTCAGGGCATCATGGGCGCCGAGTTCGAGCACGGCGCGGTCGCGTTCTTCGACCTGCATGCCGGCCTGAAGCTTGCGGTGTGGCCGCGGGCCAGCCTGGCCCACGACAGCGGCATCCCGATAGCCGCGCAGGGCAGCCGCATCGCCCTGGCGCACAACGTGACCGACAAGGCCGAAGCCGACCAGGTCATGCGGCAGGCGCGCGAGGCGGGCGCCACCATCGTCAAGCCCGCCGCCGACACCTTCTGGGGCGGCTACGCAGGCTACTTCCAAGACCCGGACGGCCACCTGTGGGAAGTGGCGTGGAACCCGCAACTGCTGCCTGAAGATTGAGCGCCAGCGCCGGTGAGGCGGGTGCCTGGCTCCCTCTGGCTGCCAGGCGCCGCTATCCGTCCGGTTGTTGCGCAGGCCTATTGCGCGGCGCCGGTAGCGCTGGACACGTAATTGGCCAGCGTTTCCACGTCGGCATCGCTGAGCGATTCGAAGGCGGGCATCACGCCGATGCCATTGCGCACAGCCTGGGCCACCCGCGCGGCGTCGGGCTTCAGTTCGTCCAGGCTGGGGCCGATAGTGCCGGCGGCGCCGGCATCGGCCAGCGTATGACAGACCGCACAGGCCGGCGTGGTGTTCTTGTTGAACAGTGCCCGGCCGGCCTCGGCGTCGGCCGGTTCGGCCGCGCCGGCCGCGGCCATATAAAAGCCGGCCACCAGTGCCGGCAAAATGATCCGCCGCGCGGCGGCGCGGCGGGCGGAAAGAAGTTGCGCTTGCTGCTGCATCGGTGCTGCCATTCCTACGATACGTTGATCTTCAGCGCATGGTCGCGCCAGCTGCTGTTCAGGTAGCCGCGCACGTTCTCGACGCGCTCCTCCACCTGTACATTGCCTTCGGTATCCTCGACCCGGCTGGCCAGCGTGTGCTCGCCGGCGGGCAATTCGACGGCCAGCGCGAACTGGCGCCAGGCATACTTGCCCAGGTCGGGGCCCACCAGGGCGGCTTCCTTCCAGGTCTTGCCGCCGTCCGTGGACACATCCACCCGCTTGACGGCGTGGATGCCGCCGAAGGCCACGCCACGCACCAGCGCGCGGCCGGCCTTGACGGCTTCGCCGTCGGCGCCGGGCGCCGTGATCCACGATTTCGGTGTCATGGCCCAGGCCGAGGGATGACCGGGGCCGGGTTTGGCGTCCATGGGCGCCAGCCGGTAGCTGGTCTGCTGGATCTTCACCGGGCTCTGCTCGGCGGTGAACGCCAGTTTCTTGATGTACTTGACGTTGTTCACGCCCGTATAGCCCGGCACGATCAGGCGCAGCGGCCCGCCATGCGCCAGTGACAGCGGCTCGTTGTTCATTTCCCAGGCCAGCATGGCGTCCTGCATGGTGTCGCGCGGAACCGAGCGTTCCACCATCAGGGTCTTGGGATCCAGCCCCGCGGGCAGGGTCTCGCCACCGGTGCCTGTCATGTATTCCGAATCGCCCTCCAGCCCGCCCAGGTATTCAACCAGGGTGCGCACCGGGATTCCCGTCCACATGACGCAGCCCGCGGCGCCCACCTGCCATTGCGTGCCGCTGGGTTTGTGCGGAAAAAACCCGCGGCCGTTGCCGGAACATTGCAGTACCGTGGCCAGGGTATCCACGCCCAGGGTCTTCAGTTCGCCCAAAGTCAGGGTGCGCGGGTTTTTCACGCCCTGGATCTCGACTGTCCAGGCGTCGCGGTCATCCAGGATGGCCGCGTCCGGAGGCGGCAGGTTGTTGCGCACGTACAGTTCGCGCGCCGGCGTGATGACGCCGTCGCCAAAGGCGCCGCGCCGGGTTTCGATGGTGTTGGCGCTATGCACGATGACGCTGTCGGCGTCTTTCCAGGCGGCATAGGCGGGCAGGGGCTTGGCCGCTGGCGCGGCCGGCTTGGCGGCCGGCTGTTCGCTGGCCTGGACCAGGCCCGTGGCGCCCA
>NZ_JAJMLX010000268.1 GCF_020991325.1 Bordetella petrii | reverse complement strand
GGCGGCGAAGGCGCTGCTGCGAGCCAGTTCCAGCCAGCGATTGGCCGTCGACAGATGTGCGTGGGGCACCAGCGTGGGAACCAGGGCGGGCGCGGCCACGCTGTACACCACGGTGCCGATGGCGGCCGCGCTGCCCAGCGCCGCCAGCCACGCCAGGTCCAGGCCTCCGTTCCATAACAGCAACAGCAATGCCAGCAGCGACACCGTACGCAGGCCTTCGGCCGCCGCCATCAGGCCGCGCCGCGCCACCCTGTCGGCCAGCACGCCCGCCGGCAGCGACAACAGCAGGAAGGGCAGTGTCTGCGCGGTTTGCAGGTACCCCGTCTGCGCAGCGCTGGCGCCCAGCGCCAGCACCGCCACCAACGGCGCGGCGGCCAGTGCCAATTGCTCGGAAAACTGGGCACACAAGTTGGACCAGGCCAGGCGGCGAAAAGCGGCCGGCAGGCGCATGATGGAAGGAGGCATGGCGCAGGCAGGAGAGGGGACAGTGGCGATGCTAGGAACAGGCGCCGCGGCGCGCACCCGGTTCATTGCGGTGGAATTTCCGGCCTGCGGGCCGCCCCGTCCGAAACTGCGATAATGGCCCGTTGGCGGCGCGGTGCCGCCGCGCATATTCCAGGGCCCTAGCATGACAGTTGCCACTCGTCCGCTGTACATCAAAGTCCACGATGCCGACAACGTCGCCATCATCGTCAACGACGGCGGCCTGCCCGCCGGCGCCGAGCTGCCCGACGGCCTGGTGCTGTGCGAGGCGATCCCGCAAGGCCACAAGGTGGCGCTGCGCGACCTGGCGCAGGGCGATCCGGTGGTGCGCTACAACGTTACCGTGGGCTACGCGGCGCAGGCCCTGCCGCGCGGCAGCTGGGTCAACGAGCGCGTCACCACGCTGCCCACGGCGCGGCCGCTGGACGACCTGCCCATGGCCACGCGCGCAGCGCCAGCCCTGCCGCCGCTGGAAGGCCACACATTCATGGGCTACCGCAATGCCGACGGTTCGGTGGGCACGCGCAATATCCTGGCCATTTCCACCACCGTGCAATGCGTGCAGGGCGTGGTGGAACACGCGGTGGGCCGCATCAAGGCCGAACTGTTGCCGCGCTATCCGAACGTCGATGATGTCGTCGGCATCGAGCACACATACGGCTGTGGCGTGGCCATCGATGCGCCAGGTGCCGCGGTGCCGATCCGCACCTTGCGCAATATTGCGCGCAACCCCAATTTCGGCGGCACGGCCATGATGGTCAGCCTGGGCTGCGAAAAGCTGCAGCCCGAACGCCTGATGCCGCGCGGCACCATTCCCATCGCGGCGGGCCAGGGCATGGGCGACGATGTCGATACCGTCTGTCTGCAGGACGAAGAAAACATCGGCTTCGAATCGATGATCCGATCCATCATGGAAACCGCCGAGAAGCACCTGGCTATTCTCGACCGCCGCCGCCGCGAGCCCTGTCCGGTCTCGGACCTGGTAGTGGGCGTGCAGTGCGGCGGCAGCGATGCGTTTTCAGGACTGACCGCCAACCCGGCGGTGGGCTACGCCGCCGACCTGGTGGTGCGCGCTGGCGGCACGGTGATGTTTTCCGAGAACACCGAAGTGCGCGACGGCATCGACCAGTTGACCGCGCGCGCCGCCACGCCCGAGGTGGCCCAGGCGCTGGTGCGCGAAATGGACTGGTACGACCGCTACCTGAGCCTGGGCATGGCCGACCGCAGCGCCAATACCTCGCCCGGCAACAAGAAGGGCGGCCTGTCGAATATCGTCGAGAAGGCCATGGGGTCTATCGTGAAGTCAGGCTCGTCGGCTATTTCGGGCGTGCTGTCGCCGGGCGAAAAACTCAGCAGCAAGGGCCTGGTGTTCTGTGCCACCCCCGCCAGCGACTTCATTTGCGGCACGCTGCAAATGGCGGCCGGCATGAATCTGCACATTTTCACCACAGGCCGTGGCACCCCTTACGGCCTGGCCCAGGTGCCGGTCATCAAGGTGGCCACCCGCAGCGACCTGGCGCGCCGCTGGCACGACCTGATGGACGTGAACGCCGGCCGCATCGCCACCGGGGAAGCCTCCATCGAAGACGTGGGCTGGGAACTGTTCCACCTGATGCTGGATGTGGCCAGCGGCAAGCAGCAGACCTGCGCCGAGAAACTGAAACTGCACAATGCGCTGGCCTTGTTCAACCCGGGGCCCGTGACTTGATCGCCAGGCACCGTCCGGCCCCGTGCCGCGCCCGCGGCGTTCCGAGCAAATATTTCCATGACATCTTCTACTGATACCGAACAACGGCTGGCCGATCTGGAGATCAAGCTGGGGCTGGCCGACGATATGCTGGACCAGTTGAACCAGGCCTTGTTTCGCCAGCAGCAACTCATCGACCGCCTGGTGCGCGAGCTTGCCGAGCTGCGCCAGCAGTTGCCGGACGGCACGGGCGCCAGTTTTCGCAGCCTGCGCGACGAACTGCCGCCGCATTACTGAACACCATGCCCATCCTCTGGGCCTACCTGCGTCCGCATCGCCGACTGGCCGTCCTGGCGCTGTTGCTGGCCGCGGCCAGCCAGGTGCTGGCGCTGATCGACCCGATCATTTTCGGCAAGATCATTGACGAATACGCCATCAACCGCGCCGGCAAGTCCGACAGTGAGCTGATTTCGGGCGTATTGGGACTGCTGGGGCTGGCGGTATTGGTCGCGGTGCTGTCGCGGCTGGCCAAGGCGCTGCAGGAATACGTCACCCGCCTGGTGGTGCAGAAGTTCGGCACGCAGTTGTTCAATGACGGGCTGCGCCAGGCGCTGCGGCTGAAGTTCCAGGAATTCGAAGACCTGCGCAGCGGCGAGACCTTGTCGCTATTGCAGAAAGTGCGCTCGGACAGCGAACGGTTCATCAACGCGTTCATCAATACCGTGTTTGCCGCCATGGTCGGGATAGGCTTCCTGATCTGGTACGCGGTGACACGGCATTGGCTGCTAGTGCCCGTGTTCTTTATCGGCGTGGTGGTGCTGGGCGGCCTGACAGGCTTGCTCAGCCGCGAGATCAAGAGCCAGCAGCGTTCGATCGTGCGCGAGACCAACCGCAGTTCGGGGTTTATTACGGAATCGCTGCGCAATGTGGAACTGATCAAGAGCCTGGGGCTGACGTTTCCGGAAATCCGCCGCCTGCAAGCGCAGACAGTGCGCATCTTCGAACTGGAGATGCAGAAGGTCAAGCGCATCCGGCTGCTGTCGTTCCTGCAGGGCGTCACGCTCAGCATGCTGAAACTGGCGATATTGTTCGCCTTGCTGTGGCTGATTTTCCGCGATGTGCTCAGCACGGGCGAACTGATTGCCATGCAGTTCATTTCGGTGGCGATCTTCGCGCCCCTGCAGGAATTGGGCAACATCATCCTGGCATACCGGGAAGCGGAAGCCTCGTTGTCGAATTTCGACGCGTTGATGAAAAAACCGATAGACCGCCGGCCGGTCTCGCCGCAAGACTGCGGTGCCATCTCGCAGCTGCGGTTCGCCGATGTGGTGTTCCGCCACAAGGGGGCAACAGATAACGCCCTGGACGGCGTGTCGTTCTCGGCCGCGCTGGGCGACACCATTGCTTTCGTGGGGCCTTCCGGATCGGGTAAATCCACCCTGGTGAAGCTGTTGCTGGGCTTGTACACGCCGGCGACCGGCGAGGTGTTCTACAACGATATCTCGACGAAACGGTTGCGCTATAACCGCGCGCGCCGGCAGGTCGGATTGGTGACACAAGAACCCTATTTATTCGCGGGCACGCTGCGCGACAATATCCGCTTCGTGAAGCCAGACGCGACCGATGAAGAGATCGTGGCGGCCATGGAGCAATCGGCGTGCGCCTATTTGCTGAGGAAATCGCCCGAGGGCCTGGGAACACCCATCGGCGAGATGGGGCTGAAGCTGTCGGGCGGCGAGAAGCAGCGCCTGTCTATCGCGCGCGCGCTGATCCGCCAGCCGCGCCTGCTGATATTCGACGAAGCGACATCGGCGCTGGATTCATTGACCGAAGAGCAGATCTCGGACACGGTGCGCCGCATTTCGGCCAGCCGCAAGCAGATCACCATCTTGATCGCCCACCGCCTGTCCACCATCATGCACGCCGACACGATCTTCGTGCTGGAAAAAGGCCGCATCGTGGAAAGCGGAACGCATGCCCAACTGCTGGCGCGTACCGGGCTGTACTACGCCATGTGGCGGCAGCAGATCGGCGAAAGGCCGGGGGTGCCGGGCCAGGGTTGACAGGCGCGTCCGGGCGTCCATGGTTCAAGGCCAGCCTTGCCGCAGTATTAACTGCAGTGTGTCTTCCAGTTGCGCGGGGTCGGCCGGCTGGCCGGGAAGGTCGAATTTGCCGTCCAGCGCCAAGTGTGCGAACCCGTGCACCGTGGACCAGGCCGCCAGCAGCCGGGCGTGCCGGCTGGCGTCCAGGGGTTGGCCGGCGGGAGCCTGGGTGTAGTCGCGGATAGCCTTTTCCAGTTCGGCAAAGGCGGCCTGGCCCGCCGCCTGCAGGCGCGCGTCGTCGGCCAGGCGGTCCTTGCGGAACATCAGCTGGAAGCGGGCGGGGTAGGCCAGGGCAAACCGCAAATAGCCCAGGCCCTGGGCGCGCAGCCGCGCGCCGGGGTCGTTGCCGCCCGACTGGGCGCCTTCGCGCAAATACCGGGTCAGCGCCTCGAACCCCAGGATGGCCACTTCCGTCAGCAGGCCGGCGGCGCTGCCGAAGTGGTGCAGAGGAGCCGCCGGCGACACGCCGACGCGACGCGCCGCTTCACGCAAGGTATAGCCTTCCAGCCCGCGTTCAGCCAGCAGGGTTTCGGTGGCCTCGACCAGGGCATCGCGCAGCGCGCCATGGTGGTAAGCGGCCTGGGTTTTTTCTTGCCTGGGCATCTGGGAAGCCGGCCTCCGGAAAACCTGATCTTTACATTGTTTAGAAGCAATGCTAACTTATCTAAACAGTGTTTAGATAAGGGCGGGTCTCATCATGTTCGAAGCTCTGTTTGGCGCGGCTGGCTGGGTGGTGCTGCCCGCCTGGGCGGGCTTGTCGCTGTCGCCCTGGTTGGGGCAGCGGGTACGCGTGGCAATCTGGGCCGTGACGGGAAGGGGGGTTCCCCTGGTGCTGGGGGCGGTGTACCTGGCGCTGCTGCTGGCCTACTGGCCGGTCGAGGGCGGCGGCTACGGCTCGCTGGCCGCGGTGCGTACCCTGTTCGGGCACGATGGCACGCTGCTGGCCGGCTGGATGCACTTCCTGGCTTTCGATCTGTTCGTGGGTACCTGGATGGCGCGCGAAGGCATGCGCCTGGGCCTGCCGCGCGCGTTGCTGGTGCCGTGCTTCCTGCTGGCGTTCTGGTTCGGGCCGGTGGGGCTGCTGGCGTTCTTCGCGTTGCGCGCCTGGCCTTGGGTGAAGCGCGCGGCAGGCGAACTGCTGCGCCGCCAGCCGCAACTGGCCGGCTTCGGGATGCTGTTGCTGGCGCTGTTGCTACCGGCAGCCATGGCCGCCTGGCTGGATCCGCGCACGCTGGCGGGCGTGGATGTGTGGGCCAAACCGATGAAATTCCTGGCCGCCATCGGCCTGTACGCGCTGACCCTGGCGTGGCTGATCGGCGAACTGCCGGCGGTGCGGCGCCATACGCGGCTGGTGCGCGCGGTGGTCGGGGTAGTGCTGCTGACGGGCATGTTCGAGGCCGTGTACATCACCTGGCAAGGCGCGCTGGGACAGCCTTCGCATTTCAATCTGAGCACGCCGTTCCATGCCGCCATGTACAGCTTGATGGGCCTGGCCGCGTTGGTGTTCACGTCGATGTCGCTGCCGGTGGCGCACCAGTTGTGGCGTCATGGCGACGGGATGGCGCCGGCTTATCGTCTGGGCGCCATCGCGGGCCTGCTGCTGACTTTCCTGGCGGGCGCGGGCATGGGGGTGGCCATCAGCATGAATGGCGGGCCCTGGGTGGGCGGCGCGGGCGGATCCGGCCTGCCCATCGTGGGCTGGTCGACCTCGGTGGGCGATTTGCGCGCGCCGCATTTCCTGGGGGTGCATGCCCAGCAGCTATTGCCGGCCGCGGGCTGGCTGCTGGCTCGCGGGGCAGGGCG
>NZ_JAJMLX010000267.1 GCF_020991325.1 Bordetella petrii | reverse complement strand
CGCCCTCGGCACGCTGCGCGTGCTGCCCCGCCGCCCAATTCGCCGGCGCCACCCGCCCGGGCGCCGCGGGACTGCGTCGGCTCAATCCCTTGAGGACCGTTCCGTGCCCGTCGCCAGTTGGAAGCGCGTAACGCTTCGAGGAGGGGCCGAAACTCAGTCGATGCGGCCCAGCAGCAGGAATTCCATCAGGGCTTTCTGCACGTGCAGGCGGTTTTCGGCTTCGTCCCAGACCACGCTTTGGGGGCCGTCGATGACTTCGCCGGTGACCTCTTCGCCGCGGTGGGCGGGCAGGCAGTGCATGAAGACAGCCTGGGTGTCGGCGGCGGCCATCATGTCGGCGTCCACGCACCAGTCGGCGAAGGCGGCGCGGCGGGCGTCGTTTTCGGCCTCGTAGCCCATGCTGGTCCAGACGTCGGTGGTCACCAGGTGGGCGCCGCGGCAGGCCTCGATGGGGTCGGTGAACTGGCGCAGCACGCCAGCCGGCGGGGTGCCGACGCGGGCCGGGTCGAGTTCGTAGCCGGGCGGGGTGGAAACATGCAGGGTGAAGCCCAGCATTTCCGCGGCGTGCAGCCAGGTGTACGACATATTGTTGGCGTCGCCGATCCAGGCCACCGTTTTACCGGCGATGGGGCCGCGGTGCTCGATGTAAGTGAAAATGTCGGCCAGGATCTGGCAGGGATGGAATTCGTTGGTCAGGCCATTGATGACCGGAACGCGAGAATGCGAGGCGAAGCGTTCGATGCGGGTTTGCTCGAACGTGCGGATCATGACGATATCGACCATGCGCGAGATGACGCGCGCCGTGTCTTCGATGGGTTCGGAACGCCCCAGTTGCGAATCGTTGGAGGTCAGGTTGATGACGGAGCCGCCCATTTGGTACATGCCGGCCTCGAACGAGACGCGGGTGCGCGTGCTGGCCTTTTCGAACACCATGGCCAGGGTGCGGTCGTGCAGCGGCATATGGGGCTCGTAGCGCTTGAACTTGTCTTTGATGAGGCGCGCGCGATCGAGCACATAGGCGATCTCGGCCGGGGAGAAGTCCCGGAACTGCAGGAAGTGCCGCAAGGGGCCAGTCTGGTGCGTAGGTGGTGTCATGACGGGAACCGCGAAGCCAAAAGACCAATCATATACAATTCGCGGCGCGGGCCGCATCTTTGCGCATGGCCGATCTGAACTCTGTGCAAACCGCCCGTGGTGAAAATAGCTCATGGCAACTCGCGTCAAACAATTCGTCATTCACGGTGTCACCGAAAGCGGCGCCCGGTTCCGTCCCAGCGACTGGGCCGAACGCCTGGCCGGTGTCATGGCCCAGTTCCGCCCGCCCGGCTCGGTGGGCGGCCACCTGACGTATTCCCCCTATGTGCTGCCCGTCATGATCGATGGGGTGCGCGGCATTGTGGTCGACCTGCGGCTGCGCGACCTGGAGCCCCTGGCTTACAAGTTCGTGGTCGATTTCGCCCGCGACAATCACCTGAAGACCGAAGAACGGGAAATCTGAGCCCGCCGCAGTTCGCGCCTGCGAAAACGCCGCAATGCAAAAACCCCCGAAGGCTGGATCTCGTCCAACTTTCGGGGGTTAATTCAAATTCGGGGCTTTCTTGCGGGCACGGCGGGATGGGGCCGGTTCAGTCCACCGGCGTGACCAGTTTGCCGCTGTGGAACCACGATTGCAGATTGTCCAGCATCATGTCTTCCATGGCCATGCGCGTTTCGTAGCTGGCGCTGCCGATGTGGGGCAGCAGCACGGTGTTGTCACTGGCTTTCAGGGCGTCGGGTACGTTGGGTTCGTGTTCGAACACGTCCAGCGCGGCGCCGCCCAGCTTGCCGCTTTCAAGCGCGCCGGCCAGGGCCTGTTCGTCGATGACAGGGCCGCGCGCGATGTTGACGATGATGCCCTTGGGGCCCAGCGCCTCGATGACCTCGCGGTTGACCAGGTGCCGGGTTTCCGGCCCGCCCACCGTGGCCACCACCAGGAAGTCGGTCCAGCGGGCCAGCTCGACCAGCGAGGCTTCGTACTGGTAGGGCACGTCGGTGCGGGCGCGGCGGTTGTGGTAGCGCACTTCCATGTCGAAGCCGTCGCCGCGGCGGGCAATGGCCTGGCCGATGCGGCCCAGCCCGATGATGCCCAGCTTTTTGCCGCTGACGCGGGTGCCCAGCGGAATACTGCCGTGCACCTGGCCCCAGCGGCCGGCGCGCACGTAGCGGTCGCCCAGCGTCATGCGGCGGGCGCCGGCGATCATCAGGCCCCAGGCCAGGTCGGCCACGCAGTCGGTCAGCACGTCGGGCGTGTTGCTGACCACCACGCCGCGTTCGCGGGCGGCTTGCACGTCGATGGTTTCGTAGCCCACGCCCCAGCTGCAGATGGCTTTCAGGTCGGGCAGCGCGTTGATGAGCTCGGCGTTGGCGCCAATGGATGCCGATGTCACCAGGGCCGTGATGCCTTTGCCATGCTCGGCCAGCGCGGCCTTGCGGTCGCCGTGCTTCCAGAGCTCGAAAACGTCATAGCCATCGGCCAGGCGCTGGTTGGCCGAAGGAGAGCCGGACAAAGAGCCGACCTGGAGAATGCGTTGCTTGGTGGTCATGTGCGTGTAGGGGTGGGTGGACAGAAGAACAAATGCTACTTGATTCGGCGCGCGCGCGGGACAGGCCGCGGCGCGCCGGGCGGCCCTGCGGGCTACTGCAACTGGATGCCGCCTTCCTTGATGACCTGCTTCCAGCGCTGGACTTCGGCCTGCTGGAACTTGGCGAAGTCCTCGGGCGAATTGGCAACCACCTCGAAGCCCAGGCCCTGCAGTGTCTTGGTGACGTCTGGTTCGCGCAGGGTCTTGCGCAGCGCGTCCGACAGGGTTTTCACCACCGGGGCCGGCGTGTCCTTGGGCACGGCGAAGCCCTGCCAGGAATACACCACCATGTCCTTGATGCCGGCTTCGGCCAGGGTGGGCACGTTGGGCAGTTCGGCGGCGCGCGCGTCGCCGGTGATGGCCAGGGCCTTCAGCTTGCCGGCCAGCACATGCTTCTGCACAGCACCCAGGTTCTGGAACGACACGTTGACCTGCGCGCCGAGCAGGTCGGCGATGGCGGCGGCGCCGCCGCGGTATGGAACATCCACGCCGGTGGTGCCGGTGCGCTGGCGAAACAGGATGGCCGACAGGTGGTCCGACGAACCCGTGCCGGACGAGGCATACGAGACCTCACCCGGATGTTTCTTGGCGTATTCCACCAATTCGGCCACGGTGTTGGGCGGGAACGAGGGCGGCGCGACCAGGATGTTGGGGTTGCGCACCGCCTGGGTCAGGTACTTGAAGTCTTTGCTGGGGTTGTAGGCCAGTTCTTTGTACAAGGCTTCGTTGATGGCAAAGGTGCCGATCGAGCCCACCATCATGGTGTAGCCGTCGGCGGGCGAACGGGCCAGCGCCTGGGCGCCGATGGCGCTGTTGGCGCCGGGCTTGTTTTCCGCCACGAAGCTCTGGCCCAGCAGTTTCTGCATGCCCGGCATGACGGAACGCGCCGTGATGTCCGACGAGCCGCCCGGCACGAAAGGCACGATGATGGTGACCGGCTTCTCGGGGAAGGATGCCGCCTGGGCCGTGGCGCCGCCCAGCAAAGCCAGGCCGGCGGTCGCGATAGCGCTGATCAGTTTGTTCACAATGTCTCCTGGTGCGCGTGTTGTTGGAAAGGCCGCCGGCCACGCGCCCCGGCGGCTTGGAAAGTGGCGAAACCGCCGCGCTAGTCTACGCGGGCGCCCGATTGTTCGACCACTTCGGCCCATTTCCGGGCTTCAGCGGCCATGAACTGCTTGAACTGCGCGGGGGTATTGCCCGACGGCACGGCGCCCAGCGTGGCGAAGCGTTCGCGAACCGCTGGAATCTGCAGCACTTTCGCGACGTCGCGTTGCACCTGTTCCACAATGGCGGGTGGCGTGCCGGCCGGAGCCAGCAGCCCGAACCAGCTGGAGGCGTCGTAGCCGTCCACCCCGGCTTGGGCCAGCGTGGGCACATCCGGCAAGGCGGGCGAACGCTCGGCGCTGGTCACGGCCAGCGGACGCAGCTTGCCTGCTTTCAGAAAGCCCATCGACGAGGGCAGATTGTCGAATATCAGGTCGGCCGAGCCGCTCATGACGTCGGTAAGCGCCGGGCTGCTGCCCTTGTAGGGCACGTGCGTCATCTTGGTGCCGGTCATGGCCTGGAACAGTTCGCCCGACAGGTGGGTGGACGTGCCATTACCGGTGGAAGCCATATTTACCTTGCCAGGATTGGCCTTCAGGTAGGCAATCAGGTCGGCCACGGACTTGATATTGTGCTTGTCGGCGAATGCCGGGTTCAGTTCAAGGATATTGGGCACCGGAATGACCAGCGTCACCGGCGTGAAGTCGCCCACGGGATCGTAGGGCAGCTTGGCATATACCGACTGGTTGATGGCATGGGTGCTGACGGTGCCCATCAGCAGGGTATAGCCATCGGGCTGGGCGCGCGCGGCCTCGGCGGTGCCCACATTGCCGCCCGCGCCAGCCCGGTTCTCGATGACCACCGGCTGGTTCCAGGCCTTGCCCAGTTCCGTGGCCACCACGCGGGCCGCGATATCGGTGGTGCCGCCCGCGGGGAAGGGAACCAGGATGGTGACTTGGCGCGACGGATAGGCGTCGGCCGCCTGGGCTGCGGCCGCCGCCGCGAGTGTCGCGGCCATGGACAGCCCGGCCAACAGGGCGCGGACAGGTTTCTTGACAAGCATGCAGTGTCTCCTCGGTGTGCGCCCGGCGGCGCATCGTGGCGGTTCGTCTTCGTTCCGCGCCGGCCCGGACTGCGGGCCGCCGTGGGTAAGTCCGGCGTTGCCGAATTCTTGTAAGACAAATATAGGTATTGAGGTTTTACTTGTCAACCAAGTATACTTTTTTCAACCATCGCTTTCTGCCAACCAGGATTCCAGGAGTCATCGTCATGAAAACCACCCCGGTCACCGCCGCCGACCTGCAGCGTTCCGTCATTGCCGTTCCGCCGTTGGCGCGCCGGGCCGATCTGTCGCTGAACGAGGATGCCAACAAGGCATTGCTGCGCCACCTGGAACAGGGCGGCGTGCGCAACGTGATGTACGGCGGCAATGCCAATTTCTACAACGTCGCCGTGAGCGAATACGCGCAGTTGGTGGATTTCCTGGCCGAGACGGCCGGCGACGACACCTGGGTGCTGCCTTCCGCGGGCCCGGACTACGGCAAGCTGATCGACCAGGCCGCCATCCTGCGCACGCGCGCCTTTCCCACCGCCATGCTGCTGCCCATGTCGTTCCCCTACACCGATGCAGGGCTGGCCGACGGCGTGCGGCGTTTCAGCGACGCGCTGGGCAAGCCCGTGGTGGTGTATCTGAAATCGTCCGGCTACCTTCAGCCCGATACTGTGGCCGGCCTGATCGATGAAGGCCGCATCGTGGCGCTGAAGTATGCCGTGGTGTGCGACGAACCGGCCAACGACCCCTATCTGTCCGCGCTGCTGCAGGCCGTGGATTCGCGGTGGCTGGTCAGCGGCATCGGCGAGCGCCCCGCCATCACCCATTTCCGCCAGTTCGGCCTGAAAAGCTTCACGTCCGGATCGGTTTGCGTGGCGCCGCGCGGTTCGATGCGCCTGCTGCAACTGCTGCACGAAGGGCGTTTCGACGACGCCGAGCAGGTGCGCCAGCGCTACCTCGGTCTGGAAGACTGCCGTGACGGAATCAGCCCCATACGCGTGCTGCACGATGCGGTGACACTGGCCGGCGTGGCCGACATGGGGCCCATGCTGCCTCTGCTGACGGGCCTGTCCGAGGCCGAGCGGCAACAGGTGGCGCCAGTGGCGCGTGCCTTGCTCGAGTGGGACAAAGAGCCTGCAACGGCTTGAATCCTGGCACTTGCGCGGCTCTGGCAGCCGCGCAATTCCTTTGCGCCGGGCCGCCCCCAAGGGCAGAAAGCCCCTGCGGGTTTTTCGAGAATCAACCGGAGACAGACATGCAGGATGCCGACGCACGGCCGCCACAGGCCACTTCCACCGCAGTATGCCCCGGCGGCACGCCGACCGATCCCGTGCGCCGACAAATTGGCCCAGGCCTGGCT
>NZ_JAJMLX010000266.1 GCF_020991325.1 Bordetella petrii | reverse complement strand
CGCCGCCGCGCGGGCCCCTGGCGGCCGCGCGCATTGCGCAGGACGACGAGCCCGACTACAGCACTTATCGCCAGCGCTACCTGGCCCTGCAACAGTCGATGGAAAACCAGATCGCCAAGCTGCGCGGCCGCCTGCGCGCGACGCTTGCCACTCAGGCGCCGGAGAAGGCCCGCCTGGCCATGGTGGACGCCATCATGGAACGGTCGCTCATCCTGCAAGAGCGGCGCATGCTGTCCACCATACCCGGGCTGCTGGAAGGCCACTTCCAGCGCCTGCGCCGCGCGGCCCTGGCCGAGCAAGAACAGAATGGCGATGCGCCGCCGCCGGCACGGCTGCCGCCCTGGCTGGCACGCTTTCGCCAGGACATGCGCAGCGTGCTGCTGGCCGAGCTCGACATACGTTTACAACCGATCGAAGGCCTGCTGGCCGCCGTGCGTGGCAACTGACCCGGACACCCATGACCCGATACTTTGTTCCTCTTGTTGTTTTCCTGGCCGGCCTGGCGGCCGTGGGTTGGATCGGCGCCGGCTACGTGGGATCGAACCCGCTGGCCCTGGCCGTCACGCTGCTGATCGCCGCTGTCTACCTGGCGGGTGCCATCGAACTCTGGCGCTATCAGCAAGCAACCACGACACTATCGCGCGCCCTGGACGGATTGTCCGATGCGCCCGCCCAACTGGGCGGCTGGCTGGACCAACTGCACCCCGGCCTGCGCAATGCGGCGCGCCTGCGCATCGAGGGTGAACGGGTCGCCCTGCCCGGGCCGTCCCTGGCTCCCTACCTGGTGGGCCTGCTGGTATTGCTGGGCATGCTGGGCACTTTCCTGGGCATGGTCGCCACGCTGCGCGGCACGGGCGCGGCACT
This sequence comes from Bordetella petrii, assembly GCF_020991325.1. Lineage (GTDB taxonomy): Bacteria > Pseudomonadota > Gammaproteobacteria > Burkholderiales > Burkholderiaceae_B > Bordetella_A > Bordetella_A petrii_E. The sequence continues at coordinate 5,233 of NZ_JAJMLX010000266.1, read as the reverse complement.
GGAAAGCGCCATCGACCTGCAGGCCATCCGCGCCTCGCTGGCCACGCCGGTAAAAGGGCTGGGCTTCGCCTTCGGCACCTCGGTCGCGGGCGTGGCCAGTTCCGCCGCGCTGGGCCTGCTGGCGGCGCTGTGCCGGCGCGAACGCATCCAGGCAGCCCAGGTACTCGACGCCAGGATAGCCACTACGCTGCGCGGCTATTCGCAAGGCCACCAGCGCGAGGAAACCTACAAGCTGCTGCAACGGCAGGCCGATGCCATGCCTGCCCTGGTCGACCGCCTGCAAGCCATGGTGGCCGCGCTGGAACAACAGAACCAGGCACTGAACGATCGCCTCGCGGCGGGCCAGGATACCTTCCACAACAAGACCGAAGCCGCCTATTCGCGGCTGGCGGCCTCGGTGGAACAGGCCGTGAAGCAAAGCGTGGCCGACAGCGCCGCGGCCGCCGGCGCGGCCATCCAGCCGGCCGTTGAAGCCACCCTGGCGGGCCTGGCGCGCGAAACCACCGCCTGGCAGAACACCGTCACGCAGGCCGTGCGCGAACAGCTGGATGGCTTATCGGGCCGCTTCAACACCACCACCGCATCGGTTGCCGACACCTGGACCCAGGCGCTGGCGCAACACCGGCAGGCCAACGAGGCCCTTGCCCACGGCCTGGGCGCCTCGCTGCAGCAATTCACCACCACCTTCGACCAGCGTTCGGCCAATCTGCTGGACGGCGTGGCCACCCGCCTGGACAGCACGGCCGGCCATATGGCGGAAGCCTGGGCCCGCGCCCTGGATCAACAGGAACAGGCCAACACGGCCATGGCGGGCAGCCACCAGGCTGTCCTGGCGGCTGCCACCGCCAACCTGGAACAACACGCCACGTCGCTGCTCGATGCCGTGAAACAGTCGCAGGCCGGCCTGCAAGCCGACCTGGCCGCGCGCGACGAACAGCGCCTGGCCGCGTGGAATGCCTCGCTGGACGGCATGGCCGACACCTTGCTGCAACAGTGGCAACAGGCCGGCGCGCAGTCGGCCGAACAGCAGAAGCAGATCTGCGATGCCTGGGCGCAAACCGCCCGCGACATTGCCGCGCAGAACCAGGCGCACACCCGCGACACTCTTGCCGAAATGACGCAACTGGCGCATGCCGCGGCCGAGGCCCCCAAAGCCACGGCGGACATCGTGGCCACCTGGAACGCTTCGATGGACGACATTGCCGGCGCGCTGCGCCAGCAATGGGAACAAGCCAGCGCGCACGCCGTGGAACGCCAGCAGCAAATCTGCGACACCCTGGCGCAAATTGCCCAGGACATGTCGGCGCAAACCCAGGCGCACGCGCGCGACACCATTGCCGAAGTGGCCCAACTGGTGCAAACCGCCGCCGAGGCCCCCAAGGCCGCGGCCGAGGTCATTGCCGAACTGCGCCAGAAACTGGCCGACAGCATGGCGCGCGACAACACCATGCTGGACGAGCGTGGCCGCCTGATGGAAACCCTGAGCACCCTGCTCGACGCCGTGAACCATGCGTCGACCCAGCAGCGCGCCGCGGTGGACGAACTGATCGCCACATCCGCCGGCCTGCTGGAACGCGTGGGCACCCGGTTCACCGACAAGGTCGAAACCGAAACCGGCAAGCTGGACGGCGTGGCCGCGCAAGTCGCCAGCAGCGCCATCGAAGTGGCCAGCCTGGGCGAAGCCTTCGGCGCATCGGTGCAGTCATTCGGCCAGACCAACGACAAGCTGGTCGAACAACTGCAACGCATCGAAGCATCGCTGGACAAGTCGCTGGCGCGCAGCGATGAGCAACTGGCCTATTACGTGGCCCAGGCGCGCGAGGTCGTCGACCTGAGCGTGATGTCGCAAAGGCAGATCATCGAAGACTTGCAGCAGCTTGCCAGCCAGCGGGCGGCGGCCAGCAGCGACGCGGCATGAAAGACGAATTCGACGCCGGCGTAGAACCCACCGCCCCTGCCTGGGCGGTGTTCGGCGACATGATGTCCGTGCTGCTGGGCGCTTTCGTCCTGATCCTGGTCAGTGTCATCGGTGTACAACTGGAACTGTCCAGCCGGCTGGAAGACGAGGTGAAGCAGCGGCAGGAAGAAACCCAGCGCCGTGTGGCCCTGGAACAGGCGCTGGCAGGCCCCCTGGCGGCGGGGCGCGTCACCTTGGTGGATGGCCGTATCGGCATCAGCGGCAATGTGCTGTTCGCGCTGAATTCCGACCAGTTGCAGCCCGAGGGCCTGGAAGTGCTCAAGAGCCTGATCGCGCCGCTGACCGCGTACCTGCAGGCACAGGACGAAGTGCTGATGGTCAGCGGTTTCACGGACGACCAGGCCGTGCATGGCGATAATCGCCGCTTCGCCGACAACTGGGAACTGTCGGCGCAGCGCGCCCTGACGGTCACGCGCGCACTGATCGAGCAAGGCATACCGCCCTCTTCCGTGTTCGCGGCGGCGTTCGGCGAGCAGCGCCCCGTAGCCTCGAACGCCGACGCCGATGGGCGCGCCAGCAACCGGCGCGTGGAAATCGCCCCGGTTGCCCGCCCCACCATGGAGCAGGCGCGTGACTAGCCGCCCGCCGTGCCCGGCGCAGCAAACCCTGGACGCATGGCGCGAGCAAGGCGCCGACCGCCTGGATCCGCTGCGTTTCCACACCCTGCAGGGCATGGCCCGCCGGGCCGCCGGCCTGCGCGGCGAGGCGCGGCGGATACTGGACGGCAAGCTTGCCGAACAAATGGCGCAATATGGCGCCCGCGTGGCGGCGACAGCCCGCGCAGGCCAGGGCGAAGAAAAACCGGCCGCGCGGGCCGTTGACAGCACGCTGGCCGGATTGCTTGCGCACATCGAGGCCCAGGCCGGGCTGCAGGCGGAATCCGCGCCGGACAACCCCGCCGGCCGCCGCGCGCTGTACCCCGAACTGGAATCGCTGGATTATTTCCGGGCCACCTGGGCCCGGGTCAGCACCGACAGGCAGTTGCGGCAATCGGAAGAACAGGTGCACGAGAACGCCGGGCCCCTGAATTCCAACCACCTGGTGCACCGCGGCCTGCAACTGATGCGCGAGCAATCGGCCGGCTACCTGCATCAGTTCCTGGCCTACCTGGACGCCCTGTCCTGGATGGACCAACTGAACCACAGCGGCGCGCTGGCCGGCAAGCCCGTGGCCCGCCCCAGGAAAAGCGGGCGGACGGCCCGTTAATGGCCGGGCCGGGCCAGGCCCGCGTCCAGTTGCCGCGCGATGTCATGCGCGGCCGCCACCCGGGCCTCGATGGGATAGTTGCGGTTGGCCAGCAGCACGATACCGATGCGGCGTTGCGGGACGAAGGCCACATAAGCGCCAAACCCGTTGGTGGACCCGGTTTTGTTGACCCAGGCATCCTGGCGCGCGGGCGTGGGCGGAACCAGGGCCGTTACCGGCGTGGGCTCCAGGATGACGGATGCCGAATTGCCCTGTTTCAAGGCCTGCAGGCTGACGGGATACGCATACCATTCCCAGATCAGGCCTTGCGTCATGGGCCCCACCCGGAAATAGCCCGCACGCGTGTCCGCCAGGGCGCGCCGCAGGCCGGCGTCCACGTCGGCCATGCCCATGTTCGCGCGCAGGTAGCGCACCATGTCGGCCGCATTCGTCTTCACGCCGTAGGCTTCCTGCCAAAGCAGGCCGGGCGACAGGCGGGTGGGCTTGCCATCCTTGGTATAGCCCTGCGCATACGAAGCCAGGCGATCTTCGGGCACGTCGATATAGGTGCTCGCCATGCCCAGCGCGGGTAGCAATTGCTGCTGCATCAGGGTAGCGAAATTCCCGCCCAGGCTGCGCGCGGCGATCGCGCCCAGGGTACCGATGCCAGGGTTGCCGTAGGTTCGGTAGGTTCCCACCGGATACTTGGGCTGCCAGGCCTTGAAGTAATCCAGCAGCCCGGCCTGGTCATGGATGTCGTCCGGCACTTGCAGCGGCAGCCCGCCAGCCGTGTGCGTGGCCAGGTGGAACAGCGCCACCTGGCCGAACGCGGTGCCTTGCAATTCAGCCAGGTAGCGGTCTATGGGGTCTGTCAGCGCCAACTTGCCCTGGACTTGCGCCCAGGCGGCCAGCGTGGCGGTGAAGGTCTTGGTCAGCGACCCCACCTCGAACAGCGTGCCCGCCGCAACGGGCTGGCTGGTTTGCCGCGACTGCACGCCGTAGTTCAGTACCACCGCGTCATCCTGCGCAACCACTCCCACCGCCATGCCGGGGATGTCGTACTGCTTCATCAAGGGTTGCACCACCGCATCCACGATGCGGCGCACCTCGGCCTGCCTGCCGCCGGCTTCTTCGGCCACGGCATTGCCCATGGCCAGGCAAACCGCAACCGCGGTTCCCCACCTGCGAAAGCAGCGATTCACGACAACTCCTGTTCCTGCGTGTGCAAACCGCTAGGTTACTGCGTTCACGGCGCGGGCGATGCCTGTTGCGGCACGCGCTTGGGCCGGCGCACCGACCGCAGCTTGCCGGTGGCGCCCCCACCGCAAAAAAACTGACTCTCGCCATCCGATTCCAGCCCGGACACGAACGCGCCGGGCGGCATGTCCAGGCTGTCCAGCACCTGCCCGGTATGGGGGTCGATCTGCCGCAACTGGCTGGCGTCGTCTTCCCAGGTGCCATGCCACAACTCGCCATCAACCCAGGTCACCCCGGTCACGTAACGGTCGGACTGCAGCGTGTTCAGCACCTTGCCCGTATCCGGGTCTACCTGATAGATCTTGCGGCTTTTGTAGTGGGCCACCCACAGCATGCCTTCGGCCCAGGCCAGGCCCGAATGGCCGTCGCCGTCGGGGGTGCGGATCGACGCCAGCACCTCGCCCGTATGCGGGTCGATTTTCTGGATATGCTCGCCGGCGACCTGATAAAAGCACTTGCCGTCGAAGGCCGTGCCGGCGCTGGCCGCGGCATCGATATGGCGCGTCACCTGGCCGGTATGCGGGTCCAGGGCATTCAGCTTGTCGCCGGATGCGAGCCACACGTGGCGGCCGTCGTAGGTGACGCCATGCACGGCGTCTATGCCCGGAAAGGGGCCATATTCCTGGGTGATTTCAGCGGGTTTGTTCATGTCGGCATCCTGTTGGTTGATCACGAAAAAAGGAGCACTACAGGTCTGCATGCTATTCGTGGAAAAACGAGCCGGGAAGTAACAAGCTTGTCGCGAATTCGGGCACCGTGGCCGCCTGCCAGCGGCGGCCGCGGCCACGCCCCGACGGCCTGGCCTTGCCGGCC
>NZ_JAJMLX010000265.1 GCF_020991325.1 Bordetella petrii | reverse complement strand
TGCGCCGCGGCCGTGGCGATCCGGCCGCGCTGGGCCTGGACTAAGCGCAGTCCCGCCGCCGGCGCCCCGGCCCGACTTGCCCAGGTACAATCCGCAGGCCATGTCCGATCTCATCCAGACTATCGCGATCTACGCGATCCCCGTCATTTTCGCCATCACGCTGCACGAGGCCGCCCATGGCTACGTGGCGCGCATGCTGGGCGATCCCACGGCCGAGCAGGCCGGGCGCATCACCCTGAACCCCATGCGGCACATCGACCCCGTCGGCACGCTGCTGGTGCCGGCCGGCATTCTGTTGATGTCCAAGCTGATGGGCGGGCCGGCCATGTTGTTCGGCTGGGCCAAGCCGGTGCCTGTCGACTTCGGGCGCCTGCGTCGTCCCAAGAAAGACATGCTGTGGGTGGCGCTGGCCGGGCCGGCGTCCAACCTGTTCATGGCCATTCTGTGGGTGTTGTCGATGCGCCTGTTCATGGCCGGGGGCGTCCAGGAAGGCTACTGGTATCAAATGGCACTGGCCGGGGTGAACGTCAACCTGGTGCTCATGGCCCTGAACCTGCTGCCCCTGCCGCCCCTGGACGGCGGCCGCATCGTCTTCAGCCTGTTGCCGAACCGGCTGGCCTGGCAGTTTTCCCGCATCGAGCCCTACGGGCTGGTGATCGTGGTGTTGCTGTTGGTTACCGGCGTGCTATGGACGCTGATGCAGCCTTTCCTGCAATTGGGGACGGCCATCGTCACCTGGTTCTTGTAAGGCCCAATATCCGTTAAACTCGGCGGTTCGACTGACCCAGTTCATCGCCCGAGGCCAGCCGCTTCGGGCCCGGAGCCCTTTTTTCATGGCATCCCCCGCCGCAAACATTACATTCCAGGGCAGCATGGTGGCGCTGGTCACCCCCATGCAACCCGATGGCAGCCTGGACTACGCTGCCTACCGCTCACTGATCGATTGGCACATTGCCGAAGGCACCGACGCGCTGGTCGTCGTGGGCACCACGGGCGAATCGCCCACCGTGTCCATGGACGAGCACGCCGAGCTCATCCGTGTGGCGGTCGAGCATGCCGCGGGCCGCATTCCTGTCATCGCCGGGGTGGGCGCCAATTCCACCGACGAAGCCATCCACCTGTCGCGCCACGCCAAGGCGGTGGGCGCCCAGGCCGGGCTGTCGGTGGTTCCGTACTACAACAAACCGTCCCAGGAAGGCCTGTATCGGCATTTCCGCGCCATCGTCGAAGCGGTAGACCTGCCCACGGTGCTGTACAACGTGCCCGGCCGCACCGTGGCCGACATGTCCAACGACACCGTGCTGCGCCTGGCGCAGGTGCCCGGCATCATCGGCATCAAAGACGCCACCGGCGACATCGCCCGCGGCGCGCTGCTGATGCGCGAGGCGCCGGCCGGCTTCCAGGTGTTCAGCGGCGACGACCCCACCGCCACGGCGCTTATCCTGCTGGGCGCGCGCGGCAACATCTCTGTTACGGCCAATGTGGCGCCACGTCTCATGCATGAGCTCTGTGCCGCCGCGTTGGCGGGCGACGTGCCCAAGGCGCGCGAACTTAATGCGCGCCTGGCGCGTCTAAACAAGGCTTTGTTTATCGAGGCCAATCCTGTTCCCGTCAAATGGGCGTTGGCCCAGATGGGGCGCTCAGCGCTGGGCTATCGCTTGCCGCTGGTCGAACTGGGTTCGCAGCACCACGACACGGTGCGCGGCGCGCTCCAGGAAACGGGTCTGCTCTAAAAGTGAGGAAGCGTATGAACCAACGTCATGCCGCTGCGTCGGCATTGATGGCCCTGACGTTGCTGGCCGGTTGCAGCGATGTCAACGAATTGCTGGGCAACGAAGAGTCGGTCGACTACAAAAGCACGAAGCGGGGGGAACCCCTCAGCATTCCGCCCGACCTGACCCAGGCTTCCAGCGATCCGCGCTACCGCGCGCCCGCTTCGGGTAGCACCACATATTCGCAATACCAGCAGCAAGGCCAGCAGCAAGTGGCCAGCGCCTCGCAGAACAGCAATGTGCTGCCCCAGCGCACCGACATGCGTGTCGAACGCGACGGCGACCTGCGCTGGCTGGTGGTAGAGCGTCCGCCCGAAGAAGTCTTCCCTAAAGTGGTCGACTTCTGGACGGACACCGGTTTCTCGGTGTCCACCAACAATCCCAAGGCGGGCCTGGTGGAAACCAACTGGGCGGAAAACCGCGCCAAGATCCCCGAAAGCTGGCTGCGCCAGGCGCTGGGCTCAATTCTGGACACGGCCTGGGATAGCGGCGAACGCGAAAAATTCCGCACCCGCGTCGAACGCGTCAGCAACCACACCGAAATCTACATTTCGCACCAGCAAATGCTCGAGAAGCGTGTCGGCGTGGACGACGGCCAGGTGCAATGGGAACACGGCAAGGAAGATCCCGGCCTGAACGCCGCCATGTTGGCGCGCCTGATGGTGTATCTGGGCACCGACGTCGATAACGCCCGCAAGCTGGTGGCCCAGGCCGAAGCCTCGCCCCAGGCTCCCGCCGTCCAGCAAGACGTGCAAGCCAACGGCGCGATGCTGGTGGTGAACGAATCCTTCGACCGCGCCTGGCGCCGTGTGGGCGTTGCGCTGGATTCCGGCGGTTTCGCCGTCGACGACCGCGATCGTTCCGCCGGCGAATATTTCGTGCGTTACGTCGATACCGATACCGGCGCCCAGCAAGACCAGCCGGGCTTCTTCAGCCGCCTGTTTTCCGGCGACAAGCAAGCGCAGGCCGCGCAGTATCGCATCCACCTGACCCAGGGCGGGGCCGCCACCGAGGTCACCGTGCTCGACAGCACTGGCCAGCGCGACAACAGCGCCACGGCGCAGCGCCTGCTCAGCGTCCTGAAAGACAAGATGACTTGATCATCCCCTGGGCATGCGCCCATGAAAAAGGCCGCGACAGCAATGCTGTCGCTGCCTTTTTTCTTTGTTCCCGCCTGCCGGCGGGGAACAAAGGCTTGCGGCTTATCAGGACGACGGCGTGGTCGCGCCACCCGAGCCGCCCGTGCCTTCCGTGCCGCCGCCAGGCGCCGGGGTGGTGGGAGCGGGAGTGCTGGGCGCAGGCGTGGAAGGCGCCGGCATCGTGGTCGACGGCTCGGAGCCGGCGGGGCTCGCGGTGTCTTCCTTCTTGTCGCAAGCGGTCAGCGCGACGGCAACTACCGAAGCAAGAATCAAGGTTTTGCTGATCATGTTGAGACTCCTCTAGGTGACGATCATGCGGCCCGTTAGGGGAAAACCAGAATCCCATTAGGGGAAACCAGTAGTCAGGCTACAGGAATCAGGCAGGTCCTTGCGTGTGGAAATTAAAGCGGTGGCATCCGAGACGTAACAATCTTTACTTGATCGTGTGTGCCATTTCTTGATGTTTCAAACGATGCGGACACCCTAGCGTTCTGTCCTAGATAGACACGTTTAGGTGTCTGGATCGTACAAACGAGCCCCTCGCGCCGCCGGGAGCGGCGCGGATTGTGGTTTATGCGTCACAGTCGGGCCGGTATTGCACCCAGCCCGCATCCAGCCAGTCTGCCAGGCAAGCGCGCTCGGCCTGGCTTAAGCGCTGGCAGCGTGGGTCGGCGCAAGGCAGCCGGCGCGCGTCCGCCAGCGCGCGTAATGCCGGGCCAGCGGCCACCGCTGCGGTTTCCCCGTTGATGAACAACTGGCGGCCCCGATACAGCATACGGGTGCGGCGATCCAGTTCCAGGACACCGTCTTGCGGCCAATGGGCAAGCAAATCCGGTGCTTCGCCCGCGGGTTCGAAGACGGCCAGATTACTGGGTTCGGTCAGCCAGCAGCCCAGGAAACGCGACGCCAGGGCGTCGTCGAAACGGACTTTGGCCAGGGTGTCCAGCGTGGCCTGCACCAGCGCGTCGGGCAGGGCGGCCGGGGTGTCTACCGGGGCCTGGCCGGGGTCGCGGTAAACCATGTCGAGTTTGGGGCCGGGCAGGGGAGGCTCGCCGTAAGGCCCGCCCAGCAGGCCGACCCGCGCCATGACCTGGTCGGCCGCGGCTTCCAGAAGGCCGCGCGCCAGCGCCGCCTGCGTGGGAGCCCGGAAGCCGATCGAGATCGTCATGCAGCCATCGCCCAGCGCAATGCCGTCGTGGGCCGCCTGCGGGGGCAAATACAGCATGTCGCCCGGTTCAAGCACGGTGTCGTGTTCCGGGGTGAAGTTGTCCAGGATCTTCAGCGGCAGGCCGGGTTTCAGCGACAGGTCTTTCTGGCGGCCATAGCGCCAGCGGCGGCGTCCCGCCGCCTGCAGCAGGAACACGTCGTAGCTGTCGAAGTGCGGGCCGACGCCGCCGCCGTCGGACGCCACGCTGATCATGATGTCGTCCAGGCGCGCGTCGGGGATGAAGCGGAACAGCTGCAGCAAGGCCGAGGCCGCGTCGCTGTGCAGATCCACGCTTTGCACCAGCAGCGTCCAGTCGGGCTCCTTGTCTTTGGGCAGGCGGGCAAACGGGCCTTGTTCCATTTGCCAGGCGCCGTTTTCGCGCCAGATCAGGCGCGACTCCACGTCGTCGCGGCGGGCCAGTTTTTTCAGGGCGGCAATGCCCACCGGCGGCTTGAAGCCGGGAATGGCCTGCCGGATCAGCAGGGGCTTGCGCTGCCAATGGCGGCGCATGAAGCCGGCCGGCGTCAGGCCGCCCAGCAATTCCAGGGCTTGGTCGGTTTTCATGGCATGCAGGCCTTCAGGCGGTACAGGGCGTCCAGGGCCTCGCGCGGCGTCAGGCTGTCGGGGTCGATGTGGGCAAGTTCGGCGCGCAATGCATCCAGCGCGGCGGATTCGTCGGATTGGTCGCTGGCCATGCCGGCCTGGGCATCGGCCTCGATGGCCGCGGCGAACAGGCCCAGCTGCGGCGTGGGCGCGCCCTGCGCTTCCAGGCGCTCGAGTTCGCGCGATGCGTGCCGGATGACAGCCGCGGGCACGCCGGCGCGCTGCGCCACCTGGATACCGTAGCTGCGGCTGGCCGGGCCGTCGCGCACTTCGTGCAGGAATACGATGCCGCCGGCCGATTCCGCGGCCGCCAGGTGTACGTTGGCTGACGTGGGCTGTTCGGCCGGCAGGCGCGTCAACTCAAAATAGTGGGTGGCGAACAGGGTCAGCGCGCGGTTATGGGTGACCAGGCGCAGCGCAATGGCCCAGGCCAGGGCCAGGCCGTCGTAGGTGGAGGTGCCGCGGCCGATTTCGTCCATTAGCACCAGGCTGTGCGGCGTGCTGGCGGCCAGGATGGCGGCTGCCTCGGTCATTTCCATCATGAAGGTGGAACGCCCGCCAGCCAGGTCGTCGGCCGCGCCGATGCGCGTGAAGATGCGGTCGATCTTGCCCACCATGGCGCGCTGCGCCGGCACGAAGCTGCCCACCCGCGCCAGCAGGGCGATCAGGGCCACTTGCCGCATGTAAGTGGACTTGCCCCCCATGTTGGGGCCGGTGATCAGCAGCATGCAGCGGGTGGCGTCCAGGCGGCAGCCATTGGGCGTGAAGCGTTCGATGGTGCGCTCGACCACCGGGTGGCGGCCGGCGTCGATGTCGATCTCGGATTGCTCGGTCAGTTCGGGCGCCACCCAGGCGTGGCGGCGCGCATGTTCGGCCAGGGCCGCCAGGGTGTCCAGCTCGGCCAGGGCGGCGGCGCAATCAGACAGGGGGCGCACGTGTTCGGCCAGGGCATCCAGCACTTGCTCGAACAGCCACTTTTCACGCGCCAGCGAGCGGTCCTGGGCCGACAGCACTTTGTCTTCCCAGGACTTGAGTTCGGGCGTGATGTAGCGTTCGGCGTTCTTCAGGGTCTGGCGGCGGCGGTAGTCTTCGGGCACTTTGTCGGCCTGGCCCTTGGTGACTTCTATATAAAAGCCGTGCACGCGGTTGAACTCGACCCGCAGGTTGGGGATGCCGGTGCGCTCGCGTTCGCGGGCTTCGAGCTGCAGCAGGAAATCGCCGCCGTCGGCCGCCAGGGCGCGCAGTTCGTCCAGGTCGGCATCGAAACCCGCCGCGATGACGCCGCCGTCGCGGATGGCGACAGCCGGCTCCTGGGCAATGGCGCGGCCCAGCAGCTCGGCGATGGCCGGGTCGGGCGCCAGGTGCAAGGCGAGTTCGGACAGGCGGGGC
>NZ_JAJMLX010000264.1 GCF_020991325.1 Bordetella petrii | reverse complement strand
CCCTGGCACATGCTGCGCCTGTCGCTGCAGCCGGTGCCCACCACCCTGCCCGTACCCGTGCAGGGTGTGCCGGCCCGCCAACTGGCGGACACCTGGGGAGCCGCCCGGGCGGCCGGGCGCCGCCATGAGGGCGTGGACATATTCGCGCCGCGCGGCACGCCAGTGGTGTCCGCCACCGAAGGCGTGGTCACCCGGGTGGGCACCAACAACCTGGGCGGCCAGGTGGTCTGGGTGTTGGGCCCCGGGCGGCAGATGCACTACTACGCGCACCTGGACGGCTACGCCGACATCGGCCGCGGCAGCCATGTGTTGCCCGGAACCCCGCTGGGCTATGTGGGCAATACCGGCAATGCGCGGGGCACGCCACCGCACTTGCATTACGGCATTTATCAGGCAGGCGGGGCTATCAACCCCTACCCCCTGTTGCGCCCGGGCGGCTGAATACCGCCTGTGGCCTTCAGGCCGTGCCGCCCACCGTCAGGCCGTCCATGCGTACCGTGGGCATGCCCACCCCCACGGGCACGCTTTGCCCGTCTTTGCCGCAAGTACCCACCCCGGAATCCAGCTGCAGGTCGTTGCCGATGAGGCTGACACGGTTCATGGCATCGGGGCCATTTCCGATCAGGGTGGCGCCCTTGACGGGGTACGTGACCTTGCCGTTCTCGATCATGTAGGCCTCGGACGCCGAGAACACGAACTTGCCGTTGGTGATATCGACCTGCCCGCCGCCGAAGTTGGCGGCGTAGATGCCGTGCTTGACCGAAGCGATGATTTCCTCGGGCGGAGTCTGGCCGGCCAGCATGTAGGTATTCGTCATGCGCGGCATGGGCAGGTGGGCGAACGATTCGCGGCGCCCATTGCCAGTGGCCGCCGTCTTCATCAGGCGGGCATTCAGCGTGTCTTGCATATAGCCGCGCAGGATGCCGTCTTCGATCAGCACGTTGCGCTGTGTGGCATTGCCTTCGTCATCGATATTCAAAGAGCCGCGGCGGTCGGGCAGCGTGCCGTCGTCGATCACGGTGACCCCCTTGGACGCCACGCGCTCGCCGATACGCCCCGAAAACACGCTGGAGCCCTTGCGGTTGAAGTCGCCTTCCAGGCCATGGCCCACGGCTTCGTGCAACAGGATGCCAGGCCAGCCCGAGCCCAGCACCACCGTCATTTCACCTGCCGGGGCGGGCCGCGCGTCCAGGTTCACCATGGCCTCATGCACCGCCCGCTCGACATAGCCCTGCAGCACGTCGTCGGTGAAATATGCCAGGCCGGTGCGGCCGCCGCCGCCGGCGTGCCCCATTTCGCGCCGGCCATTGCGCTCGGCGATGACAGTGAGCGACAAGCGCACCAGCGGGCGCACATCGGCTGCCAGGCGCCCGTCGCTGCCGGCCACCAGTACCACGTCATATTCCGCGCCCAGGCCCGCCATGACTTGCATGACATGCGGATCGCGGGCGCGCGCCATCCGCTCGATACGCTCGAGCAGCGCTACTTTTTCCGGCGCGCTGAGCGTGGCCAGCGGGTCCAGGCCTGCATACAGGCTGCGCCCGGCATCGGGGGGCACCTGGGCGGCCACCTTGACCTTGCCCGCGCCGCGGCGGGCGATGCCGCGAACAGTGCGCGCCGACGACAGCAGGGCCTCGGGCGACAGCGAATCGGAATAGGCAAACGCGGTTTTCTCGCCGCTGATGGCCCGCACCCCCACGCCTTGCCCGATGGAAAAGCTGCCCGTCTTGACGATGCCCTCTTCGAGGCTCCAGCCTTCGCTGCGCGTGTACTGAAAGTACAAGTCGGCGTAATCGACCTTGTGGGTGAAGATTTCTCCCAGGGCGCGCGCCATGTCCGCTTCGGTCAGGCCCCAGGGGTCGAGCAGCAGCGACTTGGCGGTAGCCAGGGATTGGATATCGGGATCGATCAGGTTCATAGAATTTCTGTCTTTACAGGACTCGGTGGCGCAGCGCGGGCAGGGACGCGCGCACTTGCGCCAGACGTTCAGGCTCTATCGTACCGCTGACCACGCCCGGCCCTTCAGGCAGCACGTCGATAATTTCGCCCCAGGGGTCGATCAGCATCGAATGGCCCCAGGTGCGCCGGCCGTTCGGATGGCTGCCCCCCTGCGCGGCGGCCAGCACGTAGCATTGGTTTTCAATGGCGCGGGCCCGCAGTAGCAATTCCCAGTGCGCCTTGCCCGTCGTGTAGGTGAAGGCCGCCGGCACCAGGATCAAGTCTACCTGCCCCAGGGCGCGGTACAACTCGGGAAACCGCAGGTCGTAGCACACCGACAGCCCCACCCTGCCCCAGGGCGCATCGAATGCCTGCACCGCCTGCCCGGGGTGAATGGCGATGGACTCGTCGTAGGCCTCGGCTCCGCGCCGGAAATTGAATAAATGGATCTTGTCGTAGCGCGCCACGGCCCGGCCGTCCGGCCCGTATACGAAACTGGTATTGAAAACCCGGTTCGGATCGGGACAAGCCAGGGGCAAAGTGCCGCCCGCCACCCAAATACCATGCCGTGATGCCTGGCCTGCCAGGAAATCCTGGATCGGACCCTGACCGGGCTGTTCCTTTATTTCAAGTTTTTGTAGATCGCCCTGCCCCATAAAACAAAAGTATTCGGGCAGGGACACCAGCCGGGCCCCCGATGCCGCCGCTTTCTCGATTAATTCCTCTGCTTGCCGGAGATTATCCTGCAGCACGGGACTGGACACCATCTGAATGGCAGCCACTGACACCGAATTCGACCCGGAAATACTCATTTTTCAGCCCTTTGGAAATGACAAATTTGGCCCAGCATAATGAATTCAATGGCTGTTTTCTGTATTATTGCGTTTATGGCCAGCCAATAGGCCGCCCGGAAATCAAACCGATTATTAATATTCAGGACTCTTCCTCATGCCCCGCGAAAATTACTCTGCCCTGCAAGCCAAGATAGAAAAAGAAATCACCAAACTCCAGAAAAAAGCGGAAGCCCTGCAAACCAAACGCCGTAAACCGGTTATTGCGTCGATTGTGTCTTCCATGCGCGAATATAATATTACCCCTGAAGAAATCGCCGCCGCACATGGCGGCGCCGCCAAGGCTCCGCGCGCTGCCACGCCCCGTAAATCGCCGGCCGTGAAGCGCCAGGTGGCGCCCAAATACCGCCACCCCAAGACCGGGGAAACCTGGAGCGGCCGCGGCAAGGCTCCGCGCTGGCTGACGGCCGAGGAAGCCGAGGGCAATAACCGCGATACATTCCTGATTGCGGAATAATCGGCGCCATTACCCTTCCGATTGTTGAATATCGGCCAGGTGCGGCCGGCGTTACATTCTGCCGGCCCGCCCATTATTCACCCGACCGCCTCAGCGGCCCAGCGGATATTCAACTTCGCGCTCCGAACCATTATTGCCGGGAAACCCGTCGAAAATGGCGCGGGCCAGGTAAGGCATGGTGCGCACCAGATCCTGCCGGCCAGTGACAATATAAGCCGTCGAACGGTACACCTCGGCCCCGTTGCGGGTGGAGTCATGGATTTCCACATTCAGGCGGTTCCGATACGCCACCGTGGGCACGTCCACCCATTCGGGCCCCCAGTAGCCCATGCCGCCGCCCCACCAGCGCGGGCCGTAAAAGCCGTAGCCTCCGTAGAAATATGGGTCATAGGAGCGGCGCACCATGACCTGGGTCTGCTCGGTACCGTAATTGAACTTCACCAGGAAGCGCGCCGGCTTGCCGCCCTGCGCCTCAACCAGTCCCGTGGGCCCGATACTGGCGCGCACGACATCCTGGTAGGCCTGATATTCGAGATTGCCGGCCTGGCCCGGCGTCGCGTCCGCGAAGCGGTACGTGGCCCCGACCACATCGGCCGGCCATTGCTGGAATGAGGTGACCCGCGCCTGGACGGTGGGGGTGCCGCAGCCGCTCAGCAAGCCCGCCGACAAGGCAACGGCAATCCCCATCCATCGCCACGCGCCTGGCCAGTTTGAAAATCTAGACATGGTAATTCTCCTGCGAGCGCTGTCAGCATATGTGGATTTCGACCGCCCCGGCGGCCGAAAGTTTTCAACCGGATATTACCGGCCATATGAGGCTCGCGGGGTGCCACTACAATATGGCATTGCCTATTCTGACCTGATCGACGCATGCGAACCGAAACGCCTGTAACCGTATATCGCAAGGATTATCAGCCCTATCCTTACGCCATCCCGGAAGTTGCCCTGGCGTTCGACCTGGATCCGGAATCCACCCTGGTGCACAGCACGCTGCGCATCGAGCGCAAGGCCGATGCGCCAGCCGACGCGCCGTTGGTGCTGGACGGCACCGACCTGCAACTGGTGTCGCTGCAGGTAAATGGGCAAGCCTGGTCCGCCGAGCTTTATACGCTCGATGAAGGCGCACTGACGCTGTCCGGCCTGCCCGCCAGCGCCACCGTCGAGATCGCCAGCCGGTGCCGGCCCGCGGAAAACTCCACACTGATGGGCTTGTATGTATCGGGGGGAAATTTCTTCACGCAATGCGAGGCCGAGGGGTTCCGACGCATTACCTGGTTCGCCGACCGCCCCGACGTCATGTCGCGCTACCGGGTTACCTTGCGGGCCGGCGCCGAATACCCGGTGCTGCTGTCCAACGGCAACTTGCTGGCCACCCAGAGCCTGCCCGACGGCCGCCAGGAAGCTCAGTGGGAAGACCCCTTCCCCAAGCCCTGCTACCTGTTCGCGCTGGTGGCCGGACGGCTTACCCACCGTGAAACTACGGTACAGACGGCCAGCGGCCGCCCGGTGCTGCTGCAGGTGTATAGCGACCCCGGCTCCGAAGACCGAACGGAATGGGCGTTGGAATCGCTGGTGCGGGCGCTGCGCTGGGACGAGACCCGCTTCGGCCTGGAACTGGACCTGGACCGCTTCATGGTGGTGGCCGTGCGCGACTTCAATATGGGCGCCATGGAGAACAAGGGCCTGAACGTTTTCAACGCCGCCTATGTGCTGGCCGACCCGCAAACGGCCACCGACGCCAACTATGAAGGCATCGAGGCGGTGATCGGCCACGAGTACTTCCACAACTGGACGGGCAACCGCGTCACCTGCCGCGACTGGTTCCAGCTCAGCCTCAAAGAAGGCCTGACCGTCTTCCGAGACCAGGAATTCACCGCCGACATGATGGCCCGCGCGCTGGACGACGGGGCGGCGGCCAGCGCGCGCGCCGTCAAGCGCATCGACGACGTCGTGACGTTGCGCGCGGCGCAGTATCCCGAAGACGCCGGCCCCATGGCGCACCCCATTCGGCCGGAAAGCTACCAGGAGATCGGCAACTTCTACACCGCCACGGTGTACGAGAAAGGCGCCGAGGTCATCCGCATGCAGCACACCCTGTTGGGCAGCGAGGGCTTTCGCGCCGGCATCGACGAATACTTCCGCCGCCATGACGGCCAGGCCGTGACCTGCGACGACTTCGTGGCGGCCATGGAATCGGTTTACACGCGCCAGCATCCTGGACGCGACCTGGCGGTATTCCGCCGCTGGTACCGGCAGGCGGGCACACCGCGCGTGGCGGTCAAGCTGGACTACGATGCCGCGAGCCGCCGCTGCACCGTGACGCTCAGCCAGCGCTGCCCGCCGGTGGGTGTGGAACGCCGCGCCGGCGACGATTACGCCAAGGCGCCCTTCCATATTCCCTTTGCCCTGGGCCTGCTCGACCCGCAGGGCCGCGCGCTGCCGCTGCGCCAGGCCGACAGCCCGCAAGACACCGTACTGCTCGAACTCACGCAGGAAACCCAGCAATGGGTGTTCGAGGATATTCCCGCGCGGCCGGTGCCGTCGCTGCTGCGCGGCTTTTCCGCGCCTGTCATCGTCGAATACGGCTGGACGGATGCCGAATTGGCCCTGCTGTCCGCGCATGATGCCGACCCCTTCGCCCGCTGGGAAGCCGGCCAGGAACTGGCCACTCGCCAGATCCTGGCATTGGCGGCCTGCCACCAGTCGGGCAATGGCATGCAGGTGGATGGCAACTTCATCGAGGCCTGGCGCGCCCTGCTGACCGACCCGGCGCTGGACGCGGGCTACCGCGCGCGCGCGCTGGCCCTGCCTTCGGAAAAAACCCTGGCCGAGCGCATGGAGGCCATCGACCCGCCCGCCCTGGCCGCC
>NZ_JAJMLX010000263.1 GCF_020991325.1 Bordetella petrii | reverse complement strand
AGGGCCTGGCGCCGTCCGCCGGCGGGCCCGGCCCCACGGGCGCGCCAGGTTAGCGCATCACAAAGGGGTTGCCCACCGGAGCGCCCGCATTGATCACCACGCTTTTCACCTGCTGGTACTCGCGCAGGGCATCGATGCCGCTTTCGCGGCCCAGGCCGGAATCCTTGTAGCCGCCGAACGGCATCAGGTAGCTGACCAGCCGGTACGTGTTCACCCACACCGTGCCGGATTCGATGCGTTCGGCCATGCGCAGCGACCGCCCGATGTCGCGCGTCCATACCCCGGCGCCCAGGCCGAAGCGCACGTCGTTGGCCAGTTTCACGGCTTCGTCTTCATCCTTGAAGCGGATGACGGACAGCACCGGGCCGAACACTTCTTCCTGCGCGATGCGCATGGCGTTGTCCACGTCGCCGAAGATGGTGGGCTGGATAAAGCGGCCGTCTTTCCAGGGGCCTTCGCGTACGGCTTCGCCGCCCAGCAGCAGGCGCGCGCCCTCGTTGCGGGCAATGTCGATGTATTCAAGCACCTTGCCGTATTGGGGCGGGGTGGTAATGGGCCCGACCTGCGTATCGGCATTCATGGGGTCGCCCATGCGCGCGGTGCCCGCCAGCGCCACCAGTTTTTCGACAAAGGCGTCGTAGATGCTGTCTTGCAGCAGCAGGCGCGAGCCGGCAATGCAGGTTTGCCCCGTGGCCGCGAAAATGCCCGACACGGCGCCGTTGACCGCGTCTTCGAGATTGGCATCGTCGAACACGATGTTGGGCGACTTGCCGCCCAGTTCCAGGCTGACGTGCTTGAAGTCGCGCGAGGCTTGTTCGTTGATGAGCCGGCCGGTGGCGTCCGACCCGGTGAAGGTGATCTTGCGCACCTGGGGGTGGGTAACCAGGGGCGTGCCCACCTCGGCCCCGAAGCCCGTCACCACGTTCACCACGCCCGGCGGGAACCCGGCTTCTTCGAACAGCTTCACGAATTCCAGCGTGGACGCAGAGGTGAATTCCGAAGGCTTCAGCACCAGCGTGCACCCCGCGGCCAGGGCCGGCGCGATTTTCCAGGCCGTGAGCAGCAGCGGCGAATTCCACGGGGTAATGGCGGCCACCACGCCCAGCGGCTCGCGGCGGGTGTAGCCGAAGTGGCCGGGCTTGTCGATGGGCGGCACCGTACCCTCGATTTTGTCGGCCAGGCCGCCGTAGTAATAAAACCATTGGGGCACGTACTTCAACTGGCCCGCCATTTCGGCGTACAGCTTGCCGTTGTCGCGCACTTCGGTGCGCGCCAGCGCCTCGGCCTCGCGCGCGATCAGGTCGCCCAGGCGGTGCAGCAACTGGCCGCGCTGGCTGGGCGTGTAAGTGGCCCACGGCCCTGTCCGGCCGGCGCTGTAGGCGGCCTGAACGGCGCGGTCCACATCTTCCGCGTTGCCTTGCGGGATACTGGCCCAGGGCTTGCCATCGACGGGGTTGTCGGACTCAAACCATGCACCCGAGGCGGGGTCGACGTACTGCCCGTCTATGTATAGCTGGTAACGCTTCAAGATATGCCTCCGTTCTGTTGTTGTCGCGGTGTGCCAGGCGTGGCCGCGCGGCGCCCGGCCGGAACGTTTTATTGTGGCGCATGCACCGGCGCCGCGGGCGCCCGCGGCGTGGAATCTGCTTCGCTTTTGTGAAAGGGCGGGTTCAAGGGGACATAAGCCGGCCCGCCATCCTGGCACAATAAGGCCGTCAAGCGCCGGTCCACCATCGGCGCGCCAGGATGGATCCATGTTTCACGTCGTACTCGTCAGCCCGGAAATTCCGCCCAATACGGGCAATGTCATACGCCTGTGCGCCAACACGGGCGCGCAGTTGCACCTGGTGCGGCCCCTGGGCTTCGAACTGGACGATGCCCGGCTGCGCCGCGCCGGGCTGGACTACCACGAATGGCAGCCCGTGCAGGTACACGACACCCTGCCCGATGCGCTGGCCGCCACCGGCGCGCCGGCCGGCAATATCTACGCGCTGACCACGCGCGCGCAGCGCCATGTGGCCGACGTGGCGCTCGCGCCCGGCGACGTGTTCGTGTTCGGCCGCGAAACCGCGGGCCTGTCCGATGCGCACATGGCGCTGTTTTCGCCGCAGCAGCGCCTGCGCCTGCCCATGCGCGAAGGCCAGCGCAGCCTGAATCTGTCGAATGCCGTGGCCGTTACCGTGTTCGAGGCCTGGCGCCAGCAGGGCTACGCGGGCGGCCTGTAGCAGGGCGCCGCGGTTCCCAGCGCCGTGGCCAGCACGCCGGCCAGGCCGCGTCCGGCGCTGCCGTCTGCATCGAGGCGCGGATTGTAGATAGTGATCTCCAGGCCGGCCGCCTTGCCGCTCGCCAGGGCAATCCGCAGTACCGCGGTTAGCTCGTTCCACGACAACCCGCCGGGTACGCGGAAATCGACGGCCGGCATGATGGCGTCGTCGAGGCAGTCGGCATCGACGTGGATGAAAAAGCCGTCCAGTTCCGCCCGCGTCAGATGGTCGACCGCCTGGCGCGCCGCGGCCTCGATGCCCGCCGCGCGCACGGCGGGCAGATCGAGCGTCTTGAGCGCGTCGGGAATGGGCTGGCTTCCGTATTCCTCCTGGTCTTTATGGTCGCGATACGCGAAGGCAACAGCGTCTTCAGGCCGGACCAGGGGCCCGCGTTCTTCGATGCCGGTCAGCAGCGGCGGGCCGTAGCCGGTGGCGAAGGCCAGGTCCATCGAGGCGCCCTCGCCATTGGGTTCCGCCTCGGGCTGGAAGAAATCGGCGTTGCCGTCGATGAAGAGCAGGCCGTAGCGGCCGCGTCTTCGGAACGCCAGCATCGAGCCCAGCAAGATCGTGCAATCGCCGCCCAGGATCACCGGGAATTCGCCCGCGCCAAGCACCGCTTCCACCGCGTCGGCCAGCTTGGGCGACCACGCCGCAATTGCCCGGGCGTTCAGGGTGCCGGTTGCGGGGTCGGGCGTTGGATCTTTTGCCGGCACGGCCAGCCGTCCGGCGCGGCGCGCGTGGATGCGCTCTGCAAGACCGAAATCCAGGAGCTGTTCAGGCAAGCGCTCTACACCGCTAGTGGCCAGGCCCAGCGTGGAAGGGGCCTCGATAATCGCATAAGAGAGGGTGGGCATGGGCGCCTCCGTGGGCGGCTGTCTTGCGGAGCAGGCAACTACCTTATGGGTTCACCGCAGGGTCCGCATCGTATTGCGCGGGCTCCAGCGGGTACAGCGGCTGGGTGCGCTTGCGGTACGGAAAAACGCCGTAATCCGACGTGGTGGCGCCAGGGCTGTCGCATTCCACCAGGCCGGCCGAAATCGGTACGAACACCGGCCGGCAATACATGCGCGATTTCAGCAGCAAGTAGCGGGCCCGGCGCGGATCTTCGCCCACGCTTTCGAATACGCCCAGGTCCCAGGGTTCGTGCGGGCGTTCGCACACCACCAGGCGCAGCGCGCCCGTGTCCAGCACGGCCGTGCGGCCCATGTGGCACAGCATGCCCGTATAAGTGGGGCCGCTGATGCGGTACTGGCCATCGGTAATGGCGCGCACCACCCCCGTCAGCACGACGGGGCGGCGGCGTATGCCCAGGTGCGCCAGCGAACGCTTATTGCCCACCGGCAGCGATACGCGCGCGCCTTCACCGGCGTCTATCATCTGGGCCACGGCTTCGGGGTCGCACAGCGGCCCCGCCAGGATATTGTCCATGCCCTGCGCCAGCGCGGCCTCCAGCACGGCGGTGGTGTCACAGGTGCCGCCGGAATTGCAGTTGTCGCCGTGGTCCAGCAGCAGCACGGGGCGGTCCTGCCCTTGCGCCATGTCGCGCGCCCTCGCCAGCGAGGCATCCAGCGCCTCGCTGCGGTACACGAAGCCATCGCGGTCGCGCCAGATCCGCGTTGCCACGGCGGCGGCCGCCCGCTCGGCGGCATCGGCGTCGCCATCGGCCACGGCAATCACGCTGATACAGGGGCGCGCGATGTCGGCCAGGCTGAAACCGGCCAGCACCGATACGGCCAGCAGGCCCTGTGCTTCCAGCTGGCTGGCGGCCTGAACCGCGGCCCGCATGGCGCCCGCATCGGTGGCCGAGCGCAGCGTGTGGGTCATCAACGGCAATTGGCGCCATGCCATCACCGGCCGCCGGCGGCCATCCAGCAGGTCGAACAGCAGGCGGCCGGCGTGTTCGCCGGTTTCGTACATGTCCACGTGCGGGTAGGTCTTGAAGCTGACGATGACGTCGGCGTTGTCCATCATGGCCTGCGTGACGTTGCCATGCAGGTCCAGCGCCACGCCGATGGGCACGCCCGGCGCGGCCGCGCGCAGGCGCCGCAGCAGGTCGCCTTCGCCATCGTCGCAGTGCTCGGCCACCATGGCGCCATGCAGGTCCAGCAATATGGCGTCGCAGCCCGGCACGGCATCGATGATGCGCGCGCACATCTCGTCATAGGCAGAGGCCGCCACGGGCCCGCTGGGGTACGCCCAGCCCGATACCGGCGTGGCCAGCTCGGCGCCGCGCGCCTCGGCCAGGTCGATGAAGGCCGACATCGCGGTGCGCTGGCCCTTGTTCGCCGCGTAGGCATCCCGACCGTACTGCGGGCCGTTCTCGCCGAAGGCCGCCAGGGGCGTGGGCACCGGCGAGAAAGTATTGGTTTCGTGGTTCAGGCGGGCGATCAGGACTTTCATGCATGAACTCCTGGACAGGCGCTGCCCTTACAGTAGCAGAAGGGGGGTGTCTGAGTAACAGATGGGGGTGTCTGGCTCCCAACGGGTGCCAGACACCGTTGTGTGCCACGGCGGTCTCAGTCGGACGGTGTCTGGCACCCTGGCGGGAGCCAGACACCCGCGAATACTTGCCCCAGCCGCCAGGCGCTCAATCGAGCGACAGCTTCAGCCGCTGGATGACATCAGTCCACAGCGCCGTGTCCTTGTTGATGCGTTCGGTCAGGCCCTGCGGTGTCGACGGGGCCGCCGTGAAATACTGCTGCGCCAATTGCTTGCGCACCGCCTCGCTTTCGATGATGCGGGCCAGTTCGCGGTTCAGGCGCTCCACGATCGGCCCGGGCGTGCCGGCCGGCGCCAGGATGGCGTTCCACGAAATGGCCTCGAAACCCGGATAACCCTGCTTGTCCATGGTGGGAATGCCGTCCAGTTCCGCGCTGGGTTCCAGGCTGGTAATGGCCAGCGCCTTGGCCTTGCCGCTGCGCACCTGGGGCATGGCAATGGCGGGCACCATGAAGCCGGCCTGCACGTCGCCCGCGATGATGGTGCTGATCACTTGCGGAAAGCCCGAGTAAGGCACGTGCAGCAGGTCGATGCCGGCCTCGCTCTTGAACATTTCCATGGCCAGGTGGGCCGAGCTGCCGGGCCCCACCGAACCGTAGTTCATGGCGCCCTGACGTTCGCGCGCCAGCTTGACGAAATCGGCCACATTGGCCACGGGCAGGCTGGCCGGCACGGTCAGCACGTTGGGGCTGGTGGCCACCAGGGTGATGGGGGCCAGGTCTTTCAGCGGGTCGTAGCCCAGCGTTTTCTTGTACAGCGTGGGCGCGGTCACCAGCGGGCCGTTGATGGTGTACAGCAGGGTATAGCCGTCGGGCGTGCCCTTGGCCACGATGCGCGTGCCGATATTGCCGCCCGCGCCGGGCTTGTTGTCGATGACCACGGGCTGGCCCAGCGCCTGCGACAGCGGCTCCGAGATCGTGCGCGCCAGCAGGTCGGGCGACGACCCCGGCGGAAACGGCACCACCAGGTGAATGGGACGCTCGGGCCATTCGGCATGGGCGGGGGCGGGCAGCAGGGCAATGGCGGCCAGCGCCAGGGTCAGGCGGCGCAGCAGCGCGCCGGCCCGCAAGGGGCGAACGGAAAACATGGCAGGGGCTCCTTTGGTATCTGGCTTTAGGTATTTGGAATAGTGGGAAGCGCGCGGCGCTTCGGGGGCGGGTTCATTCCAGCCGCGCCTCGCGCGCCAGCAGGGCCGATACTGCCGTCATGGGTGCCACGCCGTCGAACAGGACGGCGCACACGGCTTCGGTAATGGGCAGTTCCACGCCCATGGCCCGGGCCCGCTGCAGCGCCGCGCGGGCGCAGCGCACGCCCTCGGCGGGAATCCCCGGAGTCAGTGCTGGCCGTGCTGGAACCCGCAGACACCGTGCAGGCCGATGTGGCCCATTCGTAT
>NZ_JAJMLX010000262.1 GCF_020991325.1 Bordetella petrii | reverse complement strand
GCCATCGGCGGCATCACGCCCGCCAACGCGCCGCAGGTCAGCCGGGCTGGCGCCGACAGCATCGCCGTCATTGCCGGCCTGTTCGAGGCGCCCGACATCCAGGCGGCCGCCCGCGCCTGCGCCGCGGCCTTCATCGACCACCCCTACTCCAAGCCGTAACACCATGTCCAACGAACAGCTTTTCGACCGCGCCTGCCGCAGCATTCCCGGCGGCGTCAACTCGCCCGTACGCGCCTTCCGTTCGGTAGGCGGCACGCCGCGCTTCATCAAGCGCGCCCAGGGCCCTTACGTTTGGGACGAAGAAGACACCCGGTACATCGACTACGTCGGTTCGTGGGGCCCCGCCATCCTTGGCCACGCCCATCCTGAAGTGGTGCAGGCGGTGCGCGAAGCCGCGCTGGACGGCCTGTCGTTCGGCGCCCCCACCCGCGCCGAGGTCGAGCTGGCCGAAGTGCTGATCGAACGCCTGCCGTCCCTGGAACAGGTGCGGCTGGTCAGTTCCGGCACCGAAGCCACCATGACGGCCATCAGGTTGGCGCGCGGCGCCACCGGCCGCGCCAAGATCATGAAGTTCGAAGGCTGCTACCACGGCCATTCCGACAGCCTGCTGGTCAAGGCCGGCTCGGGCCTGCTGACCCTGGGCAACCCCAGCTCGGCCGGGGTGCCGCCCGAGTTCGTGTCGCACACACTGACCCTGGAATACAACAACCTGGACGCCGTCCAGGCCGCCTTCGAGCAGCATGGCGCCGACATTGCCTGCGTCATTGTGGAACCCGTGGCCGGCAACATGAACCTGATCAAGCCGGCTGCCGGCTTCCTGCAGGGCCTGCGCGAGCTCTGCACGCGCCATGGCGCCGTGCTGATCTTCGACGAGGTCATGACGGGCTTCCGGGTGGGGCCCCAGGGTGTGCAAGGCCTGACCGGCATCAAGCCCGACCTGACCACGCTGGCCAAAGTCATAGGCGGCGGCATGCCGGTGGGCGCCCTGGGCGGCCGGGCCGATGTCATGGCCCACCTGGCTCCCCTGGGCGGCGTGTACCAGGCTGGCACCCTGTCCGGCAACCCGGTGGCGGTGGCGGCCGGCCTGGCCACGCTGCGCCTGATCGGCCAGCCGGGTTTCTACGACCGCCTGGCGGCGCAAACCGCGCGCCTTACCGACGGCCTGCGGCAACGCGCCCAGGCGGCCGGGGTGCCGTTCTCGGCCGATGCCATCGGCGGCATGTTCGGCCTGTATTTCCGCGACTCGGTGCCCGCGTCGTTCGCCGAGGTATCCGCCAGCGATACCCAGGCCTTCAAGCACTTTTTCCATGCCATGCTGGACCGCGGCGTGCATTTCGCTCCGTCGGCCTTCGAAGCCGGTTTCGTGTCCGCCACCCACGATGACGCCGTCATCGACGCCACGCTCGAGGCCGCCGAGGCGGTGTTCGCGGGGATGAAGGGCTGACCCGCAGGCGCGCTGATGTCGGTGTCTGGCTCCCGCTGGGAGCCAGACACCCATGGCACGACCTTAAGCTGCCACGGCGAGTTCTCGCGGGCACTACCTGGTGTCTGGCTCCCGCCAGGGTGCCAGACACCGTTGTGCGCCGCAACAGTCTGAATAGGGCGGTGTCTGGCTCCCTGGCGGAGCCAGGCGTCCATGAACGCCTGCCACGGCGGCTAAGGTAGCACCAGGGACGCTTGGCGGGTCCGCCCTGTATATGTCTTAATATTTCTGTGTTTTACTAATTACATTTGCCGCGCCTTCCGCGCGCGGTGTTTGGCACAGGAGCAGACATGGGCAACGACCTCGGACTGCGGCTCGCGCTGGATCCCGGCACCGGGGAACTGGCCGCGGCCTATACGCCGGCCGGCGACGAAGCCGCGACAGCCCCCGCCTGGGACGACTTGGCGGCCGCCGCCCAGGCGCAGGGCTGGGGCGCCGAGGTGCTGGACCACGCCCGCGTGGCGGCCTTCCTTGCCCTGTGCCGTGACGCCATGCAGCCCGTCAGCGCGCCGGTTGGCGCAGTACATGACGGATCGCTGCGCGTCGATCTCGAGCCCGACAACATGAGCGCCCTGCTGACGCTGGTTCCGCCGCGCGGCGGCCGTCCGATAGCCCTGCCCGACATCTACGCGGCACTGGCCTTGCAGGAAATCATCGCCGGCATCGACGACGACGCCATCCGCCAGGCCGTCCAGCAGGGCCATTGCGACGATCTGCCCATCGCCCGGGGCACGCCCCCGCTCCCGGGTACTCCTACCCGCTTCGTATACCTGGTGGAAAGCCCCCTGGCCCGCGTGCATGACGACAATGCGCCAGTGGACTATCGGCAGTTGGGCAACCTGGTGCTGGTGGAGCCAGGCACGCCGCTGGTGCGGCGCGAGGCCGCCGTGCCCGGCGTTGCCGGCCAGGACGTCCTGGGCCAGCTCGTGGTGCCCGAACTCCTGCCCGACCTGCCTTTTTCCCAGGGCCTGAACGGCGTGCAGGTCGACGAACACGACCCCTGCCTGCTGCGTGCGGCAGTGGCTGGCGCCCCGATGATGCTGCCGCAAGGCGCACAGGTGAATTCCGTTGTCGAAGTGGCGGCCGTCGACCTGGACTCGGGCAATGTGGATTTCGACGGCACGCTGCGCGTCAAGGGCGACATTACCGCCGGCATGACGGTGCGCGTCGGCGGAGACGTGATCGTGGCTGGCACCGTTGAAGCCGCGCACATCCAGGCAGGCGGCAGCCTGACCGTCAATGGCGGCATCATCGGCATGGGCGAGCCGGGGGCCGGTGAACCGGCGGACGGCGTGCGCAGCGCGCGGGTGCAATGCGCAGGTTCGGTCAAGGCGCGTTTCATCGAACACGCCGACATCCAGGCCGGCCAGCAGGTCTCGGTGGAACGCGAAATCCGCCATAGCCGGATACTGGCCGGGCACAGTGTCATGGTGGGCCCGCCCGGTTCACAGCAAGGCGTGGCGCTGGGCGGCGAAATCTGTGCGCTGCATTCGGTGCGCGCGGGCACGCTGGGTTCCATGGCGGGGGTTCCCACCCTGGTGCGAGTGGGGCTGGATCCCCACGCCGATGCGCAGCGCGCCGCCCTGCGCGCCCAGCGCCAGTCGCTGGACGAAGAAACCGCCAAGCTGGAACAGGTGCTGGCTTTCCTGCAATCGCACCCCGACAAGGCCGGTGGCGGCGTCGGCGAGCGGGCCCGCAATACCTACGACAAGCTGCGCGCCGATCTGGCAAGCCTGGACCAGCAGGAAGCCGAACTGGAACGCCGCCTGCAGCCCCTGGAATCGGCGTTCATCGCCGCAGGCAAACGCTTTTACAGTGGCGTCACGCTGCAGGTGGGCGCCAAGGTCGACACCCTGCTGGAAGACTACCCCGGCGGCAGGGCCGGCCTGCAGGCCGGCCAGCTGCTCATACGCTGACGCGGCGCCCGCAATTTCAGGCCGGGATCACCGCCGTGACTTCGATCTCGACCTTGGCGCGCGCCTCTACCAGGCCCATGACCTGGAACGCCGTCATCGCCGGGAAGTGGCGGCCGATGACCTCGCGGTAGTGCTTGCCGATCTCGGGATACGCGGCCACGTACTCGCGTTTGTCGGTCACGTACCAGGTCATGCGCACGATGTGCTCGGGGCGCCCGCCGCCTTCGGCCAGGATCGCCACGATGTTCTCCAGCGTCTGGCGCACCTGCAGGGCGAAGTCGTCGGTGTCGAACTGCTGTTGTCCGTTCCAGCCCACTTGCCCGCCCACGAACACCAGCCGGTCGCCCACCGCTACCTGCGTCATCACGCCATTCGAGTACCCGCGCGGCGGCATCCAGTCGGGCGGTTGCAGAATCTTCATGGGGTCATCCTGTAATAAGAAACGCCTGCATGCGCTGGCGCAGATCGTCGGGAAGCGCGGTGGAGCGCATGGTGCGCAAGTCCACCGTCACAATGGTGAGTGTGGCGGCCAGGCGGGTATCGCCCTGCGGGCCCAGGAAACGCACGGCGGCCTCGAACGACGCGCCGCCGATGCGGCGCACGCGGAGTTCCTGGCGCAGCCTTTCATGCCAGCGGCTGGGGGCGGTGAAATCGCACTGCACCGACACCAGCGGCGTGCCGATCTTGCGGTCGACGTGCAGGGCGTGGAAAGGCAGGCCCATGCCCTTGTCGAACCATTCCTCGACAAAGTCATTGATCATTTCGAAATAGCGCGGGTAGAACACGATGCCGGCCGGGTCGCAATGCCGGAAGCGCACTTCTACCTCGCTGGCGAATGCGGTCGTCATGTCGGCCTCATGCCATCTGGCGCAACGCAAAGCGCTGCAGCTTGCCGGTTTCGGTGCGCGGCAGCGACGCCACGAAGGCGATGGCGCGCGGATACTTGTACGGCGCGATGGAAGCCTTCACGAAAGCCTGCAAGGCGGCCACCAGTTCGGGGCCGGGCTGGAAGCCGGGCTTGAGCACCACGAAAGCCTTCACCACCTGCCCGCGCTCGTCGTCGGGCACGCCCACCACCCCGCATTCGGCCACGGACTCGTGGTGCAGCAGCGCGTCTTCCACTTCGGGGCCGGCGATGTTGTATCCCGCCGAGACGATCATGTCGTCGTTGCGCGCCTGGTAAAAGAAATAACCGTCGTCGTCCTGCACAAAGGTGTCGCCGGGCAAGTTCCACCCCTGCTGCACGAAGCGGCGCTGGCGCTCATCATCAAGGTAGCGGCAGCCCGTCGGCCCCTTCAGCGCCAGGCGGCCGGGCGTGCCGTGGGGCACGGGCCGCATCTCGTCGTCGACCACGCACGCCTGGTAACCCGGCACCACCTTGCCAATGGCGCCCGGCCGCACCTGGTCGGGCGGGCTGGACACGAACACGTGGATCATCTCGGTGCCGCCGATGCCGTCGATCATCTCGATGCCGGTGGCCTGCTTCCACAATTGGCGCGTGGCATCGGGCAGGGCCTCGCCGGCGGACACGCTCTTGCGCAGCGTACCGATGTCGTACTTGCCGGCAAGCGCGGCCATCTGCCGGTAAAAAGTGGGCGCGGTGAACACGATAGTGGCGCGGAAATCCTGGACCAGTTCCAGCAGGCTGTCGGGGTTGAGCTTTTCGGCCAGCACCGTGCTGGCGCCCACGCGCAGCGGAAAACACAGCAGCCCGCCCAGGCCGAAGGTGAACGCCAGCGGCGGCGTGCCGCAGAAAATGTCGTCGGCAACGGGCCGGATCACGTGGCGCGGGAACAGGTCGCACATGGCCAGCACGTCGCGGTGGAAATGCATGCAGCCCTTGGGCTTGCCGGTGGTGCCGCTGGTGAAGGCAATCAGGCAGACGTCGTCGGCCGCGGTATCGCAGGCGGCGAAATCATCCGGCTTGGCCGCCGCCAGCGCGTCCAGCGCGTCCGGGGCCGGGTCGTTGAACAGCATGATCTGGCGCAGGCCGCCGCAGTGGTGCTGGTGTCCCTGCTCCATGCACGCCAGCGCCTCGTCGCGCAGCCGCGTGTCGCACAGCATGGCCGTGACCTTGGCCTTGTCGATGATCTGCTTCAGTTCCTTGGCGCGCAGCAGCGGCATGGTGGGCACGGTGACCAGCCCGGCCTTGATGGCGGCCAGCCACGCGGCGGCCATCATGGGGTTATTCGGACCGCGCAGCAGCAGGCGGTTGCCGGGCAGCAGCCGCATGTCTTCCACCAGCACCCGCGCGATGCGGTTGGTCAGGGCCTGCAGAGCGGCGTAGGTCATGGCGGCCGGCCCGGCGTCGCCGCGCCAGCGCAACGCCACGCGCTCGCCATGGCCTTGCGCGACCATGCCGTCGACCAGCTCCACCGCGCAATTTAAGCGCGCCGGGTAAGCCACGTCGGGGCCGTCCAGCAAGAACTCGGGCCATTCTTCCGGCGGCGGCAGATGATCCCGGGCGTAGGTATCCAGGTGTGCAGAACGTTCCATGAACTTCCCCTTGGAATGCAATGGCTGGCTGCTTTCAGTCCTTCAGCAGCTCTCTGGCAATGATCAGTTTCTGGACTTCCGTGGCGCCTTCGTAAATGCGCAGCGCCCGGATCTCGCGGTACAGCTTTTCCACCGGCATGCCCGACACCACGCCGGCGCCGCCGAACATCTGCAGGGCGCGGTCGATGACGGCCTGCGCCGACTCGGTGGCGGCCATCTTGGCCATGGCGGCCTCGCGCGTGGTGCGCGCACCCTGCACATCGCGCGCCCAGGCGGCACGGTAGGTCAGCAGCGCGGCGCC
>NZ_JAJMLX010000261.1 GCF_020991325.1 Bordetella petrii | reverse complement strand
GGCCAGCCAGCGCGCGGCCAGCAGGCTGGCGGCCAGGCCCGCCACGCAGCCCAGGCAGGCGCCCACCGTCAGCGACGACAGCCAGTGCACGTGGCGCGGGTGCGCCGCTTCCGGCTGGCCGGGACGGCTTTTCTTCAGCCGCGCCTCGATCCACAGCAAATTCCCGGAATAGAACACCAGCGCGCCCAGCACACCCAGCACCACATACAGAATGCGCACCGGCAGCCCGCCGTAATTGCCGAAGTGCAGCCCGAAAAAGCTGCTCAGCGTGGCCGCCATGGCGGTCTGGTGGCCGGGCAGGTAGGTGTTGTCTTGGACCTGGCCCGTGTGCAGGTCGACGATGGCATAGCCCACGTGTCCCGAGCGCAGGAAGTGCCGGTCGTCGGCTCCCGCCACCCACACTTCGGGGTCTTTGTGGCCATCCTCTTCGATGGTGTAGTTCAGCGCGCGCGGCTCGAACGACGGCGCGGCCTGCCGCAGCCTGGCCAGCAGTTCGGACGGCGCCAGTTCGCCCGCCGGGTCCGCCGGGCCGTGGGCATGCGGGGCCATGGCGGCAGCATAGGGATCCTGGCCCGGGGCATACACCACCTTGGACTGCGCGCTGTAGATCCATTCGTGCAGGCCGAAGGTGGCCGCCGTCAGCGCCATCACGATATGGAACGGCAGGCTGGTGATGCCCAGCATGTTGTGCGCGTCCAGCCACATGCGCTTCACGTTATGCGTGATGCGCAGCAGGAACAGGTCTTTCACCAGCGAGGGCAGCAGGGCGATCACGCCCGACACCAGAGCCACCGCATAGGCCAGGCTGACCAGGCCGATGATGACCTCGGAACTTTCCTGGTCCATGGGCAGGCCGCCGGTGCGGTGCACGTCGTCGACGAAATCGCCGCTGGTGCGTCCGCTGCGCAATTCCGTCCCCGCCGCGATGCCGCTGGCGTGCCGCAACTGGCCGGCCGGATCCAGGTAGGCCACGTGGTGCTGGCCCTGGCGTGAATAATAAATGCGCGCCGCCGGGTCGTCGTGGCCGGGCAGCACCAGATAGGCCCGTCCGCGGGGCTGCGGCTCGGCGAAGAACGCCTCGGCCAGGGCATCGGCGTCGGCGCTGCCGGCGGGCAATTGCCAGGCCGCCTGCGTCCATTGCGTGATCTGCGGCTTGAACATCGCCAGCGCGCCGGCATAGAACGCGATGAACAGCACCACGCTGCACACGATGCCCGTCCAGGTGTGCACTACCTTGTACTTGCGTACAGTGCCCGTATCGACTGCCATGGCGCCCTACCTGACAACGGCCAGCGCAAGCGCCGCCACCGCGTTGGCGGCCAGCAGCCACAGCCAGCATGTCTTGCGGTCTGGTGCCAGGAACGACACCGAGATCACGGCGGCCCAGAAGGGCGCCACGCTCCACATCGCCACCTGGTACTGGGCGGAGTCCTGCCCGGTGCCCAGGAAGTGATTCAGGATGCCGCTGAGCGCCAGCGCCAGCGGAAACCCCAGCACGGTGCTGGCCAGGCCCTGGTGCAGCAATGTCGATTCGGATACCGGCGCGGCCTTCGGTTTGCGCCCTGGCGCGCCGGCTTCAGCTTTCATGGCGGGCCGGGCGGGGGCTGCGGCGGGACCGGTTGCGATAGCCCAGCAGGGCGGACACCAGTGGAATGCCTGCCATCAAATACAGCAGCGCCACCGAAATGGCCACCGCCAGGCTCAATGACCGGGCTAGCAGCAGCACCGCGCCCACGGCCAGCGCCAGGGCCAATGGCCATCCCAGAAGGCCGGACATACGGGGAGAGGCGCGTTCAGTGGACAGATTGGCAAGAATGCTGGCCAGTGCAAGCGCCAGCAGGCTGATCTGCGCAGAGGTCATGGCTGGTCGATTAAGAATATTAATTATGAGAATTGTTATCAATAATAATTAATATTGGCACGCCCTGTAAACCTGTGCGATGCGCGCACGCCACGGTGCCTGTCCGGTTGACGGCGCAGGGCGCTGGGTGTCGGGCTGGCCACGGCACCCCGGCCGCCATGGCCAGTTTCAAGGATTTTCACAGGTGTCTGGCTCCGACGGTGCCAGACACCGTTGTGTGCCACGACAGTCTCAGTAGGACGGTGTCAGGCACCCTGCGGGAGCCAGACACCTGTGAACACGGGTTAACGATGTCTGGCATCTCCGGAGCCAGACACCCGGCTGTACCCTGCGAAGCGCCCCCTTTCAGGTGACGCCACGGCCCTCAAATGCCGAAAGCCTCGGCTTTTTCCACAATGCGCTGCGCCTGCTTGACCACGGGCGCGTCCACCATCCGTCCTTCGAACGTGCAGGCCGACCGCCCCTTGGCTTCTTCTTCCCTGAAGGCCGCGATCAGGGCCCGCGCACGCTGGACGGCGGCCGGGGCGGGAGCGAAGGCGGCATTGGCGATGGGGACCTGGGCCGGGTGTATGCAGAATGCCCCCTCGAAGCCCAGCGCCGCGCCGCGCTCGACGGTTTGGCGAAACGCGTCGCGGTTGGCGAAGTCGGCCACCGAGCCCACGAAGCCGATGGGCGCGATGCCGGCGCGCCGGCAGGCAGCCACCGCCATCACATTGGGCACGTACAGCGTGTCCGGCGTCACCGCCATCTGCAACGACACGGCCAAGTCTTCGGCGCCGACGATCATGCCGCAGACGCGCGGATGCGCGGCGGCGATCTCCGCCATATTGTGCAGGCCCTCGGCATCTTCGACCATGACGATCAGGCGTGTGGCGCCCGGTGGCATGCCGCGCTCGGTTTCCAGTTCGTCGATGATCTCGGCCACCGACTGCACGAAGGCCGCATTGGGCACCTTGGGCAAGGTCAGCGCGCTGACCTGGGCGCATACGCTGGCTTCTATGTCGCGCAGCAGGTGACGCCAGGGCCGGTTGACCCGCACGATGACGTCCTTGCCGTGGTCGGCGCAGCGCCGGGCGACTTCGGCCACGCGCTCGCGCGCCCGGGCCTTCTGGTCCGGCGCGATGCTGTCTTCCAGGTCCAGCTGGATGGCGTCG
This sequence comes from Bordetella petrii, assembly GCF_020991325.1. Lineage (GTDB taxonomy): Bacteria > Pseudomonadota > Gammaproteobacteria > Burkholderiales > Burkholderiaceae_B > Bordetella_A > Bordetella_A petrii_E. The sequence continues at coordinate 3,258 of NZ_JAJMLX010000261.1, read as the reverse complement.
GCGGGCTGCTTCAACGCGCTCGTGATGAATCGGTCGTTGACGATCGGCACGAACAGCATCGATCGCCATGCAAAGGTTTTGCTCATGGGGGGGCCTGTCAGTCCAGCGATACGTGTTCGAGTTCGGCCAGGATCTCGGCCGTGTGTTCGCCTATGCCGGGGGCGGGGCGGCGGAATGCGCCCGGGCTGGCCGACAGCCGCGGAATGATGTTGTGCATGGGCACGCTGCCCATGTCCGCGTCTTCGAGGTTGACGATGGCCTCGCGGCCCGTCACGTAGGGGTGGTCGATCAAGTCGGCCACCGAGCACACCGGCCCCGCGGTGACGCCGGCCTGTTCGAACAGCGCCAGGTTTTCCACTTGGTCGCGGCGGCCCACGAAGGCCTGGATAATACCGTCCAGCTCGTCCTTGTTCTGCACCCGCACGTCATTGTTCTCGAAGCGCGGGTCGGTTTTCAGTTCGGGCTGGCCAATGGTGTCGAAAATGCGCATGGCCATCGACTGCATCGACCCCGACATGGCGATGTGCTTGCCGTCGCTGCACACATAGACGTTGCGTGGGGCAGTGTGCGCGGACTGATTGCCCGAGCGCAGGGTGGGCGTGCCAGTGGCCTGGAACTTGGCCGCTTCCGAAGAGATCAGCGAGAAAATCGGTTCGAACAGCGACAGGTCCACCACCTGGCCGGTGCCGCTCTGCTCGGCCGCGCGCAGGGCGGTCAGCACGCCGGCTGCCCCGTAGATGCCGGCGATCATGTCGGCCATGGCCAGGGGCGGCAGGGCGGGCGGCTTGTCGGGAAAGCCGTTGAGATAGGCGTAGCCCGACATGGCCTCGACCAGGGTGCCGAAGCCCGGCTTGCCGCTGTAGGGGCCCGTCTGGCCCCAACCCGACACGCGCGCGATGACCAGCGCGGGGTTCAGCGCATGCAGCACGGCGGGCGACAGGCCCATTTTCTCGAGGCCGCCCGGAACGAAGTTCTCGATCAACACCTGCGACGACTTGATCAGCTTCTTGAGCTGGGCCAACCCGTCTTCAGACTTGATGTCCAGCGCCAGGGACCGCTTGTTGCGGCCGTAGACCTTCCAGTACACGGGCTGGCCGCCTTCGCGCCAGTGGCGCAGGTCGTCGCCCTTGCCGGGGCGTTCAACCTTGATGACGTCGGCGCCGAAATCGGCCAGGAACAGCGACAGCATATTCCCGGCCACCAGGCGCGACATGTCCACGACTCTGACATCTTTCAGCGGGCCCGCAAGCCCGGGGTCGAATGTTTTCATATCAATTGATCTGCGCGTCGGACGACTTGACGATATCGGCCCACAGCTTCAGGTCCGCGTCCAGGCGCCGCGCGAGTTGTGCGGGGTTGTCGTTCAGCGGCTCCACTCCCAGTTCGGCGAATTTCTTCTTGATGTCGTCACTGCCCAGGGCTTGCCGCGTGGCCTGGTACAGCGCATCAATCGTGGCCTGGGGCGTGCCTTGCGGCACATACATGGCTATCCACAGTTCGCCCGCGTAGCCGGGGATCTGCTCGCCGATGGCGGGCACGTCGGGCAGGGCTGGGTTGCGCTGCTGCGTGCTGACACCCAGCGCGCGCAACTTGCCCGACTGGATGTTGGCAATGGCGGAAGGCAGGCTGGCGAAGATCATGGGCACTTGCCCACCCAGCACGTCGGCCATGCCCGGCGCGACGCCGCGATACGGAATGTGCTGCAGCTTCAGCCCGCCTTTCTCGTCGAGCATCGCACCCAGCAGGTGATTGAGCGTGCCGTTGCCCGCCGACGCGTATTGGTATTTGCCCGGGTTGGCCTTGACCAGCGTGATGAACTCCTGCAGCGACTGGGCCGGGAATGACGGATGCACGCACAGCACATTGGGCACCGAGCCTATGCCCGCCACGGGCGCGAAGTCTTTCACGGGGTCGAAGCCCGGGTCTTTGTAGATGGCCGGGTTGATGGCTTGCGCGCTACTGATGGTGAACAGCACCGTATAGCCGTCGGCCGCCTCGCGCTTCACCTGGGCGGTGCCGATATTGCCGCCCGCACCCGGCTTGTTCTGCACCACGAAAGGCTGGCCGAGTTGCTGCGCCAGTTTTTCCGAAACAATGCGGGCCACGATGTCGTTGGTGCCGCCCGGCGCCTGCGGGACGACAACGGTAACGGGCTTATCCGGATAGGCCGCTGTCGCGTTCGTGGAAGCCAGGCCTAGGCCCGCCACGGCGGCCAGCGCGGCGGCCAGTTTCTTGAAAGGCATGAGAGTGTCTCCTTGGATGGTTTTCCGTCATTCTTCACCCAGGCAACACATAAGTAAAATAGTATAAAAATATACTATTCATATATAAACATATATATTTTGAGCGGCCCGGCCCGCGTACGGAACAGACCATGACGCTTACCCAGTTGCGGTATTTTCTTGCCGTCATCCGCTGCGGCAGCATTTCCGGGGCGGCCGTGCAAATTCACGTGGCGCAGCCGGCCGTTTCGCAGCGCCTGCGGCAGTTGGAAGAAGAACTGGGCCAGGTGCTGTTCCGGCGCCTGCCGCGCGGCATCGAGCTGACACAGGCCGGCCACCACCTGAAGGAACACGCGCTGGAAATCCTGCGGCGGGTGGATGCGGTCCATAACGATTTCAAGTCGTCGGAAACCAACCCCTTCGGCAATGTCACGCTGGGCATGTCCACCGCCGTCAATACCCGGTTCTGCGTGCCGGTGCTGGAAGAGGTGACGCGGGCGTATCCGAATATCCGGCTGACCCTCACCGAACACATGAGCGGCACCTTGCTCGAATGGACCCAGGCCGGCCGCACCGACCTGGCCGTGGTGTACGACGTGCCCACCGATACGCCGCTGGCCGTGCACAGCCTGGGGCGGGAAGACCTGTATCTGGTCACCGACGTCGAGCTCAAGCGGCGCCTGCCGCCCGTGATGTCGCTGGCGGACATTGTCGAGCTGGAACTGATTCTGCCGGCATTCCCGCAGACGTTGCGGCTAATGATAGAAAAAACCTTCGCCGACCACCTGGGCCGGCCGCCCAGGGTGCTGCTGGATGTGGATTCCACCTACGCCATCAAGAAGCTGGTATCGGCCGGCAAGGGCCAGAGCATCCTGTCGACGCATTCGGTCATAGACGAAATCGGGCGCGGCGAACTGGCCGTCACGCCCATCGCCGACCCGCCCATTACACGCACCATCAATCTGGTCACGCATCCCAATCGCGTGGCCGACCCGGCGGTGCGCGCCGTGCGCCGCGCGGTGCACGCGGTGCTGGC
>NZ_JAJMLX010000260.1 GCF_020991325.1 Bordetella petrii | reverse complement strand
AAGGCGCAGGGCCTGAATCTGAGCCTGGTAGGCCGCGCGCCCCTGAACGAGCAGTTCGATGTGTTCGGCAAGATCGGTACGACCTACGGCCGCACCCGTACCAGCGGCAACAGCGGTTTCGGCGTGACCACGGGCAAGGACGATGGTTTCGGCCTCTCCTACGGCGCTGGCGTGCGCTGGGCGTTCAACCCGCAATGGGCGGCCGTGCTGGAATGGGAGCGCCACCGCTTCCACTTCGCGGACGACAAGTCCGATGTGGACATGACTTCGATCGGCGTGCAGTACCGGTTCTGAGCGGCCTGCCGCGCCGAAGCCGGTTCCGCTCACCGGCGCGCCGAGCGCCAGAATGCAAAAAGCCCCTCACGAGGGGCTTTTTGCTGTGCGGATGGCAGGGTCCTCCTGCTTCAGGCGCTGCGGAAGATGAAATACACCGCGCCCACCATGCACAGCCCGGCCCACAGGTAGTCCCATTTCAGGGGCTCGCCCATGTACCAGACGGCAAAGGGGACGAACACGGTCAGCGTGATCACTTCCTGCATGATCTTCAGCTGCCCCACCGAGAACTGGGTGTGGCCGATCCGGTTGGCCGGCACCTGCAGCAGGTACTCGAACAGAGCGATGCCCCAGCTCACCAGCGCTGCCACATACCAGGGCGAAGTCGCCAGGTTCTTCAGGTGCCCGTACCAGGCGAAGGTCATGAAGATGTTGCTGGCCACCAGCAACAGGATGGTCTGCAGGGAAACAGGCAGGGATTGGAGCGTGTTCAACATGGCCGGAAGGCGTTGCCGCGGGGTTTGAATGGAATCGGACTCTAGCGCAATTCCAGCAAGCGCGCATAGCTATCAAGAATGAAGCAAAACGCAACATTCCGCGGCATGAAAAAAGCACCGCGATGCGGTGCTTTTCGGGGGGCGGCAGACTGCGGCAACCGCCGCAGCCGCGTCTCTCACTCGCCCAGGTAGGCAGCGCGCACGCGCGGGTCGCTCAGGAGATCCTGACCGGCGCCAGTCATGCTGATCAGGCCGGATTCCATCACGTAGCCGCGGTGGCTGTGTTCCAGTGCCAGCTTGGCGTTCTGCTCGATCAGCAGGATGGTGACGCCTTCGTCGGCAATGGCGCGCACCACCTCGAACACTTTCTCGACCATCAGCGGCGCCAGTCCCATGGACGGCTCGTCCAGCAGCAGCAGCCGCGGCCGTGCGATCATGGCGCGGCCCATGGCCACCATCTGCTGCTCGCCGCCCGACAAGGTGCCGGCGGCCTGCCGGCGGCGCTCGGCCAGGCGCGGAAACAGGTTGAAGACGCGCTCGGTGTCCTGCCGCACCTGGGCGGTATCGCGCCGCACGTAGGCGCCCATCGCCAGGTTTTCCTCGATGGTCAACTGGCCGAAAATGCCGCGGCCTTCGGGCACCATCACCAGGCCGCGCCGCACCAGTTCGAATGATTTGCGGCCGTTGATCGATTCCCCGCTGTAAAACACGTCGCCACCGGCCAGCGGCACCAGGCCGCAAATGGCGCGCAGCGTGGTGCTCTTGCCCGCGCCGTTGGCGCCGATCAGGCATACCAGTTCACCGGCGTCCACGCGCAGGTCGATGCCGCGCACGGCGCGGATGCCGCCATAGGCGACTTCCAGTCCGCGCAATTCAAGTAAGGGTTGGGACACGCTCATGATGCCGCTTGCTCCGATGATGGCGCGGGCGTATCGTGCGCTGCGCCTGCGCCCAGATAAGCCTCGATCACTTTGGGATCGCGCTGTACCTGGGCGGGTTTGCCCATGGCCAGCACCTTGCCGTATTCCAGCACCAGCACGCGGTCGCACAGCCCCATGACAAGCTTCATGTCATGCTCGATCAGCAGTACCGTGACACCGTCGCGGCGGATTTTTTCGATCAGTTGGCGCAGCACCACTGTTTCCGACGCGTTCATCCCGGCGGCCGGTTCGTCCAGCGCCAGTAACTTGGGCTCGATGGCCAGCGCGCGGGCGATTTCCAGGCGGCGCTGGTCGCCGTACGACAACGAACGGGCCACGTCATTGGCGCGCGCTCCGATGCCCACGTAGTCCAGCAGATCGTGGGCGCGCCGCTCGATGGCGGCCTCTTCGGCGCGTTGCGCGCGAGTACGCAGCACGGCACCCAGCACGCCCGCGCGGGTGCGCGCATGGCGTCCGATCATGACGTTCTCGATCGCGCTGAGATTGGCGAACAGCCGGATGTTCTGGAATGTGCGCGCCAGGCCTGCCTGCGCTACCTCATGCGGTTTGCGGCCCGTGAGCGGCGCGCCGTCGAAATCGCAGCGCCCCTCTTCCGGGATATACAGCCCCGTCAGCACGTTGAACAGCGTGGTCTTCCCCGCGCCGTTGGGGCCGATCAGGCCGTAGATCTCGCCCTCGCGGATGTCGAAGCTGACCTCGGACAACGCCCTCAGGCCGCCGAATCGCTTGCCCAGCCCTTCCGCTTGCAGAATGATGCTCATGCCCGGCCCTCCGTCGTGCCCGCCAGCTCGCGCTTGCGCACCGCCGACGGCCACAGGCCGGCCGGGCGGAACAGCATGACGCACACCATGGCCAGGCCGAACAGCAGCATGCGTATGCCCTCCGGATCCAGCACCACTTCGCCGAACACGAGCCGCTGCACGGGCTCGACCACGGCGCGCAGGAACTCGGGCAAGGCGGCCAGCAGGATGGCGCCCAGGATCACGCCCGGGATATTGCCCATGCCGCCCAGCACCACCATGCATAGCACCGAGATGGATTCCGTGAGGCTGAAGCTTTCCGGGCTGACAAAGCCCTGCATGGACGCGAACATTGCGCCCGCCACGCCGCCGAACGAAGCGCCCATGGCGAAGGCCAACAGCTTCACGTTGCGGGTGTTGATGCCCATGGCCTTGGCGGCGATTTCGTCTTCGCGGATGGCTTCCCAGGCGCGCCCGATGCGCGAGTTCTGCAGGCGCAGGCACACCAGGACAATCAGCAGCGTGATGGCCAGCAGCAGGTAGTAGTACTTTTCGGGTCCGGTCACGCGCATGCCCAGCAGCGTCTCGGAACGCCCGAACATGAATTCGCCCACCTTGAAACCATCGATGCGGTTGATGCCCTGCGGGCCGTTGGTGATGTTGACCGGCGCATTCAGGTTGTTAAGGAAAATGCGGATAATCTCGCCAAACCCCAGGGTGACGATGGCCAGGTAATCGCCCCTCAGCTTCAATGTGGGCGCGCCCAGCAGCACCCCGAACACGCAGGCCAGCGCCAGGCTGATGGGCAGGATGGCCCAGAATGGCAGGTGCAGGCCGAAATGGGGCGAGGCCAGCAGCGCCCAGGTGTAGGCGCCCACCGCGTAGAACGCGATGTAGCCCAGGTCCAGCAGGCCGGCAAAGCCCACCACGATGTTCAGGCCCAGCGCCAGCATCACATACAGCAGCGCGAAATTCAGGATGCGCACCCAGCTCTGGCCCGCCATGCCCAGCACGAACGGCAGCACCGCCAGCGCCACGCCGAGCAGCACCACGCCCAGCAGGCTGCGCCCGGACAATCCGTTTTTCTTGAGTATGGCGTTCATGCGCGATCTCCCACGCGTTCGCCCAGCAGGCCCGAGGGCCGGAAGATCAGCACCAGCACTAGCACGATAAAGGCAAATACATCCTGGTAGTGGCTGCCCAGGAACCCGCCGGTCAGGTCGCCGATATAGCCGGCGCCCAGCGATTCGATAATGCCCAGCAGCAGGCCGCCGGCCATGGCCCCCACCAGGTTGCCGATGCCGCCCAGCACCGCGGCCGTGAAGGCCTTCAGGCCCAGCATGAAGCCCATGGTGTATTGCGCCACGCCGTAATAGGTGGTGACCATCATGCCTGCCACGGCCGCCAGCGCCGAACCGATCAGGAAAGCCGCGGAAATGACGGTGTTGATATTCACCCCCATCAGGCCCGCCACCTCGCGGTTCTGCGCCGTGGCCCGCATGGCGGTGCCCAGCCGGGTCTTGTGCACCACGGCCAGCAGCGCACCCATGATCAGCGCCGCGATCAGCACGATGGCCATCTGCAGCGAGCTCATGCGCGCCCCTGCCAGCTCGAATACCTGCGGCTGCAGCACCTGCGGAAAATTCAGGTAATTGCGGCCCCAGATCATCATGGCCAGGTTCTGCAGAATGATGGAAACCCCGATGGCGGTGATCAGGGCCGCCAGGCGCGGGGCGCGCCGCAGGGGCCGATAGGCCACGCGTTCCGCCGTCCAGCCCACCGCCATGCACAGCGGCACCGACACCAGCAGGCCCGCGCCCAGCACGGCAAAGGCGGACACGGTGGGGTCGCCTCCCACCAGGGCCGCCGCGATCATGGTGGCCGCCATGGCCCCTATCATGACCACGTCGCCGTGCGCGAAATTGATCAACCCGATGATGCCGTACACCATCGTGTAGCCCAGCGCGACCAGCGCATAGACGCTGCCCAGTGTCAGGCCATTGATGAGTTGTTGTATGAAGATGTCCATAGGGGCGCCGAGCCAGCCGGGTGCTCAAGAAGGAAAAAGCCGCGCCGCGGGCGTGATGCCGCGCAGCTGTCATGCACCGCGCGGGCGTCGGGCGCCCGCGCGGTGTACGTGCCAGCCTGTCAGTTGGCCTGGCTTACCATGGTCTCGACCATTTCCCATTTGCCGTTCTTGACTTCGTAAATGGTGACCGAGATTTCTTTCAGATCGCCCTTCGCATCGTAGGCGATGTGTTCGCTGGTGGCGCCCTTGCGCTGCAGCTTGGCCAGTTCGGGCAGGTAGTCGGCCGGATCGGCCGACCCGGCCTTCTCGATGGCGGCGATCATGTTCCAGGCGCCGTCGTAGGCGTAAGGCGCGTACACGCCGGGAGCCTTCTTGAAGCGAGCCTCATAGCGCTGGGCGAAATCCTTGCCCGCCGCCATCTTTTCCAGCGGCACGCCCGCCAGCGAAGCGTAGGTGCCGTCGGCCGCGTCGCCGGCCAGCTTGATAAACGTGTCGCTGCGGGTCATTTCGCCAGACACCAGCGGCGCCTTCAGGCCCAGGCTGACCAGTTGCCGCTTCATCGGGCCGGATTGCGCGTCCAGGCCGCCGTAGAAAATGGCGTCCGGGCCGGCGGCCTTGATGTTGGTGAGAATCGACGTGAAGTCGTTCGCCTTGTCGGTGGTGTATTCGCGGCGCACGATCTCGCCGCCCGCCTTCTTGACGGCCTTCTCGACTTCGTCGGCCAAACCCTGGCCGTAGGCCGTGCGGTCGTCGATGATGGCAACCTTCTTGGCCTTCAGGTTCTGCACAATGAACTGGCCCACCGCGGCGCCCTGCTGCGTGTCGCTGGTCATCATGCGGAAGGTAGTGTCGTAACCCTGGTTGGTGTATTCGGGCGACGTGGCCATGGCGATCTGCGGCAGGCCGGCCTCGTTGTACACGCGGGACGCCGGAATGGTGGTGCCGGAATTGAAGTGGCCCAGGATGCCGTCGACCTCTTCGTCCACCAGTTGTTGGGCCACCTGCACCGCGGTGCGCGGGTCGGCCTGGTCGTCGCGCGACACCAGGATGAACTTGGCGGTATCGCCATCGATCTTGATGCCCTTTTTGTTGGCTTCTTCCAGCGCCAGGGTCAGACCGTTCTGCATGTCTTCGCCATAGTGCGATTGCGGGCCGGTCAGCGGCGCGGCGAAGCCGAACTTGATGTCTTCGGCATGCGCGGTGCCCAGCAGGCAGGCCGCGGACAAGGCGGCCGCCAGGGCCGGACGGGAAAATGCGAATTTCATGTAAACCCTCCTGTGTGAATGGCTTGGCATAAGAACATGCCGCTACTCGTGGCGCGGATGCCCTTTATTCGTTGCAAACTTCGATCGGCACCGGGTGCCGGTGCCGCCACGGTGTCCCCTTGCCAAGGGTTACCCCAAAAGTTGCACCGAATTGTCGATCAGGTGCAACCTCGGGGCTATTGGAGATAACCCGTGTCTCTCCGGGTAACCCAATATGTTGCGGCATGCATGGAATCAACCTATCGACATCAGGCTGGCGTTGCCGCCGGCCGCTGCCGTATTGACGCTGACCGAGCACTCTTTCACCAATTGCTCCAGGCTGTAGGCGGCCCCTGCCGCCAGGGCGTCCGGCGTCAAACCCTGTACCGCCAGGATGGGGCCGCCGCGCGCCGCGATGCGTTCGTTCCATGCGCGCAGGGCATCGCCGTCTCCTTCGAACAGCACGCCATGGAATACCGCATGATCGATATCGCCATCGGCCAGGAACGCCGCGGCATCCGGCGCGCCCTCGGCGGCATGCCAGGCGCGCGCCGCCGGGGTGTCGGCGAACA
>NZ_JAJMLX010000026.1 GCF_020991325.1 Bordetella petrii | reverse complement strand
GACGCCTGGGGCCGCGCCTTCGCGGCACTGGGCCCCTGGGCGCCCGGCGACCGCATCCTGGTGGGGCGCCACGAATGGGGCGGCAACCTGGCCACCATGCAGCAGGTGGCGGGGCGCGCGGGCGCCAGTATCGAGGTCATTCCCTGCGACGCCGACGGCCAGGTGTCGCCCGATGCTCTGCAGGCCATGCTGGACGACCAGGTCAGGCTGATCTCGCTGACCTGGCTGCCGGCCAACGGCGGGCTGATCAATCCCGCGGCCGAGGTGGGCATCATCGCGCGCCGCCACGGCATTCCCTACATCGTGGATGCCGCCCAGGCGCTGGGGCAGGTGCCCTTCAGCGTGCGCGGGGTGGGCTGCGATGTGCTGGTGGCCCCGGTGCGGAAGCACTTGCGGGGGCCGCGCGGCCTGTCGGTGCTGTATGTGCGCGACGGCTTCGCCGAACGCTTGCAGCCGGCCTTTGTCGATACTTCGTCGGCCCCCATCGGGGCCGATGGCGAATCCGCGCTGCGCACAGGGGCGCAATGCCTGGAAACCAGCGAGCAGCCGGTGGCGCTGCTGTGCGGCCTGGCCCAGGCCCTGCAGGAAGCGCTGGACCTGGGCGTCGAGGCCATCCGCGCCCGCGCGCTGGCCAACGCCACTACGCTGCGCGAACGGCTGGCCATGATTCCCGGCGTCACGTTGCACGACATGGGCACCGTGCAGTCGGCGCTGGTGTCCTTCAACCTGGACGGCGTGGCCGCGGCCGACGTGCGCCAGGCCCTGGCGCAACAGGGCATCAATATCACCGCCAATGGCGTGCCCTACACGCCGCTGGACATGCGGGCGCGCGGCCTGGACAGCGTGGCGCGCGCCTCGGTCAGTTATCTGACCTCGGCGGCCGAACTGGATGCCCTGATCGCGGCCGTGTCGCGGCTGCGGTCAATATTATGACCACCGGGGGCGCCGGGCGCCTGCGCCCCGATGGTCGTATGATTCGGTATCCCAAGTCTTATAGATAACCGTGGGCCCGCGCGCCCGCCAGGAGCCATGCATGTCCGACCTGATCAAGGTAGAAGTCGTCGACGGTATCCAGATCATTACCGTCAACCGCCCCGAGGCCAAGAACGCCATCAACCTGGAAACCGCCCAGGCCATGGCGGCCGCGCTTGACCAGCTGGACAGCAATGACGACGTGCGCATCGGCATCCTGACGGGGGCCGGCGGCACGTTCTCGTCGGGCATGGACCTGAAAGCCTTTGCCCAGAGCGGCCAGCGCCCGCTGATTCCCGGCCGCGGCTTCGCCGGCCTGAACGAACGGCCCCCGCGCAAGCCCCTGATTGCCGCAGTGGAAGGCTACGCCCTGGCCGGCGGCTGCGAAATGGCCCTGTCGGCCGACCTGATCGTGGCGGCCAGCAATGCCAAGTTCGGCCTGCCCGAAGTGAAGCGCGGCCTGGTGGCCGGCTCGGGCGGCATGCTGCGCCTGCCGCGCCGCCTGCCGTACCACATCGCCATGGAAGTCATTCTTACCGGCGACATGCTGACGGCCGAACGCGCCCACGGCTACGGCCTGGTCAACCGCCTGACCGAGCCCGGCCGCGCGCTGGAAGGCGCCATGGAACTGGCCCGCATCATCGTCGAGAACGGCCCCCTGGCCGTGCAAACCGCCAAGAGCGTGGTGGCCCAGGCCACCGACTGGGATCAGGACGGCATGTTCGACCGCCAGCGTCCCCTGATCGCCCACATTTTCACGTCGGCCGACGCCAAGGAAGGCGCCACCGCCTTCGCCGAGAAGCGCAAGCCCGTGTGGCAGGGCAAATAGGCCCCGCGCCGCCTGGTCATAAAATAAGCTGTTGATTCCCCGTGGCCGGCTTGTCCGGCCGCGTTTCGCATTTTTCCGATTTCTCTGCTTCCGCTCATACCGCCATGTCTGTCCTGATCAAAGAAGAAGACTTCATCCAGTCTATTGCCGATGGCATCCAGTTCATCAGCTACTACCATCCCGTCGACTACATCCGCCACCTGGCGCGCGCCTACGAACGCGAAGAAAGCCCGGCCGCGCGCGATGCCATGGCGCAGATCCTGACCAATTCGCGCATGTGCGCCGAGGGCCAGCGCCCGCTGTGCCAGGACACCGGCATCGTCAATGTATTCCTGAAAGTGGGCATGGACGTGCGCTTCGACACCCGCCGCACCCTGCAGGAACTGTGCGATGAAGGCGTGCGCCGCGGCTACCTGAACCCCGACAACCCGCTGCGCGCCTCGGTGCTGGACGATCCGCTGTTCGCCCGCAAGAACACCCGCGACAACACACCCTGTATCCTGCACGTCGAGCTTGTCCCGGGCGACAAGGTCGACGTGCAAATCGCTTCGAAGGGCGGCGGTTCGGAAAACAAGTCCAAGTTCGTCATGCTGAATCCCAGCGATTCGCTGGTGGACTGGGTGCTGAAAACCGTGCCCACCATGGGCGCGGGCTGGTGCCCGCCCGGCATGCTGGGCATCGGCGTCGGCGGCACCGCCGAAAAAGCCATGCTGATGGCCAAGCAGTCGCTGATGGACGACATCGACATGTACGAACTGCTGGCCCGCGGCCCGCAGAACAAGCTGGAAGAATTGCGCATCGAGCTGTACGAAAAAGTGAATGCGCTGGGCATAGGCGCGCAGGGCCTGGGCGGCCTGACCACCGTGCTGGATGTGAAGATCAACACCTTCCCCACGCACGCGGCCTCCAAGCCGGTGGCCATGATCCCCAACTGCGCCGCCACCCGCCACGCGCACTTCGAACTGGACGGCTCCGGCCCCGCGCGCCTGGATCCTCCCTCGTTGTCTGAATGGCCCGAGGTACATTGGGCGCCCGACTACAACAAGTCGAAGCAGGTAGACCTGGACACGCTGACGCCGGCCGAAGTGGCCAGCTGGAAGCCGGGCCAGACCCTGCTGCTGTCGGGCAAGATGCTTACCGGCCGCGACGCCGCGCACAAGCGCATCCAGGACATGCTGGCCAAGGGCGAGCCCCTGCCGGTGGACTTCACCAACCGCGTCATCTACTACGTGGGCCCGGTCGACCCGGTGCGCGACGAAGTGGTCGGCCCGGCGGGCCCCACCACCGCCACCCGCATGGACAAGTTCACCGACATGATGCTGGCCAAGACCGGCCTGATCGCCATGATCGGCAAGTCCGAGCGCGGCCCCGTGGCCATCGAGGCCATTCGCAACCACAAGTCGGCCTACCTGATGGCCGTGGGCGGGGCGGCCTACCTGGTGTCCAAGGCCATTCGCGAGGCCCGCGTGCTGGCCTTCGAAGACCTGGGCATGGAAGCCATCTACGAATTCAACGTGAAAGACATGCCGGTGACCGTGGCCGTGGATTCGCAGGGCACGTCGGTGCACACCACCGGTCCGAAGGAATGGCAGGCCCGCATCGGCAAGATCCCGGTGGCCGTGGCCTGACCCCGGCGCAGGGCGCATGGCCGGGTGTCTGGCTCCCGTCAGGGTGCCAGACACCGATGTGTGCCGCGACGGTGTCAGCAGGACGGTGTCCGGCACCCCGGGAAGGCGGCCAGAGTAGAATCGACAACGTCTTGCACTCTTGCGGGCCGTGCCGCGCCCGCCTTGTTGATGACGTTTAGCCAGAACCTGCTGTTGCTGCTGGCGCTGCTGATCGCCGCCGCCTTTTTCTCGGTTGCCGAAATCGCCATCGCCGCGTCGCGCCGGCTGCGCCTGCGGCAATTGGCCGAGAACGGCGACACGCGCGCCGATGAAGTCCTGCGCGTGCAGCAACAGCCTGGCCTTTACTTCACCGCCATCCAGATCGGCGTCAATGCGCTGGCCATCCTGGGAGGCATCGTGGGCGAAGGTATTTTCAGCCCCGCCTTCACCCGCTTTCTGGCCGATTGGTTCGCCCCTGATACGGCCGCCACGCTGGGTTTCCTGGGGTCGTTCGTGCTGGTGACCTCGCTGTTCATCATCCTGACCGACCTCATTCCCAAGCAGGCCGGCATGGCCGAGCCCGAGCGCTTCGCCCTGGCTGTAATCGGCCCCATGCGCGTGCTGGTGCGCATTTTCTCGCCGCTGGTGTGGATTTACTCGCGCATCGCCGACCAACTGATGCGCCTGCTGCGGCTGCCGTCGCGGCGCGACGAACGCGTCACGTCCGACGACATTCTGGCCCTGGCCGAAGCCGGTACCCGTTCGGGCGTGCTGGCGCGCGGCGAACAGCGCATCATCGAGAACATCTTCGAACTGGATACGCGCACCGTGTCCAGCGCCATGACGCAGCGCGACCGCATCGCCTGGTTCCGCGAAGACGACCCGGCGGACATCATTCGCGCGCGCATCGCCGAAGAACCGTTTTCCACCTACCCAGTGTGCCGGGGCGACATCGACCACGTGATCGGCTATGTGGATACGCGCGACCTGTACCAGCGGCTGCTGAACGGCCAGTCCATCTCGCTGACCGACAGCAAGCTCATCCACAAAGTGCTGGTGGTGCCCGACAGGCTGACCCTGGCCGAAGTGCTGGAACAGTTCCGCCAGGTGGGCGAAGACTTCGCCATGATCGTCAACGAATACAGCCTGGTGGTGGGCCTGGTTACCCTGAACGATGTGATGAGCACGGTCATGGGCGAACTGGTGTCGCCCTGGGACGAAGACTTCATCATCCAGCGCGATGACAATTCCTGGCTGATCGACGGCGCCACGCCCATCCAGGACGTGCGCCGCGTGCTGGGCATCGAAGACCAGCTGCAGGGCGAGGAATACGAAACCCTGGCGGGCTTCCTGATGGAAGCCCTGCGCCGCGTGCCGCGCCGCACCGACGTGGTGTCTTTGGGCGGCTATCACTTCGAAGTGCTGGACGTGGATACGTACCGGGTCGACCAGGTGCTGGTGACCCGTTCGGCGGCGTCCCACCCATCTGCCGCCGCGGTGGTGGGCCAGCGTACCGAATAGCCGCGGCGGGCCTCAGGCGGCGGGCAGGCGCAGCGCCATCAGTATTTCGTCGTAGTAGCGGCCATCGATTTTCATGGCGCGCGGCTCGCGGCCGTATTCTTCGAAGCCCAGCTTGCGGTACAGCGCGATGGCCGGTGTGTTGGATGCCTCCACGCTCAGCAGCAGCGTGTCCAGCCGGCCGACGGCATGCGAGATCAACGCGCGTATCAAGGCCTGCCCCATGCCCTGGCCGCTTGCGTCCGGGCGTACGTACACGCCCACGATAATGCCCTTGTGCTGCATCTTGATCTGTTCCTGCCCGACCACCGTGGCGATGCCGCACAGGCGGCCGCCGCGCCAGCCTCCCAGCGTCCAGCCTTGCTCCAGGCGGCGGGCGAACCATTCCACCGGCTGCGCGCTTTCTTCTTCCCACGAACTGCCAAAGGCGGTGGGCGCGGCTTGCAGCGCTTCCAGCCGCAGTTGCCGGTAGTGGCCAACGTCCGCCGCGCGCAGGCGGCGCAATGAAAATGATGGCGGGTTGCTTGGCGTAGCTGGCATGGTGTGTGAAGATGGCGGCGTCTGCGACGCTGGCAGCATCCCGCGGCCTACGTAAAAACGCAAGCACTATCCGGATCCACTAAAAAACTTCAACCATGCAGGCATCGATTCCCGACCCGATCATCGAGCAGTTGTCGCGTGCTCGCGCCATTATCGAACGGCACCTGGCTGGCACATTGCAGGCCATGCATTTGTTCGGCTCGGCGGTCGATGGCGGCCTGCGGCCCGACAGCGACATCGACCTGCTGGTTACCGTCAGCCGCGCACCGGCCGAGCCGCCGCGGCGTGCCTTGATGCTGGATTTACTGACCGTGTCCGCCTGGCCCGGCACCAGCCGCCAGTACCGCGCGCTGGAGGTCACCGTGGTGGCGCACGATGCGATAGTGCCGTGGCGTTATCCGGCAAGGCGCGAACTGCAGTTTGGCGAATGGCTGCGCGCCGACTTGCAGGCCGGTATCTTCGAACCGCCCATGCCCGACCATGACCTGGCCATCCTGCTGGCCAAGGTCCGGCAGCACAGCCTATGTCTGCTGGGCCAGCCGGCCGCCGACCTGTTCCACCCGGTGCCTCAGGCGGATTTCGCGCGGGCCCTGCTGGACACCATCGCCCAGTGGAACGAGCCGGCCGATTGGGAAGGAGACGAGCGCAACGTGGTGCTGGCCCTGGCGCGCATCTGGTACAGCGCGGCAACCGGGCGCATCGCGGCCAAGGATGCGGCCGCGGATTGGGCGCTGCGGCGCCTGCCGCTCGAGCACCAGGCCGTGCTGGCGCGGGCGCGCGATGGATATCTGGGGCAGGGCGGCGATAATGTCGCGATCGAGGCGGCAGACATCGTGATGTTCGTGCGCGACGTCAAGGCGGCGGTGGCGGCGCTTGTCATTCGCGGGGCTAATACCCAACCAGGAGCACACCCATGAACGCAGGCCGGCGCACACTGCCCGAAGAAGAAGGCGTACCCGCGGCGCAACTGATCGATGCGCGCATCCGCGAGCTGGGCGGCTGGCGCGGCGACATGCTGGCCCGGGTGCGGGCCGTCATTATGCGGGCCGATCCGGATGTAGTCGAGGAATGGAAGTGGCGCGTGCCCGTGTGGTCGCGCGGGGGCATCATCTGCACCGGCGAGGCCTACAAGAACGCCGTGAAAACCACCTTCGCCAAGGGCGCCTCGCTGCCCGACCCTTCCGGGCTGTTCAATTCCAGCCTGGAAGGCAATGTGCGGCGCGCCATTGATTTCCACGAGGGCGACCAGATCGACGAAGCCGCCCTGGCGGCACTGGTTCGTGCGGCCGTGGCGCTGAACCTGTCGTCCAAGCCCGCCGCGCCGGCCAGGAAAAGCGCCAAGAAAACCGCCCAGGGCGCCTGAACCGCCATGCTGCGCATCGACAATATCGGCAAACGCTATGGCGAGCATCTGGTGTTCCAGGGCCTGAGCCATACCTTCCCTACCGGCTGCACCGCGCTGTGCGAACAAGACAGCACCGGCAAGTCCAGCTTGCTGGGCATCATCGCCGGTGCCATCGCGCCGGATGACGGCGACGTCTGGGTCGACGGCCATTCGCTGATCCACGCACCCCGGCAGGCCCGGGCCCGCCTGGCCTATGTGCCGGACAATTGCCTGGCCACTCCGGAACAGACGGGACGCGGGCTGCTTGAACACGTGGCGGCGCAGAAGCATGCCGCGCTGGACGATGGCGTCCGGGACCTGGCGCGCCGCCTGGGGCTGGAGCCGCACCTGGACAAGCGCTTCGAACAGATGTCCACCGGCACGCGCCGCAAGGTCTTCCTGGTTGCGGCGGCCCTGGGTGACCCGGCTGTCATCGTTGCCGACGGGCCGAGCAATGGGCTGGACGCACAGGCGCGCCATGTACTGGCCCAGGTGTTCAAAAGCTGGGGGCAGAGCCGCGTGGTGCTGTTTGCCAGCCATGATGCGGAACTGGTGGAGGCCTGCGGGGCGAAAATGGTGGAGGTTGCGGGGTTGCGTTAGGGGCTGGCCGTAGGGGGAAAACGCGGCTGGGACAATGATCATCTACAATTAGCAATAATTCCCATTAGCGTTTGAATAAAAGTCCCCCGTGCACCCTGCCAACTATGCGTCTTCGGACGAATTTGTCAGCCTGTACCGAGAGCATCATGGATGGCTCGTGCAGATGTTGCGCCGCCGGCTCAACGGCAACGCCGAGAACGCCGCCGATCTGGCGCATGACACCTTCGAGCGCGTCATGCGCAGCGAGTCGCGCGCGGCTTTCGCCGAGCCGCGCGGCTTCCTGACCACGGTCGCCAAGCGTCTGTTGATTGATCAGTCACGCCGGCGGGCCATCGAGCAAGCCTACCTGGAAACCTTGGCCTCGCGCAGCGAAGACGTGGAACCCAGCCCCGAGACGCACGCGCTGGTGGTGGAAGCCCTGGACGCCGTGTGCCGCATGTTGGAACAACTGCCAGCACGGGTGCGCCGGGTATTCGTGCTGGCGCAGGTAGAGGGGCTGCCGTACCTGGATATCTCCCATATGCTCGGTATTTCGGTGCAGGCCGTGCAGCGCGACATGGTCAAGGCTTGGCGGCATTGCTACGCGGTGCTGTACACATGAGCCTTGCACACGTCGAACGGCTGCATCCCGACATTGTCGAGCAGGCCGCGCAATGGATGATGCGCACTGGCGATGGGGCCGACGCGGCCACCCAGGCCGCCTGTGCCCAATGGCGGCAGGCCGATGCACGCCACGAGCTTGCGTGGCAACGGCTGCAAGGCATCAGCCGGGACCTGGGCGCCGCCACAGACGGAAAAGTATCCAGGGCGACCGCGGGCGAGACCATCCTGCGTTACTGCGACCAGCGCTCGCGCCGCAGCGCCCTGAAATGGATGGCAGGCGGGATCGGCCTGGGCACGCTAGGATGGGTGGGCGCGCGCCAGGGGTTATGGGACGGATCCAACGTTTACCGCACCGCCACCGGCGAGCGGCGCGTCATTACCTTGTCGGACGGCACGGTCATGACCATGAATACCGATACCACAGTGGCGCTGCGCTACGACGCACGACGGCGCCGCATCGATCTGCGCAGCGGGGAGATCTTGATCGCCACGGCTGCCGATGCCGCCGGGCGCCCCTTTAGCGTGAAGACGCCGAATGGCTTGCTGACGCCGCTGGGCACCCGCTTTGTGGTGCGGCAGAAGGAAGAGGGCCGAGGCGCCACCTGGGTGGCGGTGTTTGAAGGGGCGGTCAGGCTGGAGCCCGCCGCGCGCGCGCAGGCGGCGCGGGTCGTGCATGCCGGCGAGCAGGCCGAATTCGACCACAGCGCGCTGTCGCCCTCCGCCTCGGTAGACGGCACGGGGCCTGCCTGGGCTGCCGGCATGCTGGTCGCGAACCGCATGCGGTTGGATCGCTTCCTGGCTGAACTGGGACGCTACCGCGTGGGGATCCTGCGATGCGACGCCGATGTGGCAAACCGCGAGGTTACGGGTGCGTTTCGCATAGACGACCCCGACAAGGCGCTCGAGGTGCTGGCCAGCACGCTGAACCTGGCGCTGAGGTATCGCACGCGCTACTGGGTCAGCGTCGGCAGCGCATGACCCGTCCGCATCGGATACGTCGTCCGGGTGGCGGCCCGGGAAATTTGTAACGACGGCGAAGATTATCGAAAGTGGTTCGTTAGACATAGAGACAGGCCCCGCGGCGCCCGGGGGCCGGCCATTCCATTCGACGAACCAGGAAATCCAGTCATGGCATCACGCCATTCATCCCTTCCTCCCTTCATAGCTGCGATGGTACGGGGGCGGCCGGTGCGCTTGCGCCTGGCTGTTCATCTTGCACTGGTGGCGGTTACGCTGGCCCCCCCCCGCCGTTCTATGGGCCCAATCCGCCCCCGCGGAGAGCATCGCTTTCGCCATCGCGCCCGCGACCCTGGATGAGGCGCTGGGCCGGTTCGGCGTGGCGGCCAAAGTCACCGTGGTCGCTTCGCCGGCGCTGACGCGCGGCGTGACCACGCAGGGACTGTCGGGCCGCTATACGGTCGAGCAGGGGCTGGCGCGGCTGCTGGCGGGCACGGGGCTGCAGGCGGTGGCCAACGCCAACGGCGAGGGATACCATTTGCGCCGCATTCCGCAGCAGGGACAAGGTGTGTCGACGCTGGCGCCGGTAACGGTTACAGGCGCCTTCGACGAGGCCGCCACCGAGGGTTCCGGCAGCTACACCAGCGGGGTCGTGACCATCGGCAAGGGCCTGCAAACCTTGAAGGAGATTCCGCAGTCGGTCACGGTCGTGACCCGCCAGCGCATGGATGACCAGAATGCCAACACGCTGGACGAAGTGCTGGCCAATAGCACGGGCATGACGCTATACAAGAGCCCGATGGGCGGCAGCTACGTGTTCTCGCGGGGATTCCGGGTCGACAGCTATCAGTTTGATGGCGTCAACCGCGCGTTTTATTACCCCCAGGCGAATAGCTTCACCAGCAATACCGTGATCCTGGATCGGGTGGAGATTATCCGGGGCGCCACTGGCCTGCTGCAGGGCACGGGCTCGCCCAGCGCGGCCGTCAACCTGGTGCGCAAGCGTCCGCTTGCCGAAAACCAGCTGCAGCTGATGGCCAGCGGCGGATCGTGGAACAACTACCGGGCCGACATCGACGCCACCGGACCCTTGAACGAATCGGGCACCTTGCGGGGCCGGGCGGTGGCCAGCTACAACGACCGCGATTACTTCTACGACGTTTCGAAAAGCCGCACAGGCGTGCTGTATGGCGTGCTGAGCTACGATCTGGGGCCTGCGACGACATTGACTGGCGGCGTCAGCTACGAGCAGTTGCGGTCCACGCCGTTCTTCCACGGTTTGCCTCATTATTCCAACGGCGATGACATCGGGCTGAAGCGGTCGACCTCGCTGGCACAGGACTGGAACCGCTGGAACGGCAAGCAGACTTCCGTGTTCGCGGAGCTTGCACATCGTTTCGACAATGATTGGTCGCTGCGGCTTACCGCCACCTCTACCCAGGAATCCAATGATTCGAAGTACGCCTTCACCGAAGGCGCGGTCGACCCGGCAACGGGGCTCGGGCCCACCATGTATGCGGGCATCTTCGATTTCTCGACGCATAACAAGGCGCTCAACCTGGACGTGGACGGGGCGTTCCAGGCGCTGGGCCGCAAGCATTCCGTCAGCGTCGGCGCCAGCATCAACGAGCTGACCAGCAAGAACGACTTCGCGACGGCGCGCCTGAACCGCGCCATGAACGTCTGGAACCCGGATCATGATGTGCCGGAGCCTTCCGATGACTGGCTGCGCGAGAACGCCTACCGGGGCGCCGCCACCATCATCAAGATGAAGTAGACCGGCGTGTATGGCGTCGGCCGTTTCAGCCTGGCCGACCCGCTGACACTCGTGGCAGGGACGCGCGTCAGTTGGTACGAGAACACGGGCCGCTATCGTGACAGCGGCGATCAATACACCGATCCCTACAAAGAGAATGGCGTCTTCACCCCCTATGGCGGCCTGATCTACGCGTTCAATCCCCAATGGTCCGGCTACGTCAGCGTGGCGCAGATCTTCGAGCCGCAGAACGCGCTGGACGCATCCGGCAAGTTGCTGGACCCCATCCTGGGCACGAACTACGAGGCCGGCATCAAGGGCGAACTGCTGGACGGCCGGGTCAACACGTCTGTGGCCTTTTTCCGCATCGACCAGAAAAATCGGGCGCAGCAAGATCTTGCCGGCACATGCACGGTCAGCGACATCTGCTATCGGTCCAGCGGAAAGGTGCGCAGCCAGGGCATCGATGCCGAGATCAGCGGCGAAGTGGCCCGGGGCTGGCAGCTGTTCGCCGGCTATACCTTCAACACGCTGAAGTTCCTGGACGACACCGAAGTGTCGAACACCAATTTCGGTCGCACCGTGACGCCCAAGCACATTCTGCGCCTGTGGTCGGATTACCGGCTGCCGGGCGAATTGTCCGCATGGACGCTGGGCGGGGGCGTGAACTTCCAAAGCGGCAGCTATACCGAAACGCGCTCGGTGCGGGTCTCGCAAGCGTCGTACGCGGTTTGGAATGCGCGGGTCGGCTACCGGATCAACAAGAACTGGTCGGCGGCGTTGAACGTGAATAACGTGTTCGACAAGAAGTACTACCAGACCATAGGCGCACCGGGATGGGGCAGTTTCTATGGCGATCCGCTCAATGCGACCTTGACGGTGCGGGGCGTGTTCTGACGCGGGTCCGTTCTGGCGGCTTGCCGCGGGCGCGTCTTGAGCCGGACTCCGGCGTGCACCGGCTGCTTGCGGCCGGTGCGTCGCGCGGGGTCAGCGGCTGTTGACCCAGTCCTGCGTATCCTGGATGAACCAGGGAAGATTCAATCTTTCTCCTTCGCCGGACTGTATGGTCAAACGCTGGCCCGAGGAACCCCGGGCGCTGTCCGCACCCTGTACCGTGGGAGGAGAGGGGCTGCGATAGTCCATGCCGGTTTGCCGCGGCGGATTACTATCCGCGCAGGCGGCAATCGACGCGCACGCGGCCGCGACAAGGGCGGGCCGCAATGCCAGGCGTAGGGGCTTCATCATGTTGTGGTTCCTGCTGGCGGCACAGGCCGAAGTACCGGGCAATCAAAGGCCTTTGCTTCGTACCTTACTCGCAATGCGGGGCCTTCGGCAGGGTATTGGGCCGTTCGATGCCAATGCTTACAACCACCGGCAACGACTGCTACGGTTGCTAAGCGGCTCCGTCAGGCCAGCCCTCGCCTGATTTCATTGGCCAACTCTTGCAAACTGGGTAGGAAATCGGCCACCACGCTTTCGGCGGGATGTTTCGCCTGGTTCAGGCTGGTGGTCAGCGCTGCCACCAATTGGCCTTCCCGATTGTGCACGGGTACGGCAAGCGCACACACGCCCAATTCGAAATGCTGGCTTGCCAACGCATATCCCTGGGCTTCGGCCTTGCGTATCGCTGCGCGCAATGGCTCTGCGTCTACCAAGGTGTGTTGTGTCAATCGTTCGAAAGGCGCTTGTGCCAGGAAAGTGTCCAATTCTTGCGTGCTGAGTTGCGCCAATAGCACGTGACCGGTGGAAGTGGCATGCGCAGGCAAGCGCTCGCCCGTGATCAGCCTCCGGGCGGAAGGGCTGCGAATTTCGGCGCGTGCGACATAAATGATGTCGTTCTTGTCGAGCACGGACAGCGAGCATATTTCGCCGTGGTTGCGGGCGAACTGCTCCAGATAGGGCAGGGCTACTTCGCGCAACGAAAGCGAATTCAGATAGGAATAGCCAATATCCAATACGGATGGCGTCAGGGAGAAGCTGCGGCCGTTGACCCGCGCATAACCCAGGGTAACCAGCGTATGGAGCAAGCGCCGTGCCCCCGCTGGCGTAACCCCGGCCCGTTCCGCTACTTCGGAAAGTGTCAGTTCGGGGCTGTCGGGGCCGAAGGCGCGTATGACCGCCAAACCCCGGGCGAACGCTTCCACGAATAAATCGCTGCCTTTGGGTAATCCCGGATTTTGAGCCGTGGGAGGATTCTTTATCATGATTTCTATCAACGAAATTATTTTCGACTATCGAAAATTATAAAGCCAACCAGACAGATTGGGTACTAAGGAGATTCCCTGATGCTAGACCTCACACCGGTAGCGGACGACTTCGTGGCAGAAGTCGCCGGTATCGATCTCACTCAGCCACTATCGGCCGAATTGCAACAAGCCCTGCGCGACGCCTTGGACAAGTATGCGGTACTGGTCATTCCTGACCAGCCATTGGACGAGGCGCAGCAGCTACGTGTCGCGGCAATCTACGGGCCGCTGGAAACCTCGGTGGGTACATATACCGCCAGCGAGAAAAAGCCGCGTCGGCTGGGGCACGCGCAGTTATCGGATATTTCCAATCTGGACGAACAAGGCAAAGTCATCGGGGACAACGATATCCGCCGCCTTGTTCTATTGAGCAATCAGCTTTGGCATACCGACAGTTCTTTCAAAAAAACCCCGGCCAGCGCATCGCTGCTGAATGCGCAGGAGGTTTCCCCCGTGGGTGGCGCAACAGAGTTTGCCGATATGCGGGCTGCCTGGGATCACCTGGAGCCTGTCACGCAAGCACAGATCAAGGATTTGATCGCCGTTCATGACTATTTCCATTCCCGTAGCCTGCTGGGCCTGGAGGCGCAGGCCATTCCGCCAGAATGGCGTGAACGGCAGCCCCCAGTGAAGCAGGTGCTGGTACGGAATAACACCCATAACCAACGCCGATCCCTCTATCTGGCTTCGCACATCAAGAGCATCGAGGGCATGAGCGAGCAGGACGGCCGTGCATTACTGGACAGGCTCATGGCTTTTTCCACCCAACCCCAGTTCGTTTATAGGCATCGTTGGCGTGCCCATGACCTGGTGATCTGGGACAACCGCTGCACCATGCATCGCGGCACCAACTACAACCAGAAGTACCGCCGGGCCATGCGCCGTGCGACGGCCCAGGATGTGGGCCCCACCGTGTCGATGCAATAACTACAAACAGGAGAGACAACATGAGATTGACAGTACGCGCGGCCAAACAGGCCGCATTGAGCATGGGCATAGTTATTGGCGCCAGCCTGGCTGGCCCTGCCGCGCTTGCCGCGTATCCGGAAAGACCCATCACCATTGTGGTGCCTTTCGGTGCGGGCTCCGGCACCGATGCTATTGCCCGCATGGTGGCCCAGGGCCTTGCTGAAAAACTGGGCCAGCCCGCAGCGGTGGCGAACAAGCCTGGCGCCGGTGGCATTATTGGCGCGTCTTCTGTAGCCAATAGCCCGGGTGACGGCTACACCCTGCTGGTAGCTACCAGCGGCCCGATGGCGGCCAACGCCAGCCTGTACAGCAAACTGGCCTACGATCCGCAGGCCGATTTTGAGCCCATTTCCATCGTGGCCAAACGACCGATGGTGATACTGGCCAGCAAGGAGGCAAAGGCGAAGACGTTCCCCGAGATCATTGCCGAAGCCAAAGCGAATCCCGGCATGGTCAATTTCGGCTCCAGCAACACCACATCCCGCGTGTTCGTTGAACTGCTGAAGAAAAGCCAGGATGTGAAGGTGGAAACTGTACTGTACAAAGACGTGGGTAGCCTGATGACAGACCTGATCAGCGGCCGGGTGTCGTATGTGTTTGAAGATGCCGGCCCCTCGCTTACCCAGATCAAGGCCGACAGGGTGAACCTGGTGGCGGTGGCGGATAAAAAGCGGGCCAGCTTCGCATCGGATACCCCGGCCACCAGTGAATATGGCTTTGACGACCGTGGCTTGGTAACGTGGTATGCCGTCTTTGCCCCCAAGAACACGCCGCCTGAGGTCATCAGCAAGCTTAACCAGACTATCAACCAGTATGTGCAAGGCCCCGAGATGAAGAAAATGGCCGATGACGTCGGATTAGAGCTGGTCAACGTTACTCCGGCCGAATTCAAAGAATTCCAGAAAGGCGAGATCGCCAAATGGGAACATTTAGTCGAGCTTACTGGGGTCAAACTGGACTAATCATGGCTACTGACAATCCCTTCAAGCAGGCAATACAGACAAGGCAGCGCCAGATCGGGCTGTGGCTGTCGATGGCCAATCCGTATGCAGCCGAGATGTGCGCGGCTTGCGGCTTTGACTGGCTGCTCATCGATGGCGAGCATTCGCCCAATGACCTGACCTCCGTTCTGGGGCAGTTGCAGGCAGTCGCCGCCTATCCTAGCCATGCGGTGGTGCGCCCCGCGATTGGCGAAGCGTGGATGATCAAGCAGTTGCTGGACATGGGTGCGACCAATCTTCTAGTGCCTATGGTGGAGACGGCCGATCAGGCGCGTGAATTGGTGCGCGCGATGCGTTATCCGCCACACGGTATGCGGGGCGTAGGGTCGCGCCTGGCGCGGGTTTCGCAGTTTGGCGCTCAGGCGGACTACCTGAAGAAGGCCAATGAGCGTGTGTGTTTATTAGTGCAGATCGAGTCGCAGGAAGGGTTGCAGAATCTGGATGCGATTGCTGCTGTCGACGGAGTGGATGGGGTTTTCGTCGGGCCATCCGACCTCTCGGCGTCTATGGGGCTGATTGGACAGCCAGGGCATCCAGATGTGCAGGCGGCGATTGCGGACGCGGTGCAGCGCATCGCGGCGGCAGGAAAACCGTCGGGAATCTTGAGTTTGAACAACGATGACTCCCAACGCTATATCGAAATGGGGGCGTGCTTTGTGGCCGTGGGGGGAGATATCGCCCTGCTGACGGACGGGGGAAGGGCGCTAGCGAAGCGGTTCAAATAAAAGAAATGAGGGGCCCGAGGGGGGCGCCTCTTCGAAGTGTCGGCCTTCAAAGCGTCGGCTGCATGCACAGCCTGCTTGTCTTTCGTGTCTAGTAGCCGTTATCCACGATAACCTCAACAAGGCGGGGCCCGTTCCTGGATTCCAGGGATTCCAGGAACGCCTGCAGCTCCGCCTGGCTGCGTACCTTGCTGGCAGGCAAGCCCAGGCCGTGCGCTATGTCGACAAAACTCATCGGTGGGTTGTCGAAATCCATGCCGATGAAATTCGCTGCCCCTGGTGCCCCAGGCATTCGGTCCTTGAGTATCCGGTAGCTTCGATTGTTCACGATGACAAAGGTGATCGCTAGCTGGAAATGCGCAGCCGTCCACAGCCCTTGTATGCCGTACATGGAGCTTCCATCTCCAAGAACGGCCACTACTTGCTTGTCCGGGTGCGCCAGGCTGACGCCGACAGCGCCCGCCAGCCCGAATCCGAGTCCGCCGCTTGCAAGGCCAAAATAGCGGCAGCCGGAGTCGATCTTCAGCAGCTTTGCCAGGCAGCTTGCCGTAGTAAGAGATTCCTCGACGACGATCGCCGTATCCGGCAGGTACTCACTGATGCCCAGCATCAACTCGTCCGGATGGATTTTCTCTGTCTGGGTGAGCGACTTGATACGGTCGATCTCGGCAGAACGGGCAACCTGCCAATTTTTCGAGGTAATCGCGTTTACGCGCTGCTGCGCGGAGGAGCACAGGTCCCCGTGGTTTGCACCCGATATCTTGGCATTCAAGTCAGTCAGGGTGGCTTTTACGTTGGCACAGATGGCGTGCTCAACGTGATAATTCTTGCCCAGTTCCCAGGGCCGTTCCGATATATGAACCACATTCAGCCCCGAAGGCATAGGGTCTACGGGGTTGAAGGGGGACATTCTAAGCAGGTCTGCCCCCAGGCAAATCAACAAGTCGTATTCCGAAAGTGTCTTTCGGACTTGAGGCTGGTTTCTTGTGATGTCTCCCATCGCAAGGGGATGGGTATTGGGAAAGCGCGCGTTGTACGGTACCGGCTCAACATATACCGGTGCGCCGATGAGCTCGGCAAATGCAGCGGCTTCCGCGAATGCATCTCGCAGTTCTAGTTCGCTGCCCGCGATGATGACGGGTTTCTTTGCCCGAAGAATGTCCCCGGCAACCGCCTCGATTACGGCATCTGTAGGACGAACAGCGTGTTCGATCCGTGTGCGCTTGCCGAAATCCACGTCGACTTCCGCGTGAAGAACAGACCCGGGAAGACTGATGAATACCGGCCCCATCGGCGGAGTCATGGCTATCTTTGCCGCCCGCCGCACGATCCTGGGAAGATCTTCCGGGCGCTGGACTTCGACTGCCCATTTGACCAATGGCTGTGCGATTTGCACCAGCGGTTCGTAGAGCAGGGGTTCCGTAAGCCCGTATCCGATCTCGTACTGGCCGGCGGTAATAATGATCGGCGACCCGGAAAACTTGGCGTTGTAAATAGCGCCCATCGCATTGCCCAGCCCGGGGGCGCAATGCAGATTGCACGCGGTCAATCTGCCGGTGGCCCGCGAGTAGCCATCGGCCATGGCCACCACGACGGCCTCTTGAAGCCCCAGCACATATTGCAGGTCAGGATGGCGCGGCAGCGCTTCTATAATGGGCAATTCGGTAGTGCCGGGGTTGCCGAAGAAGTGCGTTATACCTTCGTCAAGAAGCAATTCTAAGAAAATATCGCGGCCGCTCGCCTGCTTGCCCATATGCCCTCTGGTGTCGTTGCTTTGTTTAATCTACTCGACCGGGGGTAGTGCAACAATGAAAGAAGAGCATTATCAGATATTCGCGAAATGAACATCCGAAGCCATGGACTTGAAATCTATTGCCGCATTCATAAAAGTCGCTGACCTGGGCAGTTTTTCCAAGGCCGCTGCCGTAATCGGAATAAACCAGCCATCCGTGGGCAGGCAGGTCAGGAAGCTGGAGCAGGAATGCGGAAAGTCCCTGTTTCATCGGAATGGCCGCGGCGTCGTGCTGACGCCTGAGGGACTGGAGTTGGTCGAAAAGCTTCGGCCGCTAATAGTGGATATTGAAGGTGTAGTTACTGCATTCAAGGCAGACGCATCGAGCCCTCGGGGCGAGGTCACATTGGCGCTTACGCCGACCATCATGAGCATGTCCGGGTATCAGATATTCAAGACAGTCGCTTCGCTGCACCCGGGGATTCACCTGAATATCGTTACTGGATACAGTGGATATATTTCCGAATGGCTTACGGGGGCACGGGTCGATATCGCTGTCCTGCATGATTCGCGGCGGTCCAGCCAGATCCTGGCCACTCCTCTCATGAGCCTGCCTTTGTGCCTGGTGTCTGCCGAAGGGAAATCAGGTTTTGACGCGGGAGACTCCGTGGCTTTCGATGCGCTGCACAATCTTCCGCTGGTGATAGCCAGCCGAAATCACGGGTTGCGGCGCAGCCTGGAAAGCGCGGCGGCGGGAAGGAACATCAAGGTTAGGATCGTTCATGAGATCGACAGTTTCGACCTGATGAAGGAGATCGCAATAAAAGGCGATGCCCACACGGTATTGGCGGCGGCGGCAGTGACCCGAGAGATTGCCCACGGCACTCTTGTTGCAAAGCAGATAGTCGATCCGGAAATAAGCACGGATTTTGTCATGGCATCGGCGGCAAACCGGCCGCGAACTATCGCGGTACGAGCTGTTGAAGATGTGATAGTCGAGATATTGCGTCGTGATGCCACGCCTTACTGATCACTGAAAATTTTCACGCACGGCCGCGCTGAATACGCTGTCTTGGTGATATGGGTTTACGGGTTTTCCCGTGCCTTGGAATTAACACTCGCCATTGAGGCCCTAGTATTTAGGCACTCCAAAGCCTTTCGCGGTTTGAAATGCCGCATTTTGAATTGTTGAATTGAGCTTCCTGTTTGCGCGGTGCGAGAATGCAGCACCTATAACAATCAGGAGAGACAGAATGCGGATATGGTGCCGCGCGATGCAAGCAGCGTTTCTCGCTTGCATGATTTCGGTGGCTGGGCCCGCATCGGCCGCCGACTATCCGTCGGGCCCCGTGACCTTCGTGGTTGGATTCCCGCCGGGCACATCCACCGACGCGATTGCCCGCATCATCGGCGAGAAACTGGGCGCAGACTGGGGGCAGCCCGTCATCGTCGAGAACAAGCCCGGGGTGGGCGGCAGCCTTGCCGTCGCCCAGGTGAAACGCGCGAAGCCGGACGGCCATACGCTGGTGCTGTCGGCCACGGCGCCGATGAACATCAATCCCTTCGTCTACAGCGACTTGAAGTACGACCCGCTGAACGATTTCGAGTTCATAGGCCAGACCACCTGGCTACCCTACATGCTCGTCACCAACAAGAAAAAGGGCTTGGATACGTTCCAGAAGTTGGTCGACCATGCCAAAGCACAGCCGGGCGGCCTGACATTCGCAAGCATCGGTATGGGAACGACCAGCCACTTGCTGATGGAAATGCTGATGAAGAGAACCGGCATATCCATGGTTCATGTACCGTACAAGGGAAGCAGCCAGGCCCAGACCGATGTGATTGGCGGCAACGTCGACATGACTTTCGATACGGTCGTTTCCACCGCGCCGCATGTCAAAGATGGCCGGCTGCAGGCGATTGCCGTCAGCACCAACAAGCGTGCCGATCTTGCACCGGATGTGCCCACTCTCGATGAGCTTGGCGTGAAGGGGTTCAATGCCGGTGCCTGGCTGGGTTTTTTTGCCCCGAAGGGAACGCCGGCGCCGATTCTCGACAAGCTTCATGCTGATTTGAACCGCGCTCTGCAGGATCCCACCGTACGCAAAAAACTTACCGCTTTGGGGTCAGAGGTCGTTATCAGCCAGTCACGGGAGGAGTTCCAGAAAATGGTAGAGCAGAACTACCGCATGTGGGGCGATACCGCCAAGGCCGTGGGAGTCGCGAAACAATGAGCGCCCCAAAAATTGCGAACTCAGATGTTTACCTGCCCTTCAACAATCAACTGAAATCCGCCAAGGGCCGTTTGCCCGCAGGCTCGTGCGATTGCCACTTCCATGTTTTCGATGAGATAGAGAAATACCCCTTTTCCCCCCAGCGCGCGTATACCCCTACACGCGCCACGCAGGCCGACTACGATGCGCTGCGTGAGGCATATGGAATCGATCGCGCAGTTCTCGTTCATCCAAGCGTTTACGGGCCGGACCATCGCAGTTTCGAAGCGCTATTGGAGAAGAACAACGGCTGGCTACGTGGCGTGGCTGTGGTGCATGCGGATACGCCCGATGAAGATATTGCGCGATGGCACCAGTTGGGAACTCGTGGCACGCGAATCAACGTGCTTTTCGAGAATGGACCCACAATGCCGCAGATAGAAAACATCATCGACAAAGTCAGGCCTTACGGGTGGCACATACAGCTGTTCGGCGACCTTGTGCATGTCCCGGAGCTTGCGCCGTACATTGTGAAGCGGGGCCTGGACGTTGTCGTTGACCACCTGGCGCATGGAGAGCCCGCTCAGCTTATCCAAAGCCAAGGATTCAAGAACCTTCTTGAGCTAATGCGTGAGGGTACCGGATGGGTAAAGCTATCCGCACCCTATAGGCTTTCCACAAATGCTCCCCGCTATCCCGAAGTAACGGCCTTGGTGAACGCATTTCTTGACGCGAATCCACGGCAAGCCGTCTGGGGAACCGATTGGCCTCATCCCCATATACGTCCACCAATGCCTAATGATGGCGATCTGGTTGACCTGCTTTTTGATTGGCTTCCTGATGAGCAGTCCAGGAATGCCGTATTAGTAGAGAATCCGACGCGGCTCTACTGGTCAGATTAGAAGCCCTGGCAGGGGCCACATATTAATAACGATTCAAGGAGGAGTAGACATGAAAGCGCACATGTTAGTGGCTGGCTTGGCCATTGTGGGTTTGGCTTGCACATTCCCGGCCCATGCAGAACAAAAAAAGGTAATCAAGCTGGGCTGGACCACCACGGACGGAGTGGAAGACCCTTACGCGATAGGGGCTCGCGCGTTCAAGACTGCTCTGGAAGCAGATCCAGATGGAAAAGTTTTTGATGTCCAGCTTTATCCCAACCGCCAACTGGGAGATGAAAAAGCATTGCTGGAAGGCGTGCGCATGGGATTGGCGCAGGCGGGCATTATTACGAACGCAGTAATCGCCCAAATTGAGCCGGCGTACCAGTTGAATGATTTGCCCTTTCTCTACTCCTCGGCTGAGCAGGCGTATCACCTCATGGAGGGAGATATTGGGAAAAAATTGAGTGCAAAGCTCGAAAAGAAGGGCATTTTGCCGCTTGGCTACATGGGAGGCGGATTCCGGAACATGATCAACAATGTCCGGCCGGTAGCCATCCCGAATGATGTGGCCGGGGTCAAATATAGAGTAATGCAGAGCCCGATGTATATCGGCATGTATAAGGCCCTTGGAGGAAGTCCGGTACCCATGGCATGGGGAGAGACGTTTACCGCGATTCAACAGGGGGCGTTGGACGGATTGGAGATTCCTCTCTCGGTTATAGACTCGACGAAAGCCTACGAAATCACCAAATATCTTTCACTGACACAACACACTTTCTCCGTCATTTCGCTGGTTTTCAACAAGCGGTGGGTCGAGAAACTTGAGCCCGCGCAACGTGCGGCAGTCATGCGGGCAGCGGATGACGCGACGCGAGAACAGAGAAAGGCCGTGGAGGAGAGCGCCAAAAAACTGGCTGCTGCACTAGAAGAGAAAGGCATGGTACTCAACAAAGTTGGCGATCCGTCCGCATTTCGTACAAAAGTCCAGCCCGTCTATGACGAATTCAGGTCTGTGATTGGCGGCGACATCATGGATGCCGCCCTGGCCCAGGTGAAGTAAGTGCGTTACGCCATCAGAGCGTTGAGGCAGTGCAATACGGCAATCACTTGGATCGTCAAGGTGGTGGTCATGGTGATCTCTTCTGCGATGGTAGCGACGATCTGCTGGCAAGTTGCCATGCGTTACGTATTCAATCTGCCGCCATCCTGGACGGAAGAACTTGCGTTGCTGCTGTTCAGTTGGGCGATGCTCTTGATGCTGGCATTGGGGGTGAGAGAGGCATTTCACGTTCGCGTGGATATTCTCATTGAGAGAGTGCCAGCCGTGCTGCGCCAGGTTATCGAGGTATTTACCTGTACTGCCACTCTGGCATTTGGCCTATTCCTTGCATCGTCTGGAGTCGACTATGTGGAAGAAATGCGTGGATCTATTTCCGCCGCAATAGGCTACCCAATCGAGCTGCTGTACAGCGCGGCCCCGGTGTGTGGAGGCTTGATCGCACTATACAGTTTAGAAAGGTTGTTGAGCAGCTTCGATTCAGGAGGACGTTCATGAGCACAACAGCCTGGATACTGTCGGTCGGTTTCGCCTGTCTGGTTATGTTGGGCGTCCCTTTCGTTTTCTCAATAGGACTGGTCGTAACCGCGGTATTAGTTGTTGCCGACGTGCCATTCATGCTTCTTCCGCAGACCGTGGTCGCCGGTACGCAATCGTTCAGTCTCCTGGGCATACCGTTCTTCATGCTCGCTGGCGAACTGATGTCAGCTGGCGGGCTTTCGCGACGGCTAATCGCCGTCGCGGATGTTTGCGTAAGGCATCTGTTGGGCGGACTTGGCCACGTAACTATTTTCGCGGCATGCATTTTTGCGGCGATTTCCGGCTCAGCTCCGGCGACGACGGCGGCAATAGGCGGCGCCATGATTCCTGCCATGGGGGAGCGTGGATATTCCAGACCCTACGCCACCTCCCTGGCAGTGAGTGCCGGGGTGCTGGCTCCGCTGATTCCGCCTTCCATCGCCTTTATTATCTGGGGTGTCATCGCGGAGCAATCCATTGCCAGCCTTTTCCTTGCAGGCATCATTCCGGGGTTGCTAATGGCAGTGGGGCTTTCGGCAATTGTGATCTGGCGCGCTCATCGCGATAAGGTGCCACGGCTGCCGCGTGCCAGTGCGGCGGAAGTTGCAGGTGCCTTGCGAAAAGGCGTTTGGGCGCTATTGGCTCCCATTATCGTGCTGGGTGGAATCTACGGTGGAATTTTCACTCCCACGGAAGCCGCAGCGGTGGTCTGCCTATACAGCCTTATCGTTGGTCTTTTCATAGAGAAGGAACTGCGCCTTTCACAGCTTCCAGCTGTGCTGCTAAAGGCCATGAAGATTAGTTCTGTCGTAATGGGTATCGTTGCCGTATCCGGAGGCATGGGTGTGCTGATTGCCCAGGAACAGTTCGCGACTCGATTTGCAGAATTTCTTGACCATTCCATTCAGCAGCAGTGGATCATGCTGCTGACGCTGAATCTGGGGTTCTTCCTGCTTGCCGCGGTCATGGATGAGATTGCACTGATGCTGATCTTTGGGCCAATGCTTATCGCCATTGGCCACCAGTTCGGCATCGACCCCATCCATTTTGGCGCGATGATCGTTACGAATGTGGCTATAGGAATGGCAACCCCGCCCGTGGGTTACTGCCTTTTCGTCGGAGCCGCTGTGAGCGGAGAGCGGTTGACAAGCATCGCCAAGGCCATTTGGCCGCAAATAGTGGTGATGGTGCTGGTTTTGATGTTGGTGACTTACGTGCCTGCGTTCTCGCTGTATCTCGTCCGCTGATTTCCACGGCCTACCGGTATTTCCGATTATTTGTGCTGCCAATGACAGCGTGATTTGATTATTCAAGAGGACTTTCTATGAATGCCCCGATTAACGATGTCCGCGCCACTGTTTCCGAAACAGAATGGGAAGCCCGTGTAAACCTGGCCGCATGCTACCGCCTGATGCCGATGTTCGGCATGAGCGATCTTGTCTATAACCACATCACCGTCAGGGTGCCGGGCGAGGAAGACCGGCTGCTGATCAACCCTTATGGGTTCATGTATGAAGAGATCACCGCCTCCAGCCTGATCACTATCAACTTGGCGGGGGATGTGCTGTTGAACCCCCATGAAGATTACGACGTGAATCTTGCGGGCTATGTCATCCACAGCGCTGTCCATGGGGCCAGGCACGATGTCGAATGCGTCATTCACACACATTCGCGCGCCGGCATGGCTGTTTCGGCGCTGGAGTGCGGGCTGCTTCCCTTGACGCAGACGGCGATGCGTTTCGGCGATATTGCCTACCACGAGTATGAAGGCCCGGCCGTGGATACGGATGAGCGCGATAGGTTGACAAAAGACCTGGGCGGCAGCGATGCCATGATCCTGCGTAACCATGGCTTACTGGTGGCCGCGGCGGACATTCCGCAAGCGTTCAATACGATGTACTGGCTTGAAATGGCCTGTCGCGCCCAGGTGGATGCAATGGCCTGCAATACGAATCTGCATTATCCGTCCCAGGACGTCATCGCGAAGACGGCGCACTTGTACAGACCCGAGACCCGGCGCCCGTACGGAGTGATGGAGTGGCCCGCGATGCTGCGGCTACTGGACCGCCGTGACCGTTCATTCCGGGATTGACCGTGCAGAAATGAGTGGGCCTCCCCGAGGGGAGGCCCGACCCTTCGAACCGCCGGAATGGCCGGGACGGGGTTGAGGATACGTCACTCGCGGTCAACGGAGAGGAAGCCGCTAGATCCGTAGGGACACCCGTCCCGGGCCGGCGGGGCTGCCCTGTCCCTTCAGGCAGCCCGCCTTCCGGTCGATCAGAACCGGTGGCGAATGCCCACGGCGAACGCCGTGTTCTTCACGTCTTCCTGGAAAGCGAAGTTGTTGCCATACGCGCCGTAGGCGTACAGGTTGGTGCGCTTGCTCAGGTCGTAGGTGGCGCCCAGGGCGAAGACGTCGAACGCTTCGTCGTCGCCGGTGAGCTTGTCGTTCTTGGGATCGGCACGCTGCCAGCTGCCGAACACCTTGGTGGCGCCGAACGGCACGGTCACGCCCACCATCATCGAGTTCACGCGAGCGCCGTCAACCACGCGCAGGCTGCCCAGCGAGTTGAAGTCGTCGGGGCTGCTGCCCATGCTGATGCCGGAGAACCAGCCGTCGTACGTCTGGCCCCAGGCGCCGTGCAGCGCCAGGACTTCAAAGTCGTACTCGGCGCCGATGATGTATTCCTGCAGGCTGGTGTCCTGCTCGTCGGACACGGCGTTGACCGGATTCAGGCGGTCGTAGGCGGCAGCGACGGTCAGGGGGCCGGCGCTGTACTTGGCGCCCACGGTGATGACGCGGTTGTTGTCGCCGGTGGCGAAGTTGCCATCTTTCTCGTCGTCGGCGTTGAACGAGTAGCCCAGGCCGAAGCTGAAGCCCGACAAGTTGGGCGACTGGTACATCACCATATTGTCCAGGCGCAGCGACTTGGCCGAACCGAACGCCGAGCCGATGCCGGCGATGCCGTAGTCGGTGCCGAACGGGCTGATGCCGCCGATGTACTTCGACGCCATGTTGGTCTGGCGGCCGAATTCGATCTTGCCCCAGGAATCGCCGGCCAGGCCCACCGTGGCCTGGCGGCCGAACAGGCGGCCGCCTTGCGACGAGGTGCCGTTCTGGCTGTCGAAGCCGGATTCCAGCGTGAAGATGGCCTTCAGGCCGTCGCCCAGGTCTTCGGTGCCTTTCAGGCCCCAGCGCGAACCGCCGCTGACGCCGCTGACGCCGCCAACGCGGCTTTCTTTGAAGCCGTTGGGGCCCTTGACTTGTTCGTAGCCAATACCCGTATCGATCAAGCCATACAGCGTGACGCTGGTGCTGGCGGCTTGCGCAGCGCCGACGAATCCCGTTGCCAGGGCGGCGGCGAGCAGAGTCTTCTTCATGTAATGCTCCTGTGTTTATCAACGACACCGACGTCGCGGCTGTTGAGATCAGGCCGTGGCTGTCGGTACGGACGAAAGTCTAGGAGCCGAAGTCGATCGGGAGTATTACTGTGTTGTGGAAAAACAGCTTCCATGCAGTGGAATAATTCGCGGCATGGGCCGTCATGAAGATATGTTATTCGTAAGCGCTGCATCGGCCCGCGCGCGACGCGATCTGGCTGGAAACACAGGCGGGCCGGGCCCGTGCCCGGCTACCGCACGCTATCGATGGCCGCCTGCAAGTCGTCGGGATGCACCATCAATTCGCGTGCCTGGCGCAGCATGGGGTACTGGTTCAGCACCGCCTGCCAGCCTGGAGATTCGCAAAGCTGCCGCCAGACGGGCGCCAGGGCTTGCGCGGACTTGGGCCTGCCTTGCGCCAGCGCGCCGCCGAATTCCAGGCTGGCCGTCGCCGACAGCAGTTGCATGCGGCTGGCCGCCGACAGCAGGCGCGGGACGGCTTCGGCGGGCGCGTCGCAGCAGTACAGCACGGTGCGTGCCAGCGCATGCGCATCCGTGCTTAGCCGATTCATCGACAATCCGTTCAGCAGCGTTGTTTCCTGCGCGGTCTGGAATGGATAGGCGCGGCCTGGCGTGGCGCGCGCAAGCAGGCGCATGCCGCGCAGCAGGCGCGGAAGGTCGGTGGCGGCGGCATCGATCGAGGCCTTGGCTTCCGCCAGCAAACAGATGTCCCAGGGGGAATCCGGTACGGCGCCCGCGTCTTGCTTGAGCAGTACGGCGTCCCATTCGCTCTTGGCGCGTTCGCGCTCGCCGCCTATGGCTGCGGGAACCTGCATCGAAGTCACGACGCGGTAACGGGGGCTTGCGCCGCCGGCGCTGTTCAGCCGGGCGGCCAGTTTTTCCAGTGCTTGCGCGGTGCGGGCCTCCATGGCCAGGCCGCGCTGCTGGGACGCCGCGCCCTGCGCCGCCGCGCTGGAGCTTCCCG
>NZ_JAJMLX010000259.1 GCF_020991325.1 Bordetella petrii | reverse complement strand
GGCCAGCGCCTGGCCGAACATGTGGCGGCCGCGGGCACGGCTTACGGCCTCGTCCAGCGCGCGGCGCGCGAAACCCAGCGCGGCGGCGGCCACCGAGGCGCGGAAAATATCCAGCGTCATCATGGCCAGCTTGAAGCCCTGGCCGGCATCGCCCAGGCGGTGGCTGGCGGGAACGCGGCACTGGTCGAACGCCAGCGTCGCCAGCGGATGCGGCGCCATGACGTCGATGCGTTCGGCGATATCCAGGCCCGGCGTGCCGGCATCCACCACGAAAGCACTGATGCCGCGCGCGCCCGGGGCTTCGCCGGTGCGGGCGAACACGCAGTAGAAATCGGCGATGCCGCCGTTGGATATCCAGGTCTTGGCGCCGTCCAGCACGTAGTGGTCGCCGTCGGCGCGCGCCGTGCAGGCCAGGGCCGCCACGTCGGACCCGGCATCGGGCTCGGACAAGGCGAATGCGGCGATGGCCTGCCCGCTGGCCACCCGCGGCAGGTAGTCGCGGCGCAGCGCGTCGGACCCCATCAGGGCGATGGCGCCGCTGCCCAGGCCCTGCATGGCCAGGGCGAAATCGGCCAGGCCGTCATGGCGCGCCAGGGTTTCGCGCAGGATGCACACCATGCGCGAATCCACCTGGGGCAAGGCGCCGCCCCAGGCGCCGTCGGGGCCCGACGGCACGCAATAGCGCAGCCAGCCCGCCTGGCCCAGCGATCGCACCAGGGCACGGCACGCGGCATCGGTATCGCCGTGGTCGATATCGGCCAGGCCGTCCACGCACCAGGCCTCAAGCTGCGCCGCCATCTCGCGATGCCGGTCATCGAAAAACGGCCAGTCCAGCCACGCAGTATCGGCCACGTCAGTCTCCTTCGAAAACGGGTTTGCGCTTGTCCACGAAAGCGTCGTAGGCGCGGCGGAAATCGCGCGTCTGCATGCAGATGGCCTGGGCCTCGGCTTCGGCTTCGATGGCCTCGTCCACGCCCATGTTCCATTCCTGGTGCAGCAGTTTCTTGGTGACGCCGTGCGCGAACGTGGGGCCGGCGGCAAGTTGCGCGGCCAGCGACCGGGCGGCTTCGAGCAGGCCAGCGCCGTCGTGCAGGGTGTTGAAGAACCCCCATTGGGCCCCTTCTTCGGCGCTCATGGCCCGGCCGGTGTACAGCAGTTCCGAGGCCCGGCCCTGGCCGATGACGCGCGGCAGCAGCGTGCAGGCGCCCATGTCGGCCCCCGCCAGGCCCACGCGGGTGAACAAGAAGGCCGTGCGGGCCTGCGGCGTGCCCAGCCGCAGGTCGGACGCCAGCGCCAGCATGGCGCCCGCGCCGGCGCAAACCCCATCCACCGCGGCCACGATGGGCTGCGGGCAGGCCCGCATGGCCTTCACCAGGTCGCCCGTCATGCGGGTGAAGTCCAGCAACTCCGGCATGCTCATGCGCGTCAGCGGGCCGATGATCTCGTGCACGTCGCCGCCCGAGCAGAAATTCCCGCCCGCGCCCGCCAGCACCACCACCTTGATATCGGTGGCATAGACCAGCCCGCGAAACAGATCGCGCAGTTCGGCATAGGAATCGAACGTCAAAGGGTTCTTGCGTTCGGGCCGGTTCAGCGTCACCGTGGCCACCTTGCCGTCGGGCGACACGTTCCACAGGAAAGTTCGCGCGGCGTAGTCCGCATAGGGGCGGCGGTGATGCTTCATGCTGTGTTCGGAAGACGCACTGCTCATGGGATCTCCTGGGGTTCAGCCGGCCATGACTTCGCCGCCATCGACGGCGATGCATTGGCCATTGATCGAGGTGGATGCGGGCAGGGCCAGCCAGGCCACGGTGTCGGCCACTTCGGCGGGCTGCACCAGCCTGCCCTGCGGATTGCGGGCCGCCAGTTCGGCGCGCGCCTGGTCGGCCGTGCGGCCGGTTTTCTGCACGATGTTGTCGACCGCGCCGCGCACGATGTCGGTGTCGGTAAAGCCGGGGCACACCGCGTTCACGGTGACGCCCTTGCGCGCCACCTCGAGTGCCAGGGCGCGCGTCAGCCCCACTACCCCGTGCTTGGCGGCGCAATAAGCGCTGACATATGGGTAGCCGACCAGGCCCGCCGTGCTGGCCACATTGATGACCCGCCCCCAGCCCGCCGCCAGCATGCCCGGCAGCGCCGCCTGCGTACAGTGATAGGTGCCGGTGAGGTTTACCGCCGCCGGCCCCGGAGGCCACGACTGCCGACGCGCCATTCGCCACGCAGCCGGTGGTGGCCGCCACGGATTTCGACGCCCTGCGCGAGCAGGTGCTGCAATGCACCGCCTGTGGCTTATGCAACGGCCGCAGGCATGCGGTGTTTGGCATGGGGGCGCGTCCAGCGCGCTGGATGGTGGTGGGCGAGGCCCCGGGCGAACAGGAAGACCGCCAGGGGCTGCCCTTCGTGGGGCGGTCGGGCCAGTTGCTGGACGCCATGCTGTCCGCGGTTGGCATGAGCCGCCAGGACGACGTTTTCATTGCCAACGTGATCAAGTGCCGCCCACCCGGCAACCGCAACCCTAAGCCGGAAGAAATCGCGGCCTGCAGCCCCTACCTGATGCGGCAGATCGAGCTGGTGAAGCCCGAGCGCATTCTGGTGCTGGGCCGGTTCGCGGCCCAAACGCTGCTGGGCACGGACGCCACCATAGGCAGCCTGCGAGGGCGCATGCACCAATTCGCCGCCCCGGACGGCCGCAATATTCCGGTGGTGGTCAGCTACCACCCGGCCTATCTGCTGCGCAGCCCGGTAGAGAAAGCCCGCGCCTGGCAGGACCTTAGGCTGGCGACCAGGGGCTGAGCGGCCCCTTCAGTGAGGCGATTTCAGGGCCTTGCCGTGGCCTTCCTGGCCGATCTGATCGTGCAGGGCGGGGTTGTCCGACAGGTTGCGGCGGCTCCAGCGCATGAACAGGATCATGAGAATCGCCACCAGCAAGCCGAACAGCACGATGATGGTGTTGATGGGCAGGTTGGCCCACAGCAGGATGGTGTAGATGGCCACCATCAGCAGGATATTGAGCTGTTCATTGAAATTTTGCACCGCGATGGAATGCCCGGCGGACAGCAGCACGTGGCCGCGGTGCTGCAGCAGGGCATTCATGGGCACGACAAAGAAGCCTGCCAGCCCGCCGGTGAGCATCAGCAGGGCATAGACGCTCCAGGTGGAGTGCACCAGCGGCATCAGCAGCACCACCAGGCCCATCAGGACGCCGACAGGCAGCACGGAAAGCGCCTTGCGCAAGGGGATGCGGCCGGCCAGGATGGACCCGACCACCGTGCCCAGCGCCGCCACCCCCATCAGCATGGATGCTTCGTCCAGGCGGTAGCCCAGGTGGCGCCGGCCCCATTCGATGACGATGAGCTGCAGCACCGCGCCCGCCCCCCAGAACAGGGTGGTGACCGCCAGTGAAATCTGCCCCAGCTTGTCTTGCCACAGCACCTTCACGTAGCTGAAGAAGGTGAGGGTCAGGCGCATCGGGTTTTTCTGCTGCGGCGGGTAGCGCACGTGCGTTTGCGGGATCAGCAGGTTGCACAGGGCGGCCAGCAGGTAGACACAGGCGATCACCAGAATGGCGGCTTCGGCCGGGGTGTGCACCAGCCGGCCGATGGTTTCGTGCTTGAGCAGCAGTTCCGAGGCGGCCGGCGAGATCAGCACCCCGCCCACCACGGTGCCCACGATGATGGACAGTACCGTCAGGCCTTCGATCCAGCTATTGCCCTTGACCAGCATTTCGGGCGGAAGCATTTCGGTGACGATGCCGTACTTGGCGGGAGAGTAGGCCGCGGCGCCCACGCCCACCAGGCCGTAAGCCAGGCACACCAGGTAAGTCTGGTGGGCGGGCTCCAGCCCGAGATTGGCGTACATGAACATCAGCAGGCAGCCGCCCACCTTGAGCGCGTTGGTGGCGAACATGACCCGGCCCTTCGGGAAGGAGTCGGCAATGGCGCCCACGAAGGCCGCCAGCACCACGTAGGCCAGCGCGAACGACCACTTCATCATGGGTGCCATCCAGTCGGGGCCGTGCAGCTCGAGTATCAAGGCGATCGCCGCGATAAACAGGGCGTTGTCCGCCAGGGACGAGAAGGCCTGCGCGGCCATGACCAGATAAAACCCGCGTTTCAAAAGTGAATCCCCGGTGGCTGCCGGCACACGGCAGCGGTGAATGACCTGTTTCGTATGGAAAAAAGTGTCAGCGAGTATAGCGTCCAGCGCTGGAACAGGGGGTTTTGCGTGCCGGATCGCGGCCTTGCCGCCGATGGGCAGCCCGGCGGCCTGGGGTATCATACGATCCGCATGTGCCGGCCCCGCGTGGGCCGCTTTGCAATCCGTACGGCAGGTCCGTTCAACGCCTTTCGTTCAACCCCGTCCGTCATCGTACTGTGCGCCTAACTCAACTAAAACTCGCCGGCTTCAAATCGTTCGTCGACCCCACCGTTATACCCGTGCCCAGCCAGCTGGTGGGCGTGGTGGGTCCCAACGGCTGCGGCAAGTCAAATATCATTGACGCCGTGCGGTGGGTGCTGGGCGAGGCCAAAGCCTCGGAATTGCGCGGCGAATCCATGCAAGACGTGATTTTCAACGGCTCGGGTAACCGCAAGCCGGCGGCGCGCGCGTCTGTTGAAATGGTGTTCGACAACAGCGAGGGCCGGGCGGCGGGGCAATGGAGCACTTATTCCGAGATCGCCGTGCGCCGCGTGCTGACGCGCGACGGCACCAGCAGTTATTACGTCAATAACCAGCAGGTGCGGCGCCGCGATATCCACGACATTTTCCTGGGCACCGGCCTGGGCGCGCGCGGCTACGCCATCATCGGGCAGGGCATGATCAACCGCCTGATCGAGGCGCGTCCCGAAGAACTGCGGGTTTTCCTGGAAGAA
This sequence comes from Bordetella petrii, assembly GCF_020991325.1. Taxonomy (GTDB): domain Bacteria; phylum Pseudomonadota; class Gammaproteobacteria; order Burkholderiales; family Burkholderiaceae_B; genus Bordetella_A; species Bordetella_A petrii_E. The sequence continues at coordinate 1,426 of NZ_JAJMLX010000259.1, read as the reverse complement.
GCCGCCGGCGTGTCGCGCTACAAGGAACGCCGCCGCGAAACCGAGAACCGCCTGTCCGACACGCGCGAGAACCTGACCCGGGTCGAGGACATCCTGCGCGAACTGGGCTCGCAACTGGAAAAGCTCGAGGCGCAGGCCGAGGTTGCCCGCCAGTACCGCGAACTGCAGGCCGACGGCGAGAAAAAGCAGTTCGCGCTGTGGCTGCTGAAGGAAACCGGCGCGCGCGACGAGCGCGGCCGCAAGAACCAGGACATTGCCCAGGCGCAGAACAACCTGGAAGCCGCCATCGCCGGGCTGCGCGCCAACGAGGCCGAACTCGAATCGCGCCGCCAGGCCCATTACGCCGCCAGCGACGCGGTTCATACGGCGCAAGGGCAACTGTACGAGGCCAATGCCCAGGTCAGCCGCCTGGAAGCCGAGATCCGCCACGTGGTCGATTCGCGCAACCGCCTGCAGGCCCGGCGCGAACAGCTGCAACAGCAGATCGGCGAATGGGATGCCCAGCAAGCCCATTGCGTCGAGCAGATCGCGCAGGCCGAAGACGACCTGGCCGCCGGCGCGGCGCGCACCGAAGAAGCCCGCGCGCAGGCTGAAGATGCCCACGCCAGCCTGCCGTCCACCGAGTCGCGCGTGCGCGAGGCGGCCGCCTCGCGCGATGAAATGCGGGCCTCGCTGGCCCGCGTCGAACAGAATCTGGCGCTGGTTGCGCAAACCCAGCGTGATGCCGATCGTCAATTGCAGAACCTGGAGCAGCGCCGCGAGCGCCTGCAGCAGGAACTGCGCGAGTTGCAGGCCCCCGATCCCGCGCGGCTGGAGCAACTGGCCGGCGACCGCGCCGTGGGCGAAGACCAGCTTGAAGACGCGCAGCGTGAATTGGCCGCCCTCGAAGGCCAGGTGCCCGAGGCCGATGCCGAACGCGGCCGCGCCCAGGCGTCGGCCCACCAGGACGCCCAGAATCTGGCGCGCCTGGAAGCGCGGCTGGCCGCCCTGGTCAAACTACAGGAAGACGTGCAGAAACAGGGCGCCCTGGAGCCCTGGCTGGCCAAGCATGAACTGGCCAGCCTGGGGCGCTTGTGGCAGAAGCTGCACATCGAGCCTGGCTGGGAAAACGCCCTGGAATCGGTGCTGCGCGAGCGCATGGCCGCCATGGAGGTGCGCAACCTGGACTGGTCGCGCGCCTTTGCCGAAGACGCGCCGCCCGCCCGGCTGGCTTTTTACCAAGTGCCGGCCGCCGCGCCCGCGCCGGCCGCGCCGCAAGGGCTGACGCCCCTGGCCAGCCTGCTGCGCATTACCGATCCCGACCTGCGCACGCTGCTCAACGACTGGCTGCGCAATGTGTACACCGCCGCCGACCTCGGCCAGGCGCCGGCCGCGCCCGCCACGAGCTTGTCGGCGATCTCCTCGGGCCCGAGGCCCGGGAACTGCC
>NZ_JAJMLX010000258.1 GCF_020991325.1 Bordetella petrii | reverse complement strand
TGGAACAAACCGTGTCCGCCGCGCCCGGCAGCGTGCTGCGCGCGGCCGCCGACGGCATCGACATCGCCACCGGCCAGGGCGTGCTGCGGCTGCTGGAACTACAGAAAGCCGGTGGCAAGCGCCAGCCCGTGGATGTGTTCGTGCGGGGCTGGTAACAGTAAAGGCCCTGGGGTCTGGCTCCCGCAGGGTGCCTGACCCCGATGTGGGCAGATGCCGCCCCGGTGCAAGCGGTGCCAGGCGTGTCCGCGCCGGTTAGTACAAGGTATCGCGTACGCGCGCCGGCAGGGCCCGGTCGTAGGCCTCGCCGTCGAATTTCCCCGCGCCGATGTCTGCCAGCATGCGTCCGGTGCTGGGCAGGCTGGCGCGGTCGACCTGTTTGGCGGCGTCCCACAGCGACGAGCGCACCAGGGCGCGCGAGCACTGAAAAAACACCGTTTCCACGTCCACCACCAATACCGAGCGCGGCGGCTTGTCCTGCATGGCCAGGCGTGCCAGCAGGCCGGGGTCGGTGCTGATGCGGGCGCGGCCATTCACCCGCAGGGTCTCGCCCACGCCGGGTACCAGGAACAGCAGCGCCACGCGCGGGTCGGCCAGGATGTTGCGCAGGCTGTCGATGCGGTTGTTGCCGCGCCGGTCGGGGATCAGCAAGGTCTTGTCATCGGCCACTGTCACGAAGCCGGCCGGGTCGCCGCGCGGCGATGCATCCACGCCGTCCGGGCCCACGGTGGCCAGCACCACGAAGGGGGCGGCTTCGATGAAGGCGCGGTAGTGCGGATGCACGTGGTCCACTTCCTTCATGATCGAGGTTTCACTGGGCTGGCCATACAGGGCCTGCAGGGCGTCCAGGTCTTTGATGCGGTGCGCGTCGTCGATGTGCATGTCAGGGTCGGGTCAGTACGGCCGGCAGGTCGGCCACGTTGAGAATGATGTCGTCGGGCGCGTGGCTGCGCAATGCATCCACATGGTTATAGCCCCATGCCACCGCCGCGGCCCGCACGCCCGCCTTGCGCGCGGCATCGATGTCGCGCATCTCGTCTCCCACCAGCACGCAGCGCTGCGGCGCCACCCGGTGGCGCGCCAGCAGGCGCTTCAGCTTGGCGGATTTGCCGAACATGTCGGTGCCGCATTCGAAATCGTCGAACCATTGCGCGGCTTGCGGGCCCAGCACGCGCCGCACATTGGCGGCCGAATTCGAACTGACCACCGCCAGGCGCAGGCCAGTCGCGCGCAATTCCTGCAGCGACTGGGCCATGCCGTCGAACAGCCGCACGTTGGGGTCCACCTCGCGCATCAGCTTGCGCACGTGCGACATGATGGCGGGCATTTTCCACATGGGAATGTCCAGCTGCTTCAGCACCTCGTGGGCATTCTGGTGGCGCAGTTGCGCGCGCTCGGCCGCGTTCACCTTGCGAAAGCCGTACTTGTCGGCCACGCCGTCCAGAATGGACTCGAACCACGGCATGGTGTCGGCCAGCGTGCCGTCGAAGTCGAATGCCGCCAGGTCGTATTTCAAGCCGTGCCGTCCGCCGGATACGCCTGGCGGTGGGCACGGCGTATCCAGTGCATCACGGGGGCCAGGGCTTCGATGGGGGGCGCGCTGTTCACCACGCGCTCGGAATCCGTCCAAGGGTAGGGCAACGCGGCCAGCCAGCCGAACACCGCCGGCGCGGTATCGGGCGGCAGGCTCTGCATGCTTTCGATCGTGATGGTCAGCCGGCTGGCCAGGTGCGGCGATTCCTGGAATTCCCATTCATAGCAGCCACAGCCCACGCGCACGTTGCCCGTAGCCTTTTCCGTCATGCCCACGAACCAGTCACAGGTGTAGTCAGCCAGCACCGTGTCTTCGCCCGGATGGCCCAGGTAGAACGTGAACACGTTTTCGTAGGTCTGGCCGAAGGTGCGCACCAGCGCCTCGGTAATGGCGTCCAGGCCGCGCGCTTCCGGCGGAAATGCAATGGCCTGGGTGCGCAGCGTCATCTTCAGCACGGCATCGCTGGCGAAGGCGCGCGCCATGAATAGCGGGCGATTCTCGTCCTTGGCGCGCAGGTAGTTGCGCATCAAGGACGACGTACTGGCTGGGGTAACCGTGGCTGTGGGCATGGCGAAGTTCGCGATGGGCAGGGTTGCGGTGTCAGTGTTCGCCCCGGTCGATCCACTTGGATACGGTGGGCGGTTGGTACGACGCGTAGCGGTCCAGCAGCGCGGCGGGCTGGTCCTCGACGATGAGCATGGCGCGATGTTCCGCGCGCATGAACGATTCTTGCACGGCGTGGTCCAGGAACGCGGCCATCTGGTCGTAGTAGCCGGCGACATTCAGCAGGCCGCAGGGCTTCTCGTGCATGCCCAGTTGCGCCCAGGTCCAGGTCTCGAAAATTTCTTCCAGCGTGCCGGCCCCGCCGGGCAGGGCCACGAAACCGTCCGAACGTTCGGCCATCATGGTCTTGCGTTCGTGCATGGACTGCACCACATGCAGTTCGGTCAGGCCGCGATGGCCCAGTTCCTTGCGCATCAGGGGTTCGGGAATGATGCCGATGACACGGCCGCCCTCGGCCATGACGGCGTCGGCCACCACCCCCATGATGCCTACGCTGGCGCCGCCATAGACCAGGCCGATGTCACGGCGCACCAGCTCGCGGGCCAGTTCGCGCGCGCCTTCGGCATAGTCGGGGCGGCTGCCGCTGTTGGAGCCGCAATAGACGCAGATGTTCTGGATTTTCATGGTTCGGGGTAATACACCAGTTACAAAAATACATCGACTGCCGATGCGGCAGTCAGTAACTAGTTTACGCAACTTGGCGGCGCGGCTTCCGCAGGCCTCTGCGCGTGCGGGCACAGCGGGCCTCGGGCACGCCATTTGCTGGGCTAGCGGACTCAGGGCGCCACGAGCCGGCCTGCCCCGCACAACATAACCAGGAGCCAGCGATATGCAACAAGCTACCCCCCAATCCCGCAACGGTGCGTTCGACATGGACGTGAATGCCATCCGCGCCAAGGCGCGCAAAGACATCGAGTCGGGCGCTGTCACCGAAGGCTACCGGGCCGACCGCGAAACCATACTGAAACTGTTGAACGAAGCCCTGGCGACCGAAGTGGTCTGTGTGCTGCGCTACAAGCGCCACTATTTCATGGCGCGCGGCCTGAATGCCGAGCCCGTGGCAGCCGAGTTCAGCGCGCACGCCACCGAAGAACTCGGCCACGCCGACCGCATCGCCGAGCGCATCGTGCAGCTGGGCGGCGAGCCCAACCTGTCGCCCAATGGCCTGCTGGACCGCAGCCACGCCGAGTACGTCGAAGGCAAGACGCTGCAGGACATGATCAAGGAAAACCTGATCGCCGAACGCATCGCCATCGACAGCTACCGCCAGATGGTGGACTACGTGGGCGACAAGGACCCCACCACGCGCCGCCTGCTGGAAGAGATCCTGGCCGTCGAGGAAGAACACGCCGACGACCTGGCGGACTTCCTGGCCAAGAATTGATAGGGCTGGGTGTCAGGCTCCCGCTAGGGTGCCTGGCGCCTATACCGTGTCGCCCTAAGACACGTTGTATGCCACGACAGTCTCGGTTGGACGGTGTCCGGCACCCTGGCGGGAGCCGGACACCTGGCCGTGGCGGCGCAAACTCGCCGCGGCGGCTAAGGTAGCGCCATGGGTGTCAGACACCTTGTGTGTCTGACACCGTCCATTGCACGATCCATGCGCACTTCGCTGCAGATACCCATTGTGGGGAGCCGAGGCCGGCCCGTGCCTACACCGCGTCGCCGTACAGGTCGTATTCGTCGGCGCCGGTGACGCGCACGCGCACCATGTCGCCCGGCCGCAGCGCGCGTTCGCTGTTCACGTAGACGCTGCCGTCGATTTCCGGTGCGTCGGCGCTGGATCGTCCCACCGCGCCGTCTTCGTCGATGGTGTCGATCAGCACGTCCACTTCGCGGCCCACGCGGGTTTGCAGGCGGGAGGCCGAGATGGCCTGCTGGTGCGCCATGAAGCGGTCCCAGCGTTCCTGCTTGACCTCGTCGGGCACCGCGTCGGGCAGCTCATTGGCGGGCGCGCCATTCACCGGCGAATACTGGAAACAGCCCACGCGGTCCAGTTGCGCTTCGCTCATCCAGTCCAGCAGATACTGGAAATCTTCCTCGGTTTCGCCCGGAAAGCCCACGATGAAGGTGGACCGCAGGGTGAGATCGGGGCATTCTTCGCGCCAGCGCTTGATGCGCGCCAGGGTCTTGTCTTCGAAGGCCGGGCGCTTCATCAGTTTCAGCACGCGCGGGCTGGCGTGTTGGAAAGGAATGTCCAGGTACGGCAGCACCTTGCCCTGCGACATCAGCGGAATCACTTCGTCGACGTGCGGGTAGGGGTACACATAGTGCAGGCGCGTCCAGACGCCCAGTTCGGACAAGGCCGTACAGAGCTCGGTCATGCGGGTTTTCACCGGGCGGCCATTCCAGAAACCGCTGCGGTATTTCAGGTCTACGCCATAGGCGCTGGTGTCTTGCGAAATGACCAGCAATTCCTTCACGCCGGCCTTCACCAGACGTTCGGCCTCGTTCAGCACATCGCCCACCGGACGACTGACCAGGTCGCCGCGCATCGACGGAATGATGCAGAAGCTGCAGCGGTGGTTACAGCCTTCGGAAATCTTCAGGTACGCATAATGGCGCGGCGTCAGTTTGATGCCCTGCGGCGGCACCAGGTCTACATACGGGTTGTGGTCGGCCTTGGGCGGCGCAGCCTGGTGCACCGCGCGCACCACTTCTTCATACTGTTGCGGGCCGGTGACGGCCAGCACGCTGGGGTGCACGTCGCGGATCACCGATTCTTCTACGCCCATGCAGCCGGTGACGATGACCTTGCCGTTCTCGGCAATGGCCTCGCCTATCGCTTCCAGCGATTCGGCCTTGGCGCTGTCGATGAAGCCACAGGTGTTCACGACCACCACGTCGGCGTCGTTGTATTCGGGGGTGACCTGATAACCTTCGGTGCGCAGCTGGGTCAGGATGCGTTCGGAATCGACCAGGGCCTTGGGGCATCCCAGGCTGACGAAACCCACCTTGGGAGTATGGTTTTTGTGGCTCGGCGGATGGGAGGGAGTGTTCATGTGGGCTTCCATAGGTGGCCCGGACCGAGCGAGAGGGTGCCCAGAGATACGAAGCCAAACCCGGATTTTAGCGGGTTGCAAACCCCCGCATGTTCTAGCCGCCCAGCCAGCTGGCCGGGCGTATCTGCAAGCGGGTGGCTGTGTGCATCACCCAATGGCCAGCCGAACCGGCTTGCCAACCCGGCTCAACATTTCCACCAGTGTGTCGATGGTGAACTTCGCTGTCTTCTTGTTCACCACGTCCGACACGCGCGGTCGCGACACCATCAGGATTTTCGCGGCCTCGGCCTGCTTCAAGTGATGCTGGGCAATCCATTCGGCCAGTTCCGACATCAGTTGCTCTTTGAGCAGCCGGGTATCGTTGATCTGTTGGCGCGACGCGGCTTGCAGCCGCGCGGCTTCCTCGGCCGGGAACCCCAGTTCGAGGAACAGGTTCGCGCCCGGTTTCGTGACATGGCGAATTCCGGTGTCGATCTTCATGGCCCGTCTCTTCTTGCATTGGCCACGGCACGATAACGCGCCGTGGCGATGTCCTTGTCTCGTTTGCTGGTCGCTTGTGTCTTCTTTTGGAAGCAGTGCAGGACGTACACAGCTTCCTCGAATTTGGCTACGTACATCACCCGAAAGATGCCGCTGGCGTCGCGGATGCGGATTTCCCGCGTTCCGGCGCCTACGTCATCGAATGGCTTCCAGTCGTCGGGCTCCAGGCCCGCCTGGACCTTGCTCAACTGGAAACCGGCATCCCGGCGAGGATCATCTGGGAATTCCACCAAATCGTCGTAAGCGGACCCAACCTAGCGGATCTCCTTCTCATGCTGCATACGTCGATCGGTATAAAATTTTATACCAATGTGCGCTGGCCGTAAAGGCGGAGGCCGCCTTCCAGGATGAAGTTCGTCACGCACCTGCGGTTGCCGCGGACTCGCGGTGCCGAAATCGGCTGCAAACTATAGCCGGCGGACAAAAGCTTTTCTTTGTGGATCATCGACACCGCTCAAGGTTCTTGATCAAGCAGAGGCGCAAAGTCTTCGAGCAAGAAAGCCTTCGAGTTTAGGTAGAGCTACCTAAGGACAGCCAAGGCTGGCCAACGATCTGACCGGGTACCACGGCGGCGTAAGGTAGTGCCATGGGGATCAGCAAGGCGGTCTGGCCGGACCGGTCGTCGAACTGCATGGGCGTGCCCACCTGTTCGGCGTGCAGCAGCCCC
>NZ_JAJMLX010000257.1 GCF_020991325.1 Bordetella petrii | reverse complement strand
CGCAGACCTGCGCGCCCTGCAGGCGGCGCCGGGCGCGGTCCGATGCGGGCAGCGGGCCGCTGACGAACGCAATGTGCCGATGCCCCTGGGCGGCCAGGTGCGCCACCATTTCATGGGCTGCTGCCTGGTTGTCCACCGACACGAAAGGATGTTTGCCGGATTCGTTGTACGCCAGGATGTGCGGCATGCCGGCCTCATCCAGCGCGCGCAGCGTGGCATTGCGCGCGGGGTTGCCCACGGTGAGTATCAGGCCGTCGATCTGGTGGTCGATCAGCGCCTGCACCGATTCATTTTCTACCGACGGGTCGTATCCGGTAATACCCATCATGACGCTGTAGCCCGCGGCCCGCGCATGTTGTTCGGCGCCTTCGAAACAGTCGGCAAACACGGGGTTGGTCAGGGTGGGCAGCAGCAGGCCGATGGTGCGCGTGCGCCCTGCCCTCAGGCTGCGTCCCACGCGGTTGGGGCGAAAGCCGCTGCGCTGCGCCACGGCTTCGATGCGGGCCAGGGTTTCCTGGCGTAGCAGTTCCGGCTGATTAAAGGCGCGCGACACGGTGGCCGGCGAGACGCCGGCCTTGCGCGCGATTTCCAGAATGGAAGGACGGTGCTGCGGTGTAGCGGGCATGACAGGTTCACCCATGAAAACGATTTCATTCTAGGGGTAAAGCATGACACCCAGATGTCAGCGGATACGGTATCGTGATTTCCTGATCGCGCCAATAAAAAGACATGGTGCGTTGCCGCAAGAATGCGCCTAAGGTTTGCGGCGGCGTGATGCGCCAACGTAGCAATGTCAACAGCGTGCGCTATACATAATTTGCACTGCAATACAGGGAAAGAGGGAATGGCCGTCGAACTGAACCGCCTTAGCGCCACACAGGCCGCGCTCATGCTGGCGCAACGCGAGCTGAGCGCCGAGCAACTGATGCGCGCCTGCTTCGCGCGTATCGAACAGCGCGATCCCACGGTGAAGGCCTGGGCCGCCTGCGACAAAACGCAGGCGCTGGCCCAGGCCCGCGCGCTGGACCAGTCCGCCACGCGCGGCGTGCTGCATGGCTTGCCCATGGGCGTGAAAGACATCTTCGACACGTGCGACCTGCCCACCAGCTACGGATCGCCCATCTATGCGGGCCACCGGCCGCCGCAGGACGCGGCCGCGGTGGCGCTGTGCCGCGAGGCCGGGGCTGTGGTGGCGGGCAAGACCGTGACTACCGAGTTCGCCACCTATGCTCCCGGGCCCACCCGCAATCCGTGCAACCCAGCCTATACGCCTGGGGGGTCGTCCAGCGGATCGGCCGCGGCGGTGGCCGACCACATGGTGCCCTTCGCGCTGGGCACGCAGACCGCCGGTTCCATTATCCGCCCCGCGGCGTACTGCGGCGTGGTGGGGTACAAACCGTCGTTCGGCTGCATCTCGCGCGCTGGCGTCAAGGGGCTGGCCGACATGCTGGACACGATAGGCGGGTTCGCGCGCACGGTCGACGACGTGGCGCTGTTCGCCTCGGTACTGATGCGCGATGCCACCCTGCGCGAACTGGATTACGACGCGCGGCCCCGCATCGGCATGTACCGCACCACCCAGTGGCTGCATACCTTGCCCGAAACCCGCGACGCCTACCTGCGTGCCGCCAGCCTGCTGTCGCAGGCGGGGGCCGAGGTGCATGACATGGAACTGCCGTCGGACTTGTGCGCGCTGGTGCAGGCGCACGCCGACATCATGAGCTTCCAGGCCGCCCAGTCGCTGGCCTACGAACGCACGCGCCACGCCGGGCAGCTCAGCGATGCGCTGCGCGCCATGCTGGATGTGGGCTGCCAGATCACGGCGGACGAGCACCGCGCCAACTTGGCGCGCGCCGCGCAGGGCCGCGCTCTGGTCGAGCCGTGGTTCGAGCAATACGACATCCTGCTGGCGCCCAGCGCCAGCGGCGAAGCGCCGTTCATGGCCCAGGGCACGGGCGACCCCTTGTTCTGCCGGTTGTGGACGCTGTTCGGCACGCCGTGCGTGCACCTGCCATTCGACGCGGGGCCGCAGGGCCTGCCGGTGGGCCTGCAGGCCATCGGCAAACCGGGCGAAGACCGCCGCACGCTGGCCATTGCGCGCTGGGCGCTGAACGTGTTGCGGCCCGACGCCTGACAGCCAGGGCGGCGCTGGTGCGCCGCCCATTCCCTGGGCCAGGTTCCGTCATCTGTGCGGCAGCCTGGCGGCGGCCATCCAAAAAATAGTTGACGGGATTTTCTCGTATCCATTAATATGCATGCACATGCAAATAAACGCATGTCCCGACGCGGCTCGCCGTTGCCGGGTCCACAGCCACCACCGCCGGTCGGCGCGGTGGCGTCAACCCGCACTTACTGAACAAAGGAACATCATGAGCTGGCTCTACCTTGGAATCGCCGTCATTCTCGAAGTTGCCGTGGCCATTTCGGCCGGCAAGGCAAAAGGCTTTACGCACATCGGCTGGACCGTCGCCACGCTGGTCAGCGGCGCCGTCGCCACCTTCTTCCTCAGCCTGGCCCTGCTGACATTCGACGTGGGCGTCGGCTATGCCATCTGGACCTCGGCGGCCGGCGTGGTGATCGTGGTGCTGGGCGCGCTGTTCTTCGGCCAGCGCCTGAACGCCCACAAGCTGCTGGGCATCCTGCTTGTCATCGGCGGCGTGGTCGGGCTGCGCCTGAGCGGCGCGGCCTGACGAATCCTTGCCTGCACATCTTGTCCCTGTCTTTCCAAACCTGAATAAAGGAATTCACATGACTACCTCTGTACAAAACAAATCCGGCGCCGGACGCGCCTGGACCATGCTGCTGCTGGCCGGCGTATTCGAGATCGGCTACGCGCTGGCGGTGGGCGGCAGCAAAGCCTTCACCGTGCTCAGCTGGTCGGTGGCCGCTATCGTCTTCTTCCTGCTGACGCTGTATGCATTGAGCGTGGCCTTGCGCACCATCGATGTCGGCATAGGCTACGCCGTCTGGGCGGGCATAGGTTCGGTGGGAGCCGCGGTGTTCGGCAGCCTGTTGCTGGGCCAATCCCTGACACTGCTGCAGGCCTTCTGGCTGGCTGTCATCATCGCGGGCGTGGTCTGGTTGAAGCTGGCCGACAGCATCGGCTCGCGGTCTGCCAGACGCCAGGCCGCGGCCTGATAGGCCAGGGCGCATCATGACCGCAGATTCCGCCGCCGTGCTTGCCGGACGCATGCAGGAAGCCGTGGATTTCTCGCTCGAGCACGTGCGTGGCGGCGGCATTCCGTTCACGGCATTGGTGCTGGACGCCCAGGGCGGCATTCTGGCGCGCGGCGTCAACTGCGTGCGCCGGCACCACGACCCCACCGCCCACGCCGAGGTCGAAGCGATCCGTGCCGCCTGCCGTGCCGCGGGGACGCCACAGCTTCATGGACTGACGCTGCTGGCCTCGGGCGAGCCCTGTGCCATGTGCTATCTGTGCGCGCGCCTGGCCGGCATTGCCCGCGTGCTGTACGCCGCCGACCGGGACGAAGCCGCTGCCCACGGCTTCGATTACCGCGTCGGCTACCGCTTGCTGCAGGGCGACCCGCGCAACTGGCGCCAGCCCGCGGCAGGCAAGTTATGCGTGCCGCGGCGCCTGCTGCCGTTCCAGGCATACCGCGCAGGCCCGGCATCGTAGCCGCCTGTCGCGCGCAGCCCGGTTCATGCATGCGCATACATGTGCAAAAATGACCGGTTCCACGAACAACAGATATCCTCTTACGTCATGTCCAAGAAAACCGATGCGTGGCTCAAGCTGATCCAGGTGGTTGCCCATGTCGAGGCCGGCCTGGGCAAGGTATTGCAGGCCAGCCACGGGTTGGGCTTGTCCGAATACCGTGCGCTGGAAGTGCTGGCGCGTTCACCCGATTTCGAGCTGCGCATGCAGGACCTGGCGGCCCATCTGGGGCTGAACCAGAGTTCAGTGTCGCGCATGGTCGAGCGCCTGGAACGCAGCGGGCTTACCGTGCGCGACCTGTGCCCGGATGACAAGCGCGGCGTGTATACCGTGCTGACCGAACAGGGCCGCGAGCGCCTGCAAAGCGCGCAGCCGGATTACGAAGGCGCCTTGAATGCCGCGCTGCGCGAACACGGCGCCGAGGCCTTGCTGGCGGCGCGGCGCTAGTTCAGGCCCGCGCGCAGGGCGCGCAATAAAAAGGCCTGCCGGGTAGGCAGGCCCTTCATGCCAGGATACGCGGATCACGCGGCCTGGACAGTCTCGCTTTCGCTCGAAACTTCAACTCCGCCGGCCAGGTGGCGGTTCACGGCGCTGAGCACGGCCTGGAACGACGCCGTGACGATGTCGCGGTCGATGCCCACGCCGAAGCCCGTGGCCGAATCGCCGACGCGCAATTCGACGTAGCTGGCGGCGCGCGTGTCGGTACCGGTGCCGATGGCGTGCTCGTGGTAGTCCATGATGCGCACGGGCACGTCCAGCGCGGCCACGAAGGCGGATATCGCGCCGTCGCCCGTGCCGGTAACCACGCGGCGTTCACCGTTGTAGTCCAGTTCCACCTGGATGCTGAACTGCTTGCCCTCGCCGGCGGCCGGATCGCCATCGATGCGGTGGCGCACCAGCTTCCAGGGGCTGTGCTGTTCCAGGTATTCGCGGTTGAAAATAGTGTGCACGTCGTCAGCCGTGACTTCGCGTCCGGTTTCGTCGGTGACGCGCTGGATGGCGCGGCTGAATTCGATCTGCAGGCGGCGCGGCAATACCAGGCCGTGTTCCTGTTCCAGCAGGTACGACACCCCGCCCTTGCCCGACTGGCTGTTCACGCGGATCACGGCATCGTAGCTGCGGCCCAGGTCGGCCGGATCGACAGGCAGGTACGGCACTTCCCAGACGGCGTCGGCTTTCTGTTGCGCGAAGCCCTTCTTGATGGCGTCCTGGTGCGAGCCGGAGAATGCGGTGAACACCAGGTCGCCGGCATAGGGGTGGCGCGGGTGCACGGGCAACTGGTTGCAGTATTCGGCACAGCGGCGCACTTCATCGATATCGGAAAAATCCAGGCCGGGGTGCACGCCCTGCGTGTACAGGTTCAGCGCCAGGGTTACCAGGTCGACGTTGCCGGTGCGCTCGCCGCTGCCGAACAGGCAGCCTTCGATGCGGTCGGCGCCGGCCATCACGGCGAACTCGGCGGCGGCCACGGCGGTGCCGCGGTCATTATGGGGATGCACGCTGAGCACGATGCTGTCGCGGCGCGCCAGGTTCTTGTGCATCCATTCGATCTGGTCGGCGTACAGATTGGGCGTGGTGGCCTCGACGGTGGCCGGCAGGTTCAGCACCATCTTGCGCTGCGGCGTGGCATCCCACACCTCGGCCACGGCATTGGACACGTCCAGCGCGAACTCGGGTTCGGTGGTGCTGAATACTTCGGGCGAGTACTCGTAGCGCCATTGGGTTTCCGGGTGCTGGGTCATGTATTGCTTGACCCACTGCGTGCCCGAGACGGCGATCTGCTTGATCTCGTCCTGGCTCATGTTGAACACCACTTTGCGGAACGCCGGCGCGCAGGCGTTGTACAGGTGCACCATGGCCTGCCTGGCGCCCGCGGCGGCTTCCACCGTGCGGCTGATCAGGTCTTCGCGCGACTGCGTCAGCACGATGATGGTGACGTCGTCGGGAATGCGCTTTTCATCCACCAGCTTGCGCACGAAATCGAAATCGGTTTGCGATGCCGCGGGAAACCCCACTTCGATTTCCTTGAAGCCGATTTTCACCAGCTGCTCGAAAAAGCGCAGCTTGCGTTCGACGCTCATGGGCTCGATCAGCGCCTGGTTGCCATCGCGCAGGTCGGTGCTCATCCAGATGGGGGGCTGGGTGATGCGGCGGCTGGGCCAGGTGCGTTCAGAGAAATCGCGCGCGAAGGGCGCAAACGGTACGTATTTGGTGGCGGGGTTGGCAAGCATCAGTACACCTCGATCAATATTCCCGTTGGTGGCGGGACGAATTCCGGTTTCGGTTCCGGGGAGCCCCTGTTCGCAGGCCGGGATAATGGTCCGGGGCCGTCAGCGGGCCATGGGTGGGCCGGCTGGGGTCATGCAATGAACAGGGAACAGGCTTGTGGCGAGCGTGGCTGCCGAGCTACCACAGGGCGCTAGGCCCGGCAACCGATCGGTAGGTATAGCGATAGCGCGATGAGGGAAGCGCGCAGGCCGGCGCCCGGAGCGCAGAGGCGTCCGGAGGCAATCGCGAAGGGGATTCGGATATCGGCCATAAGCCAGTAGTCAAACATATTTTCAGCCGAAGCGCAACGTCCAGGCCGGCGGCGGCTTACAAATTCGGTTCGATACGCGCCCCGGCCGGGCGGGTGTCGGGCTGCGCGGAGGCCGGTGCGCACGCGGCGCGACAATCT
>NZ_JAJMLX010000256.1 GCF_020991325.1 Bordetella petrii | reverse complement strand
AGCCGCAGCTGGGAACCGCTGCTGGACGACTTGATGCCGCGCGACCTGGAAGGGCAGCACGCCGTGGTGGTCGGCTGGGGCGGCATCGGCCAGCGCATCGGGCAGTTGCTGCAGGCGCTGGGCCTGGAAGTGTCAGTGGCGCGCCATGGCGGCGAACCCGCCGGCGCCGGCATGCGCACCGTGCGCTACAGCCAGTTGGGCGACCTGTTGCCCGGCACGGCCTGGCTGGTGCTGGCCTGCCCGCTTACCGACGCCACGCGCGGCCTGGTCAGCGCCAACCTGCTGGCCGCCCTACCCGCGCATGCCTGCCTGATCAACGTGGCGCGCGGCCATGTCGTGGATGAGCCCGCGCTGATCCAGGCCCTGCAGGCCGGCCGGCTGGGCGGCGCCTTCCTCGACGTGTTCCACCACGAACCCCTGCCCGCCGCGTCGCCGCTGTGGGACCTGGACAACGTGATCGTCTCGCCGCACAGCGCGGGGTTTTCCGATGGAAACGCGGTGCGGGTACGGCGCATATTCGTGGAAAACCTGCAGCGCTGGCTGCGGGGGTGTTTATGATAGGACGCCGTCCATCGTCCTGTGGCCATGGGAGGCCTGCCCCGGCGCACGTGCGCCGCAACTCCCCGAGGCTGCCATGTCTGTATCGCGCCCGCCAGCCGTCTTCGATCATGACTTTGGCGACATCCCCGACTGGAGCTTGTTGCTGACCTGGGTATACATCGTGCAGGCGGGCTCTATGGCACAAGCAGCACGGCAATTGGCCATTTCCCGGGCAGCGGTGTCGCAACGCCTGAAGCTGCTGGAAACGGGCCTGGCAACCGAACTGCTTATCCGTGGCCAGCGCCCGGTGCAACCCACCACGGCGGGCATCGAACTGTACGACCAGGCTGAACGCCTGCTGCGCCAGGCCACGGCCATGCGCGAATCCATGCGCGCATTCCACGCCGAAAAACGTCGCATCGTACGATTCGGCACGGTGGAATCCTTCGCCAGCACCCTGGCGCCCTGCTTGCTGGATGGCCTGGGCCGGGCAGGCTTGCCCGAGATCCGCTTGTCGTCAGGCCTGACTCCGGACCTGGAGCTGCAACTTGAAAAGGGCCTGGTCGACATGACGGTGACCACCAGCCCGGCCGTTGGCAAGGGCTCGCTGCGCAAGCACGCCTTGTTCTCCGAGCGCTATCTGCTCATCGTGCCGAACTATGCGCGAGTCGACCGGGGCACCACACTGGAAGGCTTGGGCCGGACCCTGCCTTTCATCCGGTACAGCGCCCGATCAGTCATCGGCCATGATATCGATGTGTACCTGAACCTCCTGGGCGCCCACATTCCCAGAACTTTCGAGTTCGATACAGCCGGTCCGATGCTGAGCCTGGTGTCATCGGGCATGGGGTTCGCCATCACCACGCCCCTGTGTCTCTGGGAAGTACGGCATTTCATTCCCCAGGTGCAGATCCTGGCAATGTCATCGTTGCATTCGCGCGAAGGCCAACGCCTGTCGCCGCCCGAACGCACGTTTTATCTGGGATACCGCGACAACGAGCCATCGGCCATCCGCCGCCGAGCCGCGGGCCTCATCCGGCGCGCGGCCGAGCAGATGATGAATGACGCCGTAGGCCCGGCGCTGGCCATGGAACCGACATTATTGTGGCAACCGCACGCCGGCCAAGGCAGTCCATAGCCTGGCAGAACCCCGTTCATCCTTGCTGCGCTTGCGTTTAGTTAAGCAATGCTTAACGTTCTCCTAGGAATTACCCTTTCTCGGGCCATTACGCACGCCGGATAGCTGCGCCCGCGCTCGCTTGCTTGCTAGGCTGTGGCCGTGAGCTCGAACCATGGGCTGCATACATACCGCCGCCTGAGAATGCGCTGGCGGCCAGAACAGCAAGGGGATATGCAATGAAGGCTCTACAAGCAGTCGCACGCATGCTCGCCGGGGGAACTGTGGCATCGGTGTTGATGGTCGTTGGCATCGGCAACGCACAAAACACGTACCCACAGAAACCCATCACCGTTCTGATCCCCTTCGCCCCAGGCGGCGCACTGGATGCCGTAGCACGTCCACTGGGCGAGGCCTACGGCAGGACGAACGGTCAATCATGGATTATCGAGAACCTGGGCGGTGCCGGCGGTACCATCGCCACCACGAAAGCCGTGCGGCAGGCACCTGACGGCTATCAGCTACTGATGGCCAGCAGCGGCCAGGTATCAGTCGCACCCTTTGTCTATCCCTCACTGCCCTACGACCCGTCTGCGGAGCTGGTTCCCATTGTGCACATCGCCGACAGCACGGCGGTGCTGTACACCAGCGCCAATTCTCCTTACCAATCAGCACAGCAACTGATTGCGGCAGCCAAAGCCGCGCCAGGTTCGATTGATTTTGCCCATACCGGCAATGGCAGCGTGTCGCACCTGGCGCTGGAGTTGCTGCAGCACGAAACAGCAACCAAGTTCGTGGCCATTCCCTATAAGGGGGCTGGAATTGCTATCGGCGACCTTGCGGGCGGCCAGATCCCGCTGTTGTTCACTTATGTCAGCACGGCCAAGCCCATGATCGACGCCGGCCGTGTGCGCCCGCTCGCGGTCGCCTCGGAAAGCCGCCTGGACTCGCTGCCAGACGTACCCACATTCGCTGAACTGGGAATCCAGAACGTTATCGCCAAACTCTGGATCGGCCTGATGGCGCCTGCCGGAACTCCGCAGAAAGTGATAGACACGCTTTCCCGGCAAGTAAACGCCGAACTCGACAAACCCGCCATGCGCAATCGTCTCGGACCTCAAGGCCTGGAAGTCAGGGGCGGCACGCCGCGCCAGTTCGAGGACATGATCCGCAGCGATACGGCTCGATGGCGCGAGCTGTCGAAGTCAGTAAACCTGATCGCCCAATAACGCTGAACTTCAAGGAAGAAACATGACTGCGATCTCTCGCCACGCCACCGGAGGAAAAACCGTCTACGGCGCGCGCGTCGGCATCCTGATGCTGGAAACCAAATGGCCACGCGTGCCCGGCGATACGGGGCATGCCGCGACATGGCCGTTTCCCGTACTGTACAAGGTGGTCAAGGGCACGTCGGCCCGGGTAGTCGTGCACGAGAAAAGCAAGGGCCTGAAGCAGGCCTTCCTGGACGCCGCTCGTGAGCTGGTCCGCGAAGGAGCCGACGGTATCACCACCACCGGCGGATTTCTAGGCATTTTGCAGAACGACCTGGCCGACTACGCCGGAGTGCCAGTGGCCAGTTCATCGCTAATGCAGATCCCCCTGGTACAGGCAATGCTGCCGCGCGGCAAACGCGTTGGCGTGCTGACGGTGCAAGGCGCGCGGCTGGACGGCGAACACATGGCCGCGGTAGGCGCTCCCTTGGACACTCCTGTCGTGGGGACTGAGAACGGGCATGAATTCACCCGTGTCCTTCTGGGCGATGAAGATTCCATGGACTACGAAAAGGCCGAGCAGGACGTTATCGCAGCGGGACACGAAATGCTGCGAAAGCATCCCGAAGTGGGTGCCCTGGTGCTGGAATGCCACAACATGGCGCCTTATTCCTGGCGCCTGCAAAACGAGCTGGGCATCCCCGTCTACGACGTGTACACCTTCGTCCGCTGGTTTCAGTCCGGCCTGGAGCCGCGCAACTTCGGCTACCCCAGCACAAGCCTTCCCCCTTACGGATGGCGCGAACGCCCCTGATGGCTGCGCCAACACGATGTCGCACGAGGCTGACCTCACACCCGCACGATCTTCCCTCCTGGTGTCCATGAATGCCTCCGGCTCTGTCCGGCCAATGTATCACCGCGGTTGGCGTGCCCGGCATGATCGGACCGCTTATCGCCGCCCTCACCGCCAGGCGCTGCCAACCTGGATATAAACAGCGTTCTGGTCCCGGCTGTGCGCGACATCTATGCCCACCGCCAGGCCCAGCTTGCGCGCGATCAGGTAGCGGAACCCGGTGCCCACGCTGGTAATGCTGGACGCCTCGCTGAAAGACTTCCAGCGCCCATAGGCCTTGCCCACGCCGGTAAAGCCCAGAATGGACCAGCGCGGCGTGACGTTCCAGCGCAGTTCCATTTCGGTGGCCAGCGCGGTCTTGTCCTGGTAGCGGCCGCGCGCCACGCCGCGCAGTTCCACGTCGGGCTGCGCATAGAAAGGCACCGAGCCGCTGCTGGTCTGGCCGTCCACGCGCAGGCCCAGTGTCCACTTGGGATGCACGGGCAGCCAGGTGTAGCCGCGCAGGCGATAGGTTTCGAACGACTGCGAACTGCCCAGCCAGCCACGCGCGAACTGGGCTTCCAGTTCGGCATAGCTGCCCTTGTTGGGATAGAACATGTTGTCGCGGCTGTCGTAGTCGATGACCAGGCCCAGCTTGCCGATGCTGCGCCGGCGCTCATCCACGTCCAGTTCGGTGGCGGCCTCGCCGGTAAACCGGGTGCGGGAACTGAAGTAGGTATAGCGCGGCCCGACGAACCACCTGGAATCGCCGACGCGGGCCAGCAACTGCTGCACCAGGAAGGTGCCCTTCAATTCGTAGCTGCGGCCATAGTTGCGCAGGCCGTAGTAATCCAGGTTCAACCGGCCTTGCCCCAGCGCCCCCAAATACCGATAGCGGTCCCCGCCCCAGCTGTGAAAATGGAACAGCCCCGCGCCGCGCGACCCGTTTTCCGTGCCCAGGGCACCCACGCCCGTCACATTGGGCGGCGCCATGGTTCCGCCTTCGGCGCGGGCCTTTTCGCCGGCCTCGGCCAGCGATTCCGAAAAATACAGCAGCATCAGTCCGCCCCCATAGCCCACCGCGGGCTCGGTAATCACCACGGGCACGGGCATGACGCCCTTGCGCTCCAGCAAATGGTTGCTGATGTCGAAGGCGCCGTCATCGGCGTCACGCATGGAGGACTCGGCGGCCAAGGCCATGGCGGGCAACAGCGCGGCAACAAGCGCCAACCCGCCCGTGCTCCGCTTCAGAAATCGAGCCAGGCTGCCCATCATCGATCAAAACACCAGCGTGGCGCTGGCCATGAAGGTGCTGCTGCTGTCCAGCCGGTTCTTGCTGCTGATCGTGGGTACCCAGCGCACGCCCATGGACAGCGCGCGGTCGTTCGCGAGTTTCATGTCGTACATCAGTACGGGCCCCAACACCCAATCGCGCCCCTTGAAACCATTCAGGCGGTCGGCCTGGGGGCCGCTGTCGCTGCCCAGTTGCTGGATGGTGCCCAGTACCAGGCCGGCGCTGAAGCCGTTGGCGAACGTCTTGCGCCCCATGGCCTCCAGCCCCAGCACCGGCGCGTTGCGATAGTCGGTGGCGCGGTTGCGGGTATAAAGCTGCAGGCTGGTCACCATGTCGAACTGGAACCCTGCTTCGGGAAAGATCCTGGTGTACGCCACCTGTGGAATGAAAGTCCAGTTGTTCAGGCTGGGGTTGGCCAGGCTGGCGGTATCGTACTTGCCCGTGGGCGCCCACACATTGAAGCTGAGCGCCATGTGCGAGGTCGGCGAAAAATGATAGCCCACGATGATGGGGCTGAAATACAGGTCGAACAGATTCGAGGCCGTGTCGCTGCGTGACGCGCCGCGGCCCTGCGGGCCGCTCAGGGTGGCATCGACCTTGTTGTACAGGTAAGGCAGCGTGATGCTGGACGCGAAGTTCCAGTTCCCGGAGCCGGTGTCCCAGGTCTTCAGGAAAGTGGCCAGGGTAAATGCCACTACGCCGTCCATGCCCAGGGTGGTTTCGCCGGCAATCGGCACGTCGCGGCTGCCACGGATATTGCCGTCCAGGTAAATCTGCGTCAGGTTCACGGCCGACACTGGCGTGGGCGACACGATGCCGGCATTCGGCTGCACCGTCGTGCCGGTGATCTGGCGACCCAGCGCGCCTTCGGTGGCCCAGGCCGCCGTGGGCGCCCCCACGCCCAGCCATATCGCCATGCCTGCAGTGCCCGCCAGACGCCAAGCCATAGGAATCGTGCCGTGCATCGCCCATCCCCCGGGTTTCCGTATCCGGTAACTCTAAAGAATAGGCAAGGAAAATGCGGCGCCATTACGTAATGTTACGTTTTACTCGCCCCGTCCAGGTCCCCATGTTTCCCGCCCACAACAGGCAAACCCCCGTCGCACCCTGTAAACTGCCGGATTTTTGACTCTGGCGGTATGGTGCACGTACCCCGGCGTACAGGTGTCAGCGGCCCCACACTGATCCGCCTGCTGGCTCGCCTGACAGACGCCGATATCCCCGAATCGAAGCAGTCGCTTTCCGACCGCCTCAGCCTGTGGCTGGGCTGGACCGACGCCATTGCGCTGTCCGCCGTACTGGACGGCGGGGCGCCGGCCGTCGCCGCGGGCACACAAGCCGATGCCAGTGAAACCCGCGAATATGACCGCGTGCGCGGCGCCCTGGCCCACGCCATTGCCGACGAGCGCGCCTTCGTGGCGGCGCCGCCGCGCGGGCCCCTG
>NZ_JAJMLX010000255.1 GCF_020991325.1 Bordetella petrii | reverse complement strand
CAGCCCTGCGACCCGGCCAGCCAGGCCGCCAGGGTGGCATGTTCCGGCGCGCCGGCAAACTGCGGCAGGCCGGCATCGGCCAGCTCGCCCAGCCGGCAGCCTGCCTGGGCATGCCACTGTCCGGGCTGTTCGCCCGGCACCAGCCCGATCAGGAGCGAGGGGTCGACATACAGCACGGGGCGCATGGCGGGTACATGGACGCCGTCCACCCCGTGCAGCAGCAGCGCCACTCCGTACTCCTGGCACAGGGCGCGCGCATGCCGCACATCTTCGCGGCGGGTTGGCTGCAGCCAGGCCCGCCCGTTCGGGCCCGGCTCCAGCTCATCCACCCTGCCCTGCGCCGTACGCTCCAGGCGCCGGCGAAATGCGTCCCAGGGGGTGCTGGGCGGACGCCTGCCCAACAAGAATGCGCGCCGCGATGGCTGCATCTACAATTCCTTTTTCGTTTCGAGAATCACCATGCTGCGCCTCGCCTCACGCGCCCAGGATTTCCTGACATTCCACGTCGTTGAATTATTCAAAGAGGCGCAGGCACTGCAAGCCGCGGGCCGCGACATCATCAGCCTGGGCATCGGCGAACCGGACTTTACCGCGCCGCCCCAGGTCGTGGAAGCGCTGGAACGCGCGTCCCGGGCCGGGCTTAGCGGCTACAGCGCGCCGGCGGGGCTCGCCGCCCTGCGCGAGGCCATTGCACGATTCTACGCAACCGAGTTCGGCGCCGCCGTCGACCCTTCCCGCATCATTGTCACCGCGGGGGCCTCGGGCGCGCTGTCGCTGGCCTGCGCCGCCATTGTCGATCCGGGCGCCGAAGTGCTGATGCCCGACCCGTCCTACCCCGCCAACAGCAATTTCATCCTGGCCGCGGGCGGCCGTCCGCGCCTGATCCCCAGCCACGCCGACAAGCGTTTTCAATTGTCGGCCCAGGACGTGCGCGAGCACTGGACGCCCGCCACGCGCGGCGTGCTGGTGGCCTCGCCCAGCAACCCCACCGGCACGTCCATCGCCCGCGATGAACTGGCGGCGCTGCTGCATGCCGTGCGCGAGCGCCAGGGGTTCACCATCGTCGACGAAATCTACCTGGGGCTCAGCTATGAAGGCCAGCCGCGCTCGGCGCTGACGCTGGACGACGACATCATCGTCATCAACAGTTTCTCGAAGTACTTCCACATGACGGGCTGGCGCCTGGGGTGGATGATCGTGCCCGAGCGGCTGGTGGCGCCCATCGAAAAAATGGCGGCCAGCCTGGCCATCTGCGCCCCGACGCTGGCGCAGCATGCCGCGCTGGCCTGCTTCGCCCCCGATACCCTGAAAATCTACGAACACCGCCGCGATGCCTTCAAGCAGCGGCGCGACTACCTGCTGCCGGAATTCGAGCGGCTGGGGCTGCATGTGCCCGTCAAGCCCGACGGCGCGTTCTACATCTATGCCGACATCGCCGCTCTGGGCACCGACAGCGCCACCCTGTCGCACCGCCTGCTGCACGAAGCCGGCGTGGCCGCCGTGCCCGGGCTGGACTTCGGCCCGGCCCACGGAGGCCATACCCTGCGGGTGTCATACGCCACCGGGCTGGACCGCCTGGAAGAGGCGGTCCAGCGCATGGGGAAGGTGCTGGGGTAAAGAGAGCACTTTGCGGAGTACTGCCGGGTGTCCGGCTCCGAAGTGCCGGACACCGTTGCGTGCCACGACGGCCTCAGTTAGACGGTGTCCGGCACCCTGGCGGGAGCCAGACACCCGGAAGCGCCGGCGGCTTACTCCCGCGCCAATGCGATACCGGCGGCCAGCGCCAGGCGCCGGCGCTCGGCCTGCACCTTGGCCCCGTAGCCGCCATCGCTGGGGCCGGTGGCGCCCACGTAGCAGGCCAGGCCGCCATCGACCGAACCGCGCCGGTCGATGCAATCGCGCAGGATCGTGGTGCCGACGCGGATATTCGCGATGGGATCCAGCGGGTTATTCATCCCGTTGCCCAGTTTGTCGAACTTGTCCTGGTGCACGCGCGTCATGACCTGCATCAGGCCCTGCGCGCCCATCGAGCTTTCGGCGAACGGGTTGTAGCGCGATTCAATGGCGATCACCGCCAGCAGCAGCAGCGGGTCCAGCTCTTTTTCGCGCGCCACCTTGTACACGGTATTGACGAGCACCGACGTCGCGTCGTACGCCACGCGGTACTTGCGCGAGATATAGTTGCGCAGTGCCTCGACCTGGGGGCCGGACACAGTGCTGCGCGCCTTCTTGGGTTCCGGCGGCAGATCGCTGCGCAGCGGGCCCAGGAAGCCGGTAGCATTGCTGGGGGCGGCAGGGATGGCCATGGCAACCACGGAGGGCGTGTCATAGACAGGATCGTACCCAAGCTCTGCTGAGCTGGACGACATGGATGTAGGCGCTAGGGCGGTCAACAAGGCTTTGTGCACCTGCAGGGCCTGGTCGCGCAAACCAGGCAAGGCGAAGCCCATACTTACCGTGACGATTACCGCAATACCCAGATAGGTACAGCAGATTCGCAGCCATTCGGCGAGATGGTGGTGCACTCCTTGGGCGGTCTGACGGAACAGGCCTGCCACTGACGCATCGGGCATGGAGACCTCCTGCGTTAAAGAGAGGTCTGGATGTTAACCTCTGTTCAACCCCAAAAATGTAACGAATTGACCGGAATAAGCAGTGAAATACCGCGACCTTAGAGACTTTTTGCAGCAGTTAGAGCTACGTGGCGACCTCAAGCGCATTGCTGTGCCTGTATCGACACATCTTGAAATGACTGAAATCGCCGATCGCGTTTTACGGTCAGAGGGTCCGACCCTGTTATTCGAAAATGCCACGCATAACGGCGCGCCCGCGCAAATGCCGGTGCTGGCCAATCTGTTTGGCACGCCCCGGCGCGTGGCCTGGGGCATGGGCGCCGAAGACGTCGGCGCGCTGCGCGACACCGGCGAACTGCTGGCGTCGCTGCGCGAGCCCGAGGCCCCGCGGGGCCTGCGCGACGCGCTGGGCAAGGTAGCCATGCTGAAATCGGCGCTATGGGACATGGCGCCCAAGCGCGTGCGCAGTCCGGCCTGCCAGGAAGTGGTATGGGAAGGCGCCGATGTAGACCTGTCGCGCCTGCCCCTCCAGACCTGCTGGCCCGGCGACGTGGCGCCGCTACTGACCTGGGGCCTGGTCATCACGCGCGGGCCCAACGCGCGCCGCCAGAACCTGGGCATCTACCGCCAGCAGCCCATCGCGCCCAACAAGCTGATCATGCGCTGGCTGTCGCATCGCGGCGGCGCGCTGGATTTCCGCGAGCACGCGCGCGCTTATCCGGGCACCCCCTTTCCGGTGGCGGTGGCGCTGGGAGCCGACCCGGCCACCATCCTGGGCGCTGTCACGCCAGTGCCCGACAGCTTGTCGGAATACCAGTTCGCCGGCCTGCTGCGCGGGTCGCGCACGGAAGTATCGCAGGCCCTGGGCAGCGAACTGTCGGTGCCGGCCTGGGCCGAAATCGTGCTGGAAGGCCATCTGCTGCCGTCCACAGACCCGCGCGCGGTGGCGCCCGCGGTGCCCGAAGGCGCCCCGCCGCCGCCGGACACAGGCTATGAAATGGCGCTGGAAGGCCCCTACGGCGACCATACCGGCTATTACAACGAGCAAGACTGGTTCCCGGTATTTACCGTCGACCGCATCACCATGCGCCGCAACCCGGTGTACCACTCCACGTACACGGGCAAGCCGCCCGATGAGCCCGCCGTGCTGGGCGTGGCGCTGAACGAAGTGTTCGTGCCGCTGCTGCGCCGCCAACTGCCGGAAATCGTGGACTTCTACCTGCCCCCCGAGGGCTGCAGCTACCGGCTGGCGGTGGTGTCCATCCGCAAGCAGTACGCCGGCCACGCCAAGCGCGTGATGTTCGGCCTGTGGAGCGTGCTGCGGCAGTTCATGTACACCAAGTTCATCGTGGTGGTGGACGAAGACATCGACCCGCGCAACTGGACCGAAGTGGTGTGGGCCATTACCACGCGCATGGACCCGGTGCGCGATACCGTGCTGGTGGAACGCACCCCCATCGACTACCTGGACTTCGCCTCGCCGGTGTCCGGCCTGGGCGGCAAGATGGGCATGGATGCCACCAACAAGTGGCCTGGCGAAACCGATCGCGAATGGGGCCGCCCCATTGCGATGGACCCCGCCGTCAAGCAGCGCGTGGACGCAATGTGGGGCGAACTGGGCCTGTGATCAGGGCAGCGGCGGCGTGGGGGTGCGGCTGGCCTGGCCGCCGCTGTCGGGCGCCCGCCCCTGCGCGGCGCCCTGCTCCGGCCCGGATTCGCGCATGCCGCGCCAGGCCTTGAACGCCTGCCAACCCAGCAGGACGCCCCCCGCCACCCGGAACAGGCGCGAGCGCTTGCCGCGCCCCATGATCAAGGCCGACACCGTCGAGCTGATGAAGGGATAGCGGCGCGCCAGCGACACCCCCTGCCACAGCAGGTTCGACAGATTGCCGCCGCCGCCCAGCCCGGGCAGCCAGCGCTTGAGCAGATTGCCGGGCGCCAGCGAACGGCCGGTGGAAGCGATGCTGTGGGCCAGCGATTCGCGTTCGATGGCGGCACGGGCGCGCAGCAGTTCAATGCGCACGGCCCGGTCGATGGAAGGAGAACGTTTGGCCATCGGTCAGCCCCTGTCGCGGCGGGCTTCGGCCGCGTCGTCCTGTTCGTCGCGTGCCATGCGCACGCTGTCGAGCAGGTCGGCATCGCGGCCCAGTTCTTCCACCGTGGCCGCGAACGGCATGGCCCCGGATACCAGTTCGCGGCGCACCGTGAACAACAGGCCCGCGCCCAGCGCGGCATACAGCACCGCCAGCAGGCCCAGGGCCCAGTAGCGATCTTCGGTGGGCCAGAACGCCACCGCGATCGTGACGGTGAACACCAGCACCGCCAAAGTCAGGAACAGCAAGGCGGCAAACGCCATGCCCAGCAACTTGATCAGCCGCGCCTTTTCTTCGGCGGCTTCCAAGGCGAACAATTCCAGGCGCGTGCGCAGCAGCCCGACCAGGCTGCCGGCAACGCCGAATACGGATCTGCGCAGGCCCATAAGGGAAAGAGCGGGCCGGCGGTGGCCGGCCCGGCACTTTATCGGCGCGAGATCAGCAGGCCCAGCAGCAGGCCGGTGACGCCCGCGATGCTGATGGCTTGCCAGGGATTGTCGTGCACGTAGTCGTCGGTGGCGCGGGCCGCCTTGCGGCCGCGTTCCAGCACCGCGTCTTGCGCGTCGTACAGGGCTTCGCGGGTGCGCTTCAGCGACGCCATGGCGCGGTCGCGCAGTTCGGTGGCCTTGTCGCCGGAACTGGACGCGGCCTCGCGCAACAGGTTTTCTGCATCGTTCAGGCTGCTTTTGACGCTGTCGATGAGTTTTTCTTTGGCAACTTCTTCAGAACGTCGGGTAGGCATAAACGGCTCCTGTTGATGTCGATGACGAATCCATCATACCAGCCTGTAACTGGCATCGCTGCATGGCTTGCTACTGACTGCTACTTGATCTGGGTAATCTCGACAGCGGACTTCACGCCGTTCTGGTCGATGTCCTGCCGCATGACCAGATTGACCGCCGGGCAGTACCAATCGGTGACGGTGGTATTCATGCCCGGGATAGGCAGCGTGATGCCCTGGAAAGTGGCCAGCGTGGGGTCGGTATTGCGGGTATAGCGGATCGGCCAGCACGCCTGGCGGCCCAGCGCGGTATCCAGCGGCTGCTGGTCGCCCACGGTTTTCTGGCCGATGCGCACCACGGTGGTGGGCTGCCCGCCCACCGGGGCGTCTTTGCCGATGTTCAGCCGGTAGGTTGCCCCCGGCATGGTTTGGCCCGGCGCCACTTTGCCATCGTAGGCGAACAGGCCCAGCATGCGCAGGTCGAACTGTCCGGTGTCTTCGGGCTTTTCACCGGCCTTGGCGTAGCGGACGAAGCTTGCCTGGCCGTCTTTGATGGTCATCAGGTAGTCCAGCTTGGACTTGCCGGCCGGCAGGCCCGCGTAGCTGAAACTGGCAGTGCCCTGCACCCGCGCGCGGCAGTTCTTGGAATTGGTCTTGGCCACTTCGGCGAACGCCAGGTCGGCCCCCAGGCTGAGATTGCCGGATCCGGTCAACTGCACCGCGCCGCCATCGTGCATGAAACGCGCATCGCACACGCCCGCCAGCGCGGGCGCCGCCAGGCTGGCCGCGCCGGCCACGAACACATAAGAAAAAAAGCGTACCGCCACTAGCGACTCCCGATGACTGACACAAGCCATGCGCGGGCATGGCGTCTTGATACTACACCGGGCGGCAGGCCGCCTGCCGTAACGCGCGCGTAACCAAAGCGCGCGGCGGTGGATGGCCGGGGCCGGGATACGTTGTATTTTGCAATGATTTGCCCCCTGCGGCGGCGGCTTCATCGCACTGGAAGCCGTGGGCAAGCTGCCCGCCGACGGCTACGCCCTGCTGCAGCTGGACAGC
>NZ_JAJMLX010000254.1 GCF_020991325.1 Bordetella petrii | reverse complement strand
GGCGGCGAACTGGTCGACGCGCCGGTTTCCGGCGGCGTGCCGCGCGCGCGCACGGGCGAACTGGCCATCATGTTCGGCGGCGAAGCCGCCACGCTGGAACGTGTGCGCCCGGTGCTGCAGGCCATGGGCAGTTCGCTGCTGCATACCGGCGCCGTCGGCAGCGCGCACGCCATGAAGGCGCTGAACAACCTGGTGTCGGCCGGCGGTTTCCTGATAGGCGTGGAAGCCATGCTGATCGGGCAGCAGTTCGGCCTGGATCCGGACGTGATCGTCGACGTGCTCAATGCCTCGACGGGCACCAACAACTCCACCCAAAAGAAGTTCAAGCAGTTCGTGCTGTCGCGCGCCTTCAACTCGGGCTTCGGCCTGGACCTGATGGTCAAGGACCTGAGCATCGCGCTGAGCATGGGCGAAGATTCCGGCACGCCTACGCCGTTCGCAGCGCTGTGCCGCGAATTGTGGGCGTCCGCCGGCAAATCGCTGGGCCCCGGCCAGGACCACACCGCCGTGGCCCGGCTGTCCGAGCAATTGGCCGGCGTTGAATTGAAGCCGCACAAGACGGCGTAATCGGGGCGGGGCACGCCCCGCCATCTTTCCTACTGACTTTTTCCGCCCCATCGCGGCGGAGGGCAAAGCATTGCCCGCACAAGGAGACACACATGAAAACCTGGTGGATCGCAGCAGGCTGCCTGGCCCTGGCAGCCACGTCGGCAAGCGCGCAAGACTACCCTTCGCGCGCCATCTCGATGGTCGTGCCCTATGCTCCCGGCGGTTCGACCGACGGCCTGGCGCGCATCGTGGCCAACGCCATGGGCAAGAACCTGGGCCAGACCATCGTGGTGGAAAACCTGGGCGGCGGCGGCACCATGATCGGCAACCAGCGCGTCACGCGCGCCACGCCGGACGGCTACACCATCACCTTCGGCAACATGGGGTCGCTGGCGATCGCGCCGTCGCTTTATCCCAAGTCCGGCTTCGACCCGCGGCGCGACATGGTCGGCGTGGGCCTGGTCGCTACCGTGCCCATGGTGCTGTCCGTCAGCAAGGCCAGCGGCATCAAGACCCTGGCCGAACTGCTGGAACAACTGCGCGCAAAACCGGATGCCATCAACTTCGGCAACGCCGGCCAGGGCTCCACCAGCCATATCGCGGCGGTGAACTTCCTGTATGTCACCCAGACCCAGGCCACTCAGATTCCCTATCGCGGTGCCGGCCCGGCCATCGCCGACCTGATGGCCGGCACGGTGGACGCGGTGGTGGACCAGACCGTCACCATGATTCCGCTGCATACCAGCGGCCGCGTGCGTTCGCTGGCGGTGGCGGCGCAGAAGCGCCTGCCCCAGATCCCCGACGTGCCCACTTTCGCCGAGGCCGGCGTGCCCGCCTTCGACCTGAGTGTCTGGAACGGCATCGCCGCGCCCGCCGGCACGCCACCCGAGGTGGTCGCGCGGCTGGAAAAGGCGCTGGATGCGGCCCTGGAAGACCCCGAGGTGCAGGAATCGCTGAACAAGCTGGCCGCGCAGGCGCCCACCGGCCAGGCGCGCGGGTCGGCGGCCTTCCAGGCGCTGATCGCCAAGGACGTGCCGCGCTTCAAGAAACTGATCGACGAGGCGAATGTCGCGGTGAATTGATCGCGGCATAAGCCGCGTTGAACCCGCTGCCCAAAGAAAAGGCTGCCAGATGGCAGCCTTTTCTACGAGCCGGATATTCCGGCCTACGCGTCGATGTTCGACGCCGACAGCGCGTGCGTTTCAATGAACGCGCGGCGCGGCTCGACGTCGTCGCCCATCAGGGTGGTGAAGATCTCGTCGGCCGCGATGGCGTCTTCGATCTTCACGCGCAGCAGGCGGCGCACGGTGGGGTCCATGGTGGTTTCCCAGAGCTGGTCGGGGTTCATTTCGCCCAGGCCCTTGTAGCGCTGCTTGGAAATACCGCGCTCGGCTTCGCTGCGCAGCCATTGCATGGCCTCGCGGAAGTCGGACACGAACTGTTCCTTGCGCTTGTCGCCTTCGCCGCGCGCCACCAGCGCGCCCGGGCCGATCAGGCCCAGCAGGGTCTTGGCCGACCTGGCCAGCACCGCGTAGTCGGCGCCCTGCACGAAGTCGGCGTCGATGACGCTCAGGCGCACGTTGCCGTGGTGCATGCGGCGCACCATCAGGCGATGCTGTTCGTGCGCTTCATCGAATTCGGCCGTCACGTCCACGCCGTTGCCCACCACGGATTCGTGCATGGCGTCCGACAGCTTCCTGGCCGACGCGGCGGCGGCCTCGGCCGACGACAGGTCGATTTCCACGCCCTCGGCCATGGCCGACAGCGCGTCCACGTCGAACAGGCGCGACAGGCGCGCGATGACGGCATCGGCCAGCACGTACTGGCGCGCCAGTTCGGCCAGTGCTTCGCCGGTAATGGGCGCGGCGCCCTGTGACGGCACCAGTTGCGCATCTTTCAGTGCCTGCTGCAGCATGAACTGCGCTTCTTCCTGGTCGTCTTTCAGGTAGCGCTCTTCGCGGCCCACCTTCACCTTGTACAGCGGCGGCTGCGCAATATACACATAGCCACGGTCGATGAGCTCGGGCATCTGGCGGTACAGCAGCGTCAGCAGCAGGGTGCGGATGTGCGCGCCGTCGACGTCGGCGTCGGTCATGATGATCAGGCGGTGGTAGCGCAGTTTCTCGACGTTGAAGTCGGGGCCGATGCTGGTGCCCAGGGCGGTGATCAGGGTGGCGATCTGTTCGCTGGCGATCAGGCGGTCGAAGCGGGCTTTTTCCACGTTCAGCACCTTGCCGCGCAGCGGCAGGATGGCCTGGAACTTGCGGTCGCGGCCCTGCTTGGCCGAGCCGCCGGCGGAATCGCCCTCGACGATGTACAGCTCGCACAGCGCCGGGTCTTTTTCCTGGCAATCGGCCAGCTTGCCGGGCAGGCCGGCGCCTTCCAGCACGCTTTTACGGCGCGTCATTTCGCGCGCCTTACGGGCGGCTTCGCGGGCCCGCGCAGCCTCTACAATTTTGCCGCACAGCGCCTTGGCGTCGTTGGGATGTTCCAGCAGCCAGGTTTCCAGCGTGCGCGCCACGGCGTCTTCCACCGCGGGGCGCACTTCGCTGGACACCAGCTTGTCTTTGGTCTGGCTGCTGAACTTGGGTTCGGGCACTTTCACCGACAGCACGCAGGCCAGGCCTTCGCGCATGTCGTCGCCGGACGTTTCCACCTTGGCCTTCTTGGCCAGTTCGTTGTCGGCGATGTACTTGTTGATGACGCGCGTCATGGCCGCGCGCAGGCCTGTCATGTGGGTGCCGCCGTCGCGCTGCGGAATGTTGTTGGTGAAGCACAGCACGGTTTCGCTGTACGTGTCGTTCCATTGCATGGCCACTTCCACGCCCACCGGCACGCCGCCGGCGCTGGATTCGGCGGTAACGGCGAATACATTGGGGTGCAGCACCGTCTTGGAACGGTTGATGTATTCCACGAAGCCGCGCACGCCGCCCGAGAACGCGAAGTTCTCTTCCTTGCCCTGGCGCTGGTCGACCAGGCGGATCTTCACGCCATTGTTCAGGAACGACAGTTCGCGCAGGCGCTTGGACAGGATGTCGTAGTGGTATTCGATATTGTGGAAGATGACCGGGTCGGCCAGGAAGCGCACCTCGGTGCCGCGCTTGTCGGTGGCGCCCGTTACCGCCAGGGGCGCCACGCGCTCGCCCTGGCGGAATTCCATCTGGTGCACCTGGCCGTTGCGGCGAATGGTCAGCCGCAGCCATTCGGACAGCGCGTTCACGCACGATACGCCCACGCCATGCAAGCCGCCCGACACCTTGTACGAGTTCTGGTCGAACTTGCCGCCGGCGTGCAGTTCGGTCATGACGATTTCCGCGGCGCTGCGGCCGAATTCGTCGTCTTTGTGGATGTCGGTGGGAATGCCGCGGCCGTTGTCGGTTACCGAAATGGAGTTGTCGGTATGAATGGTGACCACGATGTCGTCGCAGTGGCCGGCCAGCGCTTCGTCGATGGCGTTGTCCACCACTTCGAACACCATGTGGTGCAGGCCCGTGCCGTCGGAAGTATCGCCGATGTACATGCCTGGGCGCTTGCGCACGGCTTCCAGCCCTTTGAGCATCTTGATCGAATCGGCACCATAGCCGGCGTTCTCGGGATTGCTGTTCTGCTGATCTGACATGGTTATATCGCTAACACTTCAAAAAACGGCCTCGCGGCCAGACCGCGGCGGGCAGAAGGCCTGCCGCGGCACAAACCCACGAAGGCGGATCAGATCCGCATGGGCATGACGACGTACTTGAACTGGTCGTCGTCGGGCAGGGTAAGCAGCGCCGACGCGTTGGCATCGGGCATGACCGACCACTGGATGTTCTCGGCCTTCACGTTGCCCAGCACGTCGAGCAGGTAGCTGACGTTGAAGCCGACGTCGAGCGCTTCGTGTCCGTAGTCGATGTCGAGTTCTTCCTGGGCTTCTTCTTGTTCGGCGTTGGAAGACGAGATCTTCATCAGGTTCTGCGCCAGCTGCAGGCGCACACCCTTGAATTTGTCGGTGGTAAGAATGGCCGCGCGCTGCAGGCTGCCTTGCAGGGCTTCGCGGCTGATGACGAACTGGCGCGTGTAGTTCGTGGGAATCACGCGCGTGAAATCGGGGAACTTGCCTTCCACCAGCTTGGACACCAGTTCGACATCGCCGAAGCGGAAACGGATCTGGCCCGGCGCCACATCGATGGAGACGGGCTCGTCGGAATCTTCCAGCAGGCGCTGCATTTCCAGCACGGTCTTGCGAGGCACGATGACTTCATGGCGTTCGGCGATGCCGTCGGCTTCGGTGGCGCAGTGCGCCAGGCGGTGGCCGTCGGTGGCCACGGCGCGCACGCGGCCGGCTTCGAATACCAGCAGCATGCCGTTCAGGTAGTAGCGGATGTCTTGCTGCGCCATGGCGAAATGCACCATGTTCAGCAGGTGGCGCAGCGTGCGCTGCGGCAGGGTCAGCGAGACATCCCATTTTTCGGGCTGGGCCACGGTGGGGAACTCGCTGGCGGCCAGCGTCTGCAGGGCAAAACGGCTTTTGGCCGACTGCACCGACAACTTGCTGTTGGCCAGGCCCAGCTTCACTTCGCCGGTGTCGGGCAGGGCCTTCAGGATATCGAGCAGCTTGCGCGCGGCAACCGTGGTGGATTCGTTGTCTTGCCCCACGCCGAAGTCGGCGTGCGTGGTGATCTGGACTTCGAGGTCGGTGGCAATGAAGGCGACCTTGTTGCCTTCCTTGCGCATGAGGATGTTCGCCAGGATGGGCAGGGTATGGCGTCTTTCGACGATTCCCGCCACGGTCGACAGCGGTTTCAGCAATGCATCGCGTGTGGTTTGTACGAGTTGCATGTTCATCCTTTTAGAGTTTGTTCCAACACGTGCAGGGTATGGTTCAGCTCGGCCTGCTTGGCGCGGGCATCGGAAATCTTGCGTACCGCGTGCAGTACGGTGGTGTGATCACGGCCACCGAACAGATCGCCGATTTCCGGCAGGCTTTTCTGGGTTAGCTCCTTGGCCAGGTACATGGCCACCTGGCGCGGCAAGGCGATATTGGCGGGCCGCCGTTTCGAGTACATGTCGGCGACCTTGATTTTGTAGAAATCGGCCACCGTTTTCTGGATGTTCTCGACCGTGATCTGGCCGTTGGACACCGACAGCAGGTCTTTCAGGGCTTCTTTGCAGACATCGACCGACAGGACATCGCGGCCATGGAAACGGGCATAGGCCAGCACCTTGCGCAACGCGCCTTCCAGTTCGCGCACGTTGCTGCGCAAGTGCTTGGCAATGAAGAAGGCCACCTCTTCGGGCATGGGCACGCCTTCGGACTCGGCCTTGCGCAGCAGGATGGCCACGCGCATTTCGAGTTCGGGCGGCTCGATGGCCACGGTAAGGCCGGAATCGAAGCGCGAGATCAGGCGGCTGTCGATGCCGGCGAGTTCCTTGGGATAGGTGTCGCTGGTAATGATGATTTGCTTGCGCTGCGCCACCATTGCCTCGAACGCATAGAAAAATTCTTCCTGCGTGCGGTTCTTGCCCGAGAAAAACTGGATGTCGTCGATCAGCAGCAGGTCGAGCGAATGGTAGTAGCGCTTGAAGTCGTCGAACGCCTTGCGCTGGTACGCCTTGACCACGTCGGACACGTATTGGTCGGCGTGCACATAGCGCACCCGCACCCCGGTGCCCGCCGCCACCATGGCATTGCCGATGGCGTGGATGAGGTGGGTTTTGCCCAGGCCCACGCCGCCATACAGGAACAGCGGGTTGTAGGAAATGCCGGGGTTTTCCGCCACCTGCAGCGCGGCCGCGCGGGCCAGCTGGTTGGCCTTGCCGGTAACGAAATTTTCGAAGGTCAGGTCGGTATTCAGGCGGGAACGCTCGTACACCGCGCCGGCCGCGTCGGCCTGCATGGCCAGCAATACCGATCGATACAGTGCTTCGCTTTGCTGTTCGTCGGCGGTGGCGGCCTCGACATTGGACGATACCC
>NZ_JAJMLX010000253.1 GCF_020991325.1 Bordetella petrii | reverse complement strand
CGCGGCGCAACAAGTCGAAATCGGTCGTGCCGGGCGTGAAGACATAGGTGTCCGGAAAGAACAGGCCTTCGGGCTGCGCTGATCGAAAAGGCCGCTTACGAGATCTGCTATGAAGCCCAGCATCGTCCCGACTGGGTGGCCATTCCGCTGTGCGGCCTGGCGGAACTGGCTCGGTCCCAGTTGATGTCGGCCGCCGTGGATCACGAGGAACACCGCTCATGAGCAACAGGGCAACACCCGCGGCCGGCCTGGAATTGCAGGCGCCAGACCAGCAGGCATTGCTGGCCGGCAGCCACCCCGATGCATTCGGCGTGCTGGGCGCCCACACCCTAGGCGGGCGCACGGTACTGCGCGTGCTGATGCCCTGCTCGCAAGAGGTGGCGGCACTGTTCCCGGATGGCACCATGCTGGACTTGCCCGCCGTTGCCGACGGCCTGTATGCCGCCGATATCAGCGCGCATTGCGGCCCTGCCCGCCCCGCCTACCGGCTGCGCGTGCGCTGGCCTGGCGGAACCGAGGAAATCGACGACCCCTACGCCTACGGGCCCTTGCTGGACGACGCGCACCTGGAACTGTTGGCACAGGGATCATGGCTGTACGCGGACCAGAGCCTGGGACCGCACAACTGCGACATCGACGGCGTGCGCGGCGTGCGTTTCGCGGTATGGGCGCCGAACGCGCGGCGCGTGGCGCTGCTGGGCGACTTTAACGGCTGGAATGGGCTGCGGCACGGCATGCGGCTGCGCCACACTGCGGGCGTATGGGAAATCTTCATCCCCGACGTGTCGCCCCAAAGCCGCTACAAATTCCAGATACTCGGCGCCGATGGCGCCACGACGCTGCGGGCCGACCCGATGGCGCGGCAGGCCGAGGCGCCGCCCGCCACGGCATCCATTGTTCCCGACCCCGAACCGTACTTCTGGAATGACGCTGCCTGGATGCAGGGGCGCGCCGCCCGCCAGGGGCCGGACGCGCCGCTGGCCATCTACGAAGTGCACGTGGGATCGTGGATGAACAACGACGAACCCGGGCCGCTATGGGACAGGCTGGCCGCGCGGCTGCCCGCTTACGCGCGCGCCCTGGGGTTCACCCACATCGAACTGATGCCCGTCATGGAGCACCCTTTCGGCGGATCCTGGGGCTATCAGCCGCTGGGCATGTTTGCCCCCACCGCCCGCCATGGCACGCCGGCGGACTTCGCCCGCTTTATCGACCAGTGCCACGCCGCGGGGCTGGGCGTGATACTGGACTGGGTGCCGGCCCACTTTCCCAATGATGCCCACGGCCTGGCCCGTTTCGACGGCACGGCGCTATACGAATACGCGGATCCGCGCGAGGGTTTCCACCCGGACTGGAACACGCTGGTCTATAACCTGGGCCGCAACGAGGTCAAGGCGTACATGATCGCCAGCGCCCTGCACTGGCTGCGCGAGTTCCATGTGGACGGACTGCGGGTCGATGCTGTGGCGTCCATGCTGTACCGCGACTACAGCCGCGCGGCGGGCGAATGGATACCCAACCGGTACGGCGGCCGCGAGAACCTGGAGGCCGTGGACTTCCTGCGTGAACTCAATACCGTCATCGGCTGCGAATGCCCGGGCGCCATCACCGTGGCCGAAGAATCCACCGCCTGGCCGGGTGTGACCGCGCCGGCCGGCGACGGCGGGCTGGGCTTCGACTACAAATGGAACATGGGCTGGATGCATGACACGCTGCGCTACATGCGCCACGATCCCGTGCACCGCCGCTACCATCATCACGATGTGACCTTCGGCATGATGTACGCCTATTCCGAACGCTACATACTGCCCCTGTCGCACGACGAGGTAGTACACGGCAAGGGCTCGCTGCTGGGCAAAATGCCGGGCAGCCACGCCGACCGCCTGGCTCAGCTGCGGCTGTACTACGGCTTCATGTGGGCCCACCCCGGCAAGAAGCTGCTGTTCATGGGCGGCGAGATCGCGCAGGAACGCGAATGGAACCACGATGACGCGCTGGACTGGAACCTGCTGGACGATCCGGCGCGCCGCGGCGTGCAGCGCCTGGTGGCAGACCTGAACCATCTGTATGGCGAACTGCCCGAACTGCACCGCCGCGACGCCGACCCGGCGGGTTTCACCTGGATGGTGGGCGACGACGAAACCAACAGCGTGCTGGCCTTCGTGCGCACCGATGGCCGGCACCGGGTGCTGGCCGTATGCAATTTCACGCCGGTGGCGCGCCATGACTACCGCATCGGCGTGCCCGCGGCCGGACGCTGGCGGGCGCGCATCAATACGGATGATGCCGCATACGGCGGCACCGGCCTCGCGGGCCCCGTCCTCGCCCATACGGAAGACATCCCCGCTCACGGGCAGCCCCAATCCTTGTCGCTGACCCTGCCGCCGCTTTCGACCCTGTTGCTTCGCCACGAGGTATAGCCATGGCCATTCCCGCCCACTTCCATCTGACCGCGGGGGCCCCCTACCCGCTGGGGGCCAGCAGCGACGGCCTGGGCGTGAACTTTGCCGTGTTCTCGGCCAATGCCACGCGCGTGGAACTGTGCCTGTTCGACGAACGCGGCCGCAAGGAACTGTGCCGGCTCGCGCTGCCCGAATGCACCGATGAGGTCTGGCACGGCTATCTGCCCGATGCCCAGCCCGGGCTGGTGTATGGGTACCGCGTCCATGGCCCGTACGATCCGGCCAACGGCCACCGCTTCAATCCCCACAAACTGCTGCTGGATCCCTACGCGCGCCGCCTCACCGGCGCGCCGCGCTGGTCGGACGTACTGTTCGGCTACCGCATGCAGCACGCCAAGGCCGACCTGAGCCTGGACCGGCGCGACAGCGCCCTGGCCATGCCCAAGGGGATTGTCGTGGACGACTATTTCGACTGGGGCCGCAGCGTGGCGCCAGCCACGGCCTGGAACGACACGGTGATCTACGAAGTACACCTGCGCGGCGCCACCATGCTGCGCGACGACCTGCGCGCGCCGCTGCGCGGAACCGCCGGCGCGCTGGCCGACCGCCGCTTCATCGACCACTTGCACAGGCTGGGCGTCACCGCCGTCGAACTGATGCCGGTGCACGCCTTCCTGCAGGACCGCTTCCTGGTAGAGCGCGGCCTGCACAACTACTGGGGCTACAGCACGCTATCGTTTTTCGCGCCCGAGCCCGCCTATGTACCGCACGGGCCGAACGAGCTGAAGCAGGCGGTGCGCCGCCTGCATGGCGCCGGCATCGAAGTGATCCTGGACGTGGTCTACAACCACACCTGCGAGGGCAGCGAACTGGGCCCCACGCTGTCATGGCGGGGGCTGGACAACGCCAGCTATTACCGGCTGGTGCCGGGCGAAGAACGCTACTACATCAACGACACGGGCTGCGGCAATACCGTCAACATCTCGCATCCGCGCGTGCTGCAGATGGTGATGGATTCGCTGCGCTATTGGGCCTCGGCCTACCGGGTGGACGGATTCCGCTTCGACCTGGGGGTGACGCTGGGCCGCGAAGGCACCGGATTCGACCCCGGCTCGGGGTTCTTCGACGCCATCCTGCAGGATCCGGAGCTGGCGCGGCTGAAACTGATATCCGAACCCTGGGATGTCGGGCCGGATGGCTACCAACTGGGCCAGCATCCCCCCGGCTTCGCGGAATGGAACGACCGCTACCGCGATGGCGTGCGGCGCTACTGGCGCGGCGACGACGGCATGGTCGGGGAACTGGCCGCCCGCCTGGCGGGTTCCAGGGACTTGTTCGACCGCCGGCACCGGCGCCCGTGGGCCAGCATCAACTACGTGGCATCGCACGACGGCTTTACCCTGCGCGACGTCGTCTCCTACGAAAACAGCCACAACGAAGCCAACGGCGAAGACGGCAACGACGGCCACG
Source organism: Bordetella petrii (assembly GCF_020991325.1). Lineage (GTDB taxonomy): Bacteria > Pseudomonadota > Gammaproteobacteria > Burkholderiales > Burkholderiaceae_B > Bordetella_A > Bordetella_A petrii_E. The sequence goes on along the minus strand of NZ_JAJMLX010000253.1, from coordinate 2,657 downwards.
CCGAGAATTTCAGTGCCAACTGGGGCCACGAAGGGCCGGACGCAGGCGATCAGGTGGACACCTTGCGCGGCCTGGTGCAGCGCGCCATGCAGGCCACGCTGCTGCTGGCGGATGGCACGCCCATGCTGCTGGCGGGCGACGAATTCGGCAACAGCCAGGAAGGCAACAACAACGCCTATTGCCAGGACAACGCCATCAGCTGGCTGGACTGGTCGCTAGCCCGGCAGGACGCGGGGACCGCGCTGGCGCAGTACGTGGGACGCCTGGCCGCGCTGCGGCGCGCGCACTGCAGCCTGCGCACCCAGCGCTACGGCGACGCCAGCCAGGAAGTGGCCCCCGGCATCGTGGCGCTGTCCTGGTTTGCCGAAAACGGGACACCCATGGACGCCCCCGCCTGGGAAGATGGCGGGCGCCGCACCCTGGCCATGCGCCGCGCCTGCGCCGATCCCGATGCCGAAGAGGTGGATGTCACCCTGTTGCTGCTCAATGCCGGCGAGGCCGCCGCCACTTTCACCCTGCCCGAACCGAAGCTGGAATGGACCTGTGAACTGGATAGCGCCCAACCTACCCATCCGGCCCGGCCGGCCGAACCGGACCAGGTCGAGGTCGCCGCGCGCAGCCTGGCTTTGCTGTGCGCGCGCTCACCCCGGAGCCAGCCGTGAGCGGCGCACAGGGCAACCAGGCCGCCGGCCAGCCGTATACGGCGCCGGCCGCCCTGGATGGCGACGCCCTGCCTGCATTCGGCGCGCTGGGCATGCCCGATGGAACCGCGCGTTTCCGCCTGTGGGCGCCCTCGGCCCCGCCTGCGCTGGCGCTGGAAATCGAGGGCATGGCGCCCATTCCCCTGCAGGTGGACGGCGCGGGCTGGGCGCAGGTCAGTGTGCCTTGCCCGGTGGGCGCGCGCTACCGCTATCGCCTGGACACCGATCGGGCAGTGCCCGATCCGGCCTCGCGCCTGCAAGCCGATGACGTGCACGGCCACAGCATTGTCACCGCGCCCGGCGGCTACTCCTGGCGCAGGCCCGACTGGGCGGGGCGGCCTTGGGAACAATCGGTCATCTACGAAGTTCATGCCGGGCTGGCGGGCGGTTTTGCCGAATTGCAGCAACGGTTGCCGGAACTGGCCGCGCTGGGCATCACGGTGCTGCAGCTCATGCCCATTGCCGATTTCCCCGGGCACCGCAACTGGGGCTATGACGGCGTGCTGCCGTACGCGCCCGACACGCGCTATGGCACGCCGTGCCAGTTGAAATCATTGATCGACACCGCGCATACCCTGGACATGAGCGTGATGCTGGACGTGGTCTACAACCACTTCGGCCCGGACGGCAATTACCTGCCCGCTTATGCACGGCAGTTTTTCCGCGACGACCTGCAAACCCCCTGGGGGGCGGCCATAGACTTCCGGCGCCCGGAAGTGCGGCGGTTTTTCTCGGAAAACGCCTTGTACTGGCTGACCGAATACCGCTTCGACGGACTGCGGCTGGACGCCGTCCACGCCATCCCCGAACCCGGCTGGCTGCCCGAGATGGCCGACTACGTGCGCAGCCGCGTGCCGGCGTCGCGCCGCATCCACCTGGTGGTGGAAAACGACGACAACCGCGCCTCGTTGCTGCGCCATGGCTACGATGCACAATGGAACGACGATGGCCACCATGTGCTGCACCACTTGCTAACGCGCGAATCCCATGGCTACTACGCCGACTACGCGCAAAACCCGGGCGGGATGCTGGCGCGATGCCTGGCCGAAGGTTTCGTTTACCAGGGCCAACCCACGCTGCGCGACGCGAAGCGGCGGCGCGGCGAACCCAGCAGCGACCTTTCCCCGACCGCGTTCATACTGTTCCTGCAGAATCACGACCAGATCGGCAACCGCGCTTTCGGCGAACGTTTGCGCACCTTGGTGGGCGAACGTACCGGCGCGCTGCGGGCCGCCATTGCCCTGCAACTGCTGTCGCCGCAAATTCCGCTGATCTTCATGGGCGAGGAATGCGGTTCGCAGGCCCCTTTTCTGTATTTCACGCAACACCGCGACCCGGCCCTGGCGCAGGCCGTGCGCGAAGGCCGGCAGCGCGAGTTCCGCTTTGACACCACGGGCCGCGGGCAAGGGCCATATACCCTGCCCGACCCCAACGCCCATGATACTTACGCGGCCTGCTATCCCTGGCAGGATACGGCCGATGCCCATGTCTGGCGCGACTACTACAAGAACCTGCTCGCCCTGCGCAAGCGCATGATCGTGCCCCGGCTGGCGGGCGCCCGTGCCGAATGCGCCAGCGCCGTGGCCCCATACGCAGTGGAGGCCCGATGGCGCATGAACGACGGATCCCGACTGGTGCTGTACGCCAATCTGGGCGCCGATGACATCCACGCGCCGGCCTCGGCCATGCAAGCTGCCGCGCATGCATTGTTGCTGTTCCAAAGCCGCGCGAACGCCAGTGACGCCCTGGCGGAGGGCATGCTGCCGGCAGCCTGCACCCTGTGCTTCATCGAGGAAGGGCCATGAACGGCGCGGCCCAGGCCACGGACACCTTGGCGGCCCTGGCCGAGGCGGCGGGCATCGCTGTCAGCTGGACCGACGCGCGCGGCAACACGCAACGCGTATCGCCCGACACGCTGCGCGCCGTGCTGGACGCCATGCAGCTGCCCGCCGGAAC
>NZ_JAJMLX010000252.1 GCF_020991325.1 Bordetella petrii | reverse complement strand
CCTGGCCTGGGCGGCGGCGGTCATACAGCTGGCCTGCCTGCCGCTGCGGCCCGGCCGCGCGCCGCGCAAGCCCTGGCGCATGGACTGGCGGCGCCACTACCGCCTGCGCTTCGGCCTGGTTTATCACCTGGCCTCGCTGGCCTTTGCCGCCGTGCACCTGAACAACTTCGCGCTGGCCGACACCGCCTATTGGATGCTGCCCCTGCTGGTATTGCCGCAATGGGCCACCGGCCTGGTGCTGGGCTGGATCCGCGTGCGCCGTGGCATAGGCGCCGCGGTGGCGCTGCACGGCATTTTCAACGCCGGCCCCATGCTGCTGATCGTGACGGTGCTGGGGCTGCGCTGACGCCTGCGCCGGACGTGCCAGGCGGCTACAATCCCCGTCTTGATCATTAAGGAATACCCATGGCTCTGCAATGCGGCATCGTCGGCCTGCCCAACGTGGGCAAATCGACGCTTTTCAACGCGCTCACCAAGGCCGGCATCGCCGCCGAAAACTATCCCTTCTGCACCATCGAACCCAACGTGGGCGTGGTGGAAGTGCCGGATCCGCGGCTGGCCCAGCTGGCCGATATCGTCAAGCCCGAGCGCGTGGTGCCCGCCGTGGTCGAATTCGTCGACATCGCAGGCCTGGTGGCCGGCGCCAGCCAGGGCGAGGGCCTGGGCAACCAGTTCCTGTCGCATATCCGCGAAACCGACGCCATCGTCAATGTGGTGCGCTGCTTCGAGGATTCCAACGTGATCCACGTGGCGGGCAAGGTCGACCCCATTTCGGATATCGAAGTCATCTCCACCGAGCTGGCCCTGGCCGACCTGCAGACGGTCGAGAAGGCCATTCACCGCAACAACAAGCTGGCGCGCTCGGGCGACAAAGAGGCCGCCAAGCTTGTCGCATTGCTCGAGCGTTGCCAGAAACACCTGGACGCCGGCAAGTCGATCCGCTCGTTGGGCCTGGATGCCGAGGAACTGTTCTCGCTGAAGTCGTTCGGCTTCATCACCGCCAAGCCCGCCATGTTCGTGGCCAACGTCAGCGACGATGGCTTCGAGAACAATCCGCTGCTGGACCGCCTGGTAGAGCACGCCAATGCGCAGAATGCCCCGGTGGTGGCCATCTGCGCCGCCATCGAAGCCGAGATCGCCGAACTGGACGACGCCGACAAGGCGGCTTTCCTGGCCGACATGGGCATGCAAGAGCCGGGTCTGGATCGCCTGATCCGCGCCGGTTACCGCTTGCTGGGCCTGCAGACCTACTTCACTGCGGGGGTGAAGGAAGTTCGCGCCTGGACAGTGAAAGTAGGCGCTACTGCCCCCCAGGCTGCCGGCGTGATCCACACCGATTTTGAACGCGGGTTTATCCGGGCGCAGACTATTTCGTTTGACGACTTCATTTCCTATAAGGGAGAGGGCGGCGCCAAAGAGGCCGGCAAGATGCGCGCCGAAGGCAAGGAATACATCGTGCAGGATGGCGATGTGATGAATTTCTTGTTTAACGTCTGACCCCATTCGACCATCGCACGGCAGGAATGGGGTAAACCTGCCGGCTAAATAGGGTATTGAGGAAACCGATACCCTGTTTCGCGTCTTGCCCCAGACCAGCAAGCCGCACCTTGCCCACCCGGTGCGTCCAATCGCCGCACCCCGCAACGCCCCGCAAGGTTGTGTAATAAAATCCGCCGCATGCCCAACTTCCGGCGCCCTGCGAACCAGCCTCGCGGCCTGTCCTGGCGGATCTTGATCTGCCTGGCGCTGGCCGTGTTCGTGCTGCGCGCGGCGATTCCGCATGGGTTCATGGCGGCGCCGGCCTCGTCGCACGTCATGCTGACGCTGTGCAGCGCGGCGGGCCCCGTCAGTGTGCCGCTGGAAGTGCCGGGCCAATCCGATGACACCAGCGGTAAGCACCTGGCGGCCGAGACCTGCGCTTTCGGCGCCTTGTCGGCCCATGGGGTCTTGCCCGATACCCATATGGCGCCGGCGCTGTCGGCGCAACAAACTCACGCGGTGCCCGTGGCGCCGGTCTACCGCGCGGCGCCGGCCCTGCCCCCGCTTGGGCCGCCGCTGGGTTCGCGCGCGCCTCCTTCTTTGTTTGCCTGAGCTGACGGCGGTGCCTGATTTGCACCGCTCCTGGCCGCGAAGGGGGATGCCTCTGCAACGATAGGCACGGCGTGTATGCGCCTTGCTATCCGCGCCCACGACTTTCCTCTCTTCGCTCCGGTCTTGCCGGCAGCCCCTGCCGCTGCCAGGCCCAGACAATACCTATACAGAAAGAAGAGAGGTCGCCTTGACCATTATTCGTACGCACGCGTGCCTGGGCACGTCTTTGGTGCTGGCCGCTTTCAATGCCGCCGCCCAATCCACCCCCGCCACCCTTAGCCCCATCGTGGTCACGGGCGGCGCCGAGTCGGCGCTGGCCACCGAGGCCAGCACGGGGTCCAATCTTGGGCTGACGCCGATGCAGACGCCCGCCAGCATCGACGTGATCACGCGCGAACAGATTCAGGAACGCGGCGATACCAACGTCAACGACGCCATTACGCGCGCGGCGGGATTCTCGGGCATGGCCCATCCGGGTAACGGCAACAGCGCGCTGTCGGTGCGCGGCTTCACCGATAGTGCTTCGGTGATGCGCCTGTACGACGGCCTGCGCCAGTATGGCGGGGTGGGCGTGACGTTTCCGTTCGATACTTGGTCGGTGGAGCGCATCGAGGTGCTGCGCGGCCCGGCGTCGGTCATCTATGGCGACGGCGCCATCGGCGGGGTGGTGAATGTGGTGCCCAAGCGGCCCACGCGCGGGCCCATCCGTAATGAAGTGCAGGCCACCATCGGCACGCAGGATACGGCGCGGCTGGGCCTGGGCAGCGGCGGCGCGCTGAGCGATACGTTGTCGTATCGGCTGGACCTTAGCGGCAACTACACCGACGGCTGGGTGGATCGCGGCCAGTCTGGCGACGCGACGTTCTCGGGGGCCTTGCGCTGGGACGCCACGCCCGATCTGAATTTCACGCTGAGCTATGCCTATGGGTATCAGCGTCCGATGCGTTACTTTGGCACGCCGCTGATCGATGGCGAACAGTTGGACGCGGTGCGCAAGCAGAACTACAACGTCAGCGATAGTTTCATGCGTTTTCGCGACCAGTGGACTCAGCTGGACACGGTGTGGACGCCCAACGATGCGACGACGGTGCGCGCCCGCCTATATCACGTGCAAAGCGACCGCGACTGGCGCAATGCCGAGCGTTATGTGTACAACCCCGGCACCGGCCTGATCGACCGTTCGGACAATACCGCCATTACGCACGACCAGACGCAAACCGGCCTGACCATGGACGCGGCGTTCAAGGGCAAGCTAGCCGGGTTGGACAACACCGTGTCGGTGGGCTTCGATGTGAACCATGCGAGCTTCAAGCACATCAACAATACCTACACGGGTAGTTCGGGGCCGGTGGATCCTTATGATCCGGCGCATGGTCATTTCCAGAGCGATTTTCCGACTATTCCGCGCTATCGCAACGAGGCGGACCAGTTCGCGCTGTTCATGGAAGACCGTCTGGCGTTGACCAGCAAGTGGTCGGTGGTGGGCGGCCTGCGCTATGACCATGCCAGGGTGGTGCGCGACGACCTGGTGGCCAGCCAGCGTGCGTTGTCGAAGACGTATTCCGACGTGGGTTGGCGCATCGGCACGGCGTACGACCTGACGCCGGACATGGCGGTGTACGCACAGTATGCCGAGGCGGCCGACCCGGTAGGCGGCCTGCTGATGCTAAGCCCGGCCAATGCCGAGTTTGACCTGGCCAAGGGCAAGCAGGTGGAAGTGGGTTTGAAGCAGGCGTTCTGGGACAACCGCGGCGAATGGACGCTGGCGGCGTACCACATACGGAAGTCGAACTTGTTGTCGCGCGATGCTACCGACCCCAGCCTGCGCGTGCAGGTGGGGGAACAGTCTTCGCGGGGCCTGGAGGCTACGGTGGCCTTGACTTTTGCGCCCGGCTGGAGGCTGGAGGCCAACGCCACCATGCTGCGCGCCAGGTACGACGATTTCACGGAATCGTCGGGCGGCGGGGCGGTGTCGCGCGAAGGCAAGGTGCCCCCGAATGTGCCGCAACGCCTGGCCAACTTGTGGCTAAGCTGGAATTTCCAGCCGGGCTGGACGGCGATGGGTGGCTTGCGTTATGTGGGCAAGCGCTACGCCGACAATGCCAACACTATCGAGCTGCCGTCGTACACCACTACTGATCTGGCGCTGCGCTGGGACGTTAACAAGGACACCAGCATCACGGCGCGCGGCTATAACGTTTTCGACCGGGCCTATTTCACCACTGCGTACTACACCAATACGCAATGGCTGTACGGGCCCAGCCGCCGGTTTGAACTGACGTTCAACCATCGTTTCTGACCGTGCGGAGCGACGCATGGACCTGAAGGCGCGATGCCGCAGGCTGACTTACCTGGCGCATCGCTGGCTGGGGGTGGCGGGCTGTGTGCTGATGCTGGTGTGGTTTCTCAGCGGCATCGTCATGCTGTATGTGGGCTATCCCAAGCTGACGCCGGCCGAGCGGCTGGGCAGCCTGCCGGTGCTGGCGGCCGATGATTGCTGCATCAGTTTTGCAGCCCTGGCGCCAGCGGGCCAGGGCCTGGTGCTGACGTCGCTGCGCGGCCGGCCCACTTATGTGGTGTCCACAGCGGACGGCCCGCGCGCGTATTCGGCGCAGACGGGCCTGCCGGACGGGGCCGTGACGGAAAGCGTGGCGGTGGCGGCCGCGCAGGCTTTCTGGCCGCGGGCGGCGCCGCGCTACGGCGGGCTGCTGCAGGAAGACCGCTGGACGCATTCGCGCGGGCTGGACCGCCATCGTCCGCTGCACCAGGTGTGGATGGATGGGCCCACGTCCGGCACGCTGTATGTGTCGTCGGCCACGGGCGAGGTGGTGCTGGACGCGCCGCTGGCCCAGCAGCGCTGGAATTATGTGGGTGCCTGGCTGCACTGGCTGTATATGGTGCGCGACCGCTCGGTGGACCCGGGCTGGAGCTGGATCGTGATTGTCCTGTCGGGCGCCTGCACCTTGCTGGCGATCAGCGGCGTGGTGGTGGGTGTGTGGCGCTGGCGGTTTCGCGGGCGCTATAAGTCGGGCGCGCGCACGCCTTACCGCGAGGCGTGGATGCGCTGGCATCATGTCGCCGGCCTGCTGTTCAGCGCTTTTGTGTGCACCTGGATTTTCAGCGGCCTGATGTCCATGAACCCGGGCGGAATTTTCTCGGATGGGGGGCCCGGGCCCGACCGGCAAGGCATGGCGGCGGCCGGCGTCAGTCATCCGCTGGCCGACCCGCGGCCGGTGCTGCGGGCCCTGCAGCAAGCGGGCTTCCGGCCGGTGCAATTGGAATGGCGTTGGCTGGGGGGCGAGGCATATGTGGTGGCGCGCAACGCGCAGGCTGACAGCCGCATTGTGCGCGCCGGGGCGGCGGGGCTGGCGGTGCAAGGCCAATGGGACCCGCAACGGGTGCAGGCCGCCGCGCAAGCACTGTTTCCCGGTGCGCGCATGCAGGCGCAGGTGCTGGCGCAGTACGACGCCTACTATTACGCGCGGCATGCCCAGGCCATGAACGGTGGCGCGCCGCGCGGCTTGCCCGCGCTGCGGCTGGATTTCGATACGCCTGGCCGGCACCGGGTGTATGTGGACCTGCGCACCGGCGCGGTCAGCCTGGACCTTGGGCGCGCCGAGCGGGTGGGGCGTTGGCTGTTCTACTTCTTGCACAGTTGGGATACGCCAACGCTGTTGAATGCCGGCGTGGCCAGGGACGTGGCCATCATCCTGCTCAGCCTGGGCGGGCTGGCTTTGTCGGCCACCGGCGTGGTGCTGGGCACGCGGCGCCTGGCCGCGTTGCGCCGCCGCCGTCGCCCCGCCGCGCCGAGGGCCTGATTTAAGGTGAAAGAGGGCGCTTTGCGCGGTACAGCCGGGTGTCCGGCTCCGACGGTGCCGGACACCGTTATGGGCCACGATGCGTGGTGTCTGGCACCCTGGCGGGAGCCAGACACCCATCGGCATCCGTGAAAACTCGCCGCGCGGCGCTTTGCGCGGTGCGGTTGGGTGTCCGGCTCCGAAAGGTGCCGGACACCGTTGTGCGCCACGATGTGCGGTGTCTGGCACCCTGGCGGGAGCCAGACACCCATCGGCGTCCGTGACAACTCGCCCAGCGCCTACCGGATATCGGCCGGCGCGTGCACGGTGCATGGTACGGCCAGCGCGCCGCCGGCCTCGAAGGCCAGGGTCAGCGTCACTTGGTCGCCCGGCTGCAGTTCATGCACAGGCTTTTCCAGCATGGCGTGATAGCCGCCCGGGGCAAACTGCACGCTGCCGCCTGCCGGCACGGCGATGCGGTCCACGTGCGCCATGCCCGCCATGCCGCCTTCGTTGGTCGAGGCATGCAGCATGGTGCGCGCATAGGCGTCGGAACCGACGCCCACCAGCACGGCTTCGTGCTGGCCGTGGTTGGCTAGCGTGAAGTACCCGGCCGAGGGTACCTGCTTCGGCATATTGCGGATGCGGCAGTCTTGCGCGGCCAGGCCGGGCGGGGCAGCGGCTTGTGCCGTGGCGGCCGGCGCCATGCCGTGCCCG